>JBHHXL010000075.1:0-15153 GCA_046757065.1 Anaerolineae bacterium
CTCAAACACCCACACCCGATCTTGATGATAAACAGGTTGAAAGTAGGGGCTGGTTAGCAGTTGCCCGGGTTCCAGAAACTGCGGCCCGTTGTAATTTACCTGGCCGTGCCTCTGACCCACGTAAATGTGAGTGACGCCACGCTCGCGCAACAAGGCTATCACCTGCGGATGATCTACACCTCTTTCTTGAATCTCTGCCGTTAAGGCGTTGACCTCCTCTCGATAATTGGGCCGAGGCCCTTGCTCCGAGGCATAGTTGAGAGGAGGTGCTGTATTTGCCCGTTCCGCCAGCAGAGGCACCCACCAGCCGCCATCCGAGCCGACAATGGCGCTCCCACCGTAGGCAAAGAAAGAATTCACCAAAAAGCGAGCGTCGGCCGGGGTATTGCTTCGGATCCAGGCCATTGCCTGCAAATCTGGCCGCGTGACCAGGGCGTGCCGCGCCGGTTGCAAGGCCGCGCTTTGCAGCCGAGCGCCCCACAGCCCGGCGACCACGACCAGGGCCAGCAGCGATCCCTGTGCCCAAGGCCAGGGTTCCAGACGCGAAGCGATAGCTGCAAAAAGCAATCCGATGACCAGCGAAACCGGGATATAGACTGCAATGAATATGGCAAAATTACTGATTGTCCCGGTTCCGGGCAAACGAAGTAAGGCCGGGTTAGCCGCAAGAAATAACAATGCCGACCAAAGCGTAAGAATGGCAACTGCTTTTTGCCGCTGCCACAGACCCAGGCCCACGCCGAGCAGGGTCAGCAACCACCAGCCCGTCCCCATATACGAGGATAGAGGGCCAATAGCATTGTACTGGCGCAGGAATCCAGACATTCGCGCAGGCTGCGTTGTGACCTGGGTGACGAAAGCCTCCGCAATCTTACCACCATAAACGTGAATGAACCACGGCAGAACAATGATCAGGGCCCCTAAGGCCAACAGCGCCAGGCGGATGAACGTTTCGCGCTGCCGGGGTTGGCGTAACATCACAATGCCTAGGGCCAGCACGAATATAGAATAAAAGATCAAGACCCGATAGTGTGTCAGCGCAAGTCCACTAATGATTATCCAGTTTAGCACAATCAAGCGCCAATTGCGTTTATCCGTCTTTACTACAATCCAGGTAAGCAACATAGCCAGCGGCAGGATTACTTGCCCACTCAACTGGGTGAAACGACCCCAATTCACATAAAACATCGGCATCGGCAGCAGGAGTCCGCTTAACAATACCGCCCCAAGACCTGCCCATCGACTTCCGGCAAAATGTACCGCCAAAGGATATAAGGCCAACACAGCCAGAATATTCATAACCTGTCCCATCCAGATAACAGCCTTGATAATCTCAATATTAGTTATCCAATGGAAAAATGCCACGTTGGCGTGAAAACCGAAATGGTAAGTTAGCGAATGGAGGTCAGCATAAGGTTCCCACGAACTAAACAACCCGCCATTATCTACGACAAGTTGGGAGATCACGGTATGCTGATATGAATCACCCCAAAATGGAACGGTGATATTGCGGGCGATGGCCAGACGAACCAGGAAAATCAATAGAACCACAACAGCCAGAGCCACATCCAGCGGGGACACTTTTTTCAGGATGCCCGCTCGAAAGGGCGAAAATCCTCGCCCACCTGCCAGACTTCGGCCAGACCGGCGCTTTTTCCCCAGCCAGCCCAGGCTGAGAGCGCTGATAAAAATCAGGAGCCCGATCAGCCACCCAGCCAGCCTGATATCCGCCAACCGTAGCCAGAGGACAAGAACCGGGAATAAAGCTACACTGATGCCACTCGCTGCAACCCACCATCCAAACCCATCCAGTTCAGCCTCCGGCCACAACCAGGCCAGCAGAGCCCCGCCCGGCAGGAGCAACAGCAAAGCAACCATCACGGCGGCAGGGATGGAGGCCGCCAGGCCCCGGGCAAACTCCCAGGCCATCAACCGCCGGTCGTACACCAGCCGGAAGACGAGTTGGGCCTCTTGCGGTTGCCCGTCGGCGTACAAAGCCCCATCCAGATAAGCCTCGGGAGGGCCATAGTAAACTGTAATCGCATCGCCCGGCGTAGATGTAGGCGATTCAAGGTGGAAATAATAATAGCTCAAGCGAGAATCGGGCAGGGGCTCAAAGGCAAAACGGGCCCAACCGTCATCGGCCAGCGTTGCCGCCGATACTACGGCCTGGCGCAGGTCTGACGCCACTTCGGGGCCCTGGCTCAGGTGGAACAGAAGTGGTTGGCTGTTCCGTCGTCCGAAGGTTTCGACTTTGACGTCGATGGCCTTCAGCCCGGCCTGAGAGGCGACAAAGGTCTGGCCCACTCTGGTCAGGCCGACCAATTCCTGCGAGGCAACGCCTGCAACCTGCCCTTGCTCGGGATAGACCCAGGCTCCCCCATCCCTGGACAGCCAAACCAGGCCCAAACCGACCAGCAGGACAACGCCTAACGATAAAATAATGACCCCAAGATAAGTGTCTGTTCGGCGGGTCAGGCTATGAGTCCATTTTGATATGGTCTGGGGCCGGGATGTTATCACTTTGCCACCCACCCTCCCGACTCATCGATGTTGCCGAGGGATTCAAATGCCTGGCAACAGAAAATCAGCAGACCCTAAACTATCCTGGTCTGCCGCTGAGAAATGCCTGAGAAGAAGCGCCCCCTATTCTACACGGGCGATTGGGCTTGTCAAATTCAAACCCCGGCGGGCGTTCCTCCCCGGTCCTCCAGACAGGCCAGCAGCCGTTGCGCGGTGCGCGTCCAGGTAAACTCCCTGGCCCGCTCGAGGCCCGACTCCCGCAAGCGCCGCCGCAGAGGAGCATCGTCCAGCAGGCGGGCCATCGCTCCCGCAATGCCCTCGACGTCGGTTGGATTGACCCGCAGCGCGGCCTGGCCGACAACCTCGGGCAGGCTGGTCGTGTTGCTAACGATAGCCGGTGTGCCGCAAGCCATCGCCTCCAGGGGAGGCAAGCCAAAGCCTTCGTACAGGGAGGGATAGGCAAGCATCGCCGCCCCACGATAGAGGGCCGGCAGGTCTGCCCCGGCGATGAAACCGGGCATCACCACCCCGGCAGCACGCGCCTGCCGGACCAGCGCCGCGCTGTCCCAGCGCTGCAAGCCGACCCAGACCAGCGGCGGCGTCGAAGCCCTGCGCCCCCGCAACGTCTCGTAGGCCTGGAGCAGCCGGGCCAGGTTTTTGCGCGGGTGGATGTTGCCCAGAGCCAGGATATAGCCGGGTTTCAGCCCGTAAACCGGTAAAACCCGGGCCTCATCCGGGCCCGGCTCCGGGCAAAACTGCGGCCCGACGCCGGGATAGACGACGGCTGTCCTGGCCGCCGCCTCCGGATGGAAGCGGGCGATCTCCTGCCGGGTAAACTCGGACAGGGCGATCACGCGCTCGGCCCGGCGCACCGCCAGCCCGGTCAGGAGGCGCATATAAAGGCTGATACGGGCCGGAAAATAGTTCGGGTGGGCGCGAAAGGACAGATCGTGGACCAGGACCGCCGCCCGGCAAAGCGTGACCGGCGGCAGGAAAAAGGTGGAGACGTACCAATCGGGCCGCACCCGGCGCAGGACGGCCGTCTGCTGCCACAGGTAGAAGGGCAGGCGGCGATAATCGCCCACACCGGCTATCTGAAAGGGGGTGGCCGGGGAGGAGCGAACCATCTTCTCGCCGGTCGAGGTCAGGACCAGCGTCACCTCAGGCGGCACAGCCAGGTCGCTTAGCCCCTGCAAAAGCCCTTGCAGGTACGACTCGTTGCCGCCCCGCTGGCGGCCAATTTCCGTGGCGTTAATGGCCAGGTGCATCAGGAGCGGCCCACCACTTGCTCGTAAATCTCCAACAGGCGCGCGCAGATGCGGTCCCAGGTGTAACGACTTTCGACTTTGCGCCGCCCGCGCGCGCCCATCGCCCCGGCCCGGTCCGCATCGGCCAGCAAGCCCTCGATGGCCCCGGCCAGCCCCGGCACATCCCCGAACTCGACCAGCAGGCCGTCCAGGCCGTCGTCGATGACATCGGGCAAGCCCCCGGCCCGGCCGCCGATCACCGGTTTGCCGCAGGCCCAGGCCTCGAGAAAGACGATGCCGAAGGAATCGATACGGGAGGGCAGGGCAAACACATCGGTGGCGGCCAGCAAGTCCCGCTTGTCCTGACCGACAACCGGGCCGAGCAGACGCACGCGCTGGCGGGTTCCGGGCGGGAGGCGGTCGTAGAAGCGCTTGAACTCGTCCACCGCCGGCCCGGCGATGGCCAGGTGGGCCGCCTGCCCTTGAGCCCACAACCGCTCCATCGCTCGCACCAGGTGGAAACTGCCCTTATCGCGGGTGACGACGCCTAGAAAGGTGACCAGCGGCCCCTCCAACCCGTGCCGCGCCCGAAATCGCTCCGCGCTTCCGCCCCGGAGCGCGTCCGGATCGACACCCATGCCCAGCCGGTGCAGGCGTTCCTCGGGCACGCCCAGGCGAGCCAGTGCCCGCCGCTCGATGCCGGTCTGGACGATGACCGCCTCGGCGTCGCGCAGGGCCTCGAGCTGGTGGGGCATGACGTAGTGGCGCAGCACATCGCCGCGCCCTTCCTGCCCGACGTGGACAAAAGGCGTGGCGACAAAGGGAACCCGCCGCCGGCGGGCGTAGCGCCAGGCGGCCAGCAGCGGCCATTCCAGGGCGATGTTGACGCCGTGCACCAGGTCAACCGGACCTGGCAGCGCGGCCAGCGCCGGTTCGATGCCGGGCACGCCGGGCATATGCCGGGCCAGGCGGCGCAACAGCGGCAGGGTGTTGACCGGCCAGCCGCCGATGACCGTCGCCAGCCGCCGCAAGAGGTAGAAAGACCCAGGCGACAGCGGCAGATGGCCGACCTCGCAACGAACGACCTCGACCCCGTTGCGGCGCTCGCGCCCCGGCGGGACGTGTTGCTTGCGCGGATTCCAAAAGTACTCCACCTCGGCGGCGTTGCTGGTGACCAGAGTCACCGGATGGCCGCTCGCGGCAAAGCGTTCCGAGATGGTCTGGGTATAGACTTCGGCCCCGCCGATGAAGGGGACGTAAGCAGCGTTGACGTGCAACAGGCGCATCTACTTCTTTACATTCTACTTCAGCGTCAGCGGCAAGTAGACATCGTAGACCTGGCCCACGAAGAGGGTAACGGGGATGGAAGCCGGGCTGCTGGTCACGGGGTTACCACCCGACGTGCCGTTAACGGAGATGCTGCCCAGGCTGTAAGTACCCGTAACGTAACCCGAAGTCTCGACGGTTACGGACACCTGCATTCCAGTTACCACCGTTCCCGCCCCCGAGGACAGGGTCACCGTAACCGGCTGGCTGGCGCTGGCGCTCCAATCGAAGCTGCCATCGCCGGTGTTTTGGATTTGCAGCGTCCCCCTGGCGTCGCCGGTATCGCCGAATTGATGCATGACCAGCAGCGAAGTAGGCGAAACCGACAGCGCCGGGGGCCGGGGGAAGTGGCCCGTGTTTTGCGCGTCGTGGTGGAACATCGGCCAGGGCATCTTGTCGTCACCGGCCATAGGATGGTTCCGCCAGACGTGCAGGCCGCCGCTGCTGTTATCGTTGAAGGCAAAGGCCCCACCGACAACGATCTCCAGATCGTTGTCCAGGTCAATATCTCCCACGGCGGGAGCGCCGAAGATGGAATAATTCGCCAGGTAGTAAACGCCGGAGGTTCCGGCGGTGGCCGCGTTACAGGCCGCGTTGCCGGAGCCAAAGACGCCGTGGTCGGTGTAGTAGACGCCGTTATGGTTGATGATGGTCACCTCCCAGGCGTGGGAGAAGAGCACTTCCAAATGGTCGTCGCCGTCGATATCGGCCAGGGTGGGCGAGGAGCGGCCCGGAAAGCTGTTGTTCAGACGGTCGCATTGGGGCAAAACCCACAACGTGCTCCCGTTCGCGCCGTTCAGGGCGTAAACCCAACTGCCGTCGTTGCCCCAATCGCCGTTGAAAGCGGTGATAGCTACATCCAGAACGCCATCCTCGTTCAGGTCGCCCAGGGCCGGCGAGGAGAAGACGCGACCGGCGGTGGTCGCCTTCCACTTCTGCACCAGCCGGTCGGTTACGGTCGAGGCCGAGCCGTTGTAGTTGTAGGCGGTCACATAGTAGCCCTGCCCGTCCAAAAACAGGCCGCTGCCGACGACGATCTCCGGGTTGTTGTCGTTATCCAGATCGGCCACGGCGGGGGAGGAATAGATGGCCTGATCGACCCACTCCCGGGCCAGTTGGTTGCCATCCTTGTCGAGCACGTACAGGTAGCCGCCCGACGGATCGCCGCTGCGGTTGCCGGCGGTGATGTCCGCGCCGATGATGATCTCCCGCTTGCCGTCCCCGGTCAGGTCGAAGAACACCGGCGAAGACCAGATGGTGTCCTCGTTGTAAAAGCCCCGGTCGTTGCAGAAGGACCCCGCCGGAACGCCCGGCAGCGTGCCCCAAACCGCATTGCCGGAGCCGTCCAGCAGGTAAATGCACTGGTCCCAGGCCCCGAAGGCGATCTCCAGATCGCCGTCGCCGTCCACATCGCCGATGGTCGGCGAGGAGAAGACCCCGTCGGGGTGGCCGTCGGGCGAGTGGTTCAGCCAGTCCGCCGTGGTGAAGAACCACTCCTGAGCGCCGCTAGCGCCGTTGACGGCCAGCACCCCGCCGTCGGCGCAGCCCTCGGAGCCGGACCAGCCGCCGACGCCAACTACGACCTCGACCTGATTATCGCCGTCGATGTCCGCCACCGCCGGGGTCGAGTTGATCGGGCCTGATGTTTGCACGCTCCACAGCTCGCTGCCGTTGGAGTTGTAGGCGTAGAGCCGCCCGCCGCAGGTGCCGTCCAAACCCCCGATCAGGATTTCCAGCTCAGGGTCGGCGTCCACGTTGGCCAGCGTCGGCGAGCTGTCCTCAATGCGAGCCCCTCTTAATTGCCAGTGTTCTGCCGGATATTCCGCCAGCGTCGGGCCGGCATCGACTTTCAGCGAGTTACTCAATTGGATTGAGCCAACCAGCATTAAAACGAGCAAAACTAAACCCAAGTGAAAGGGCTTTTTCAAAAGTGTGTCTAACATCTGTACTCCTCACAACTTCAGGTTTTGATGCTAGCTACCTGACACTTTCAGTTTGCGGTTTTTTCATTGGACACAGATTACACAGATGTTCACAGATTTCTCTCTAATTTTTTAACCTAATCTGTGTTTATCTGCGTTCATCTGTGTCCTAATTCTAAAACTGTCAGGTGGCCAGGTTTTGGTACAAATGCTAGACTAACAAATATCGCCGCTACAAACAATGCGTCATTGGTCCCACAAGTTTCCGCAGCCCAACCGCGTCTCGGACTTACGAGCCGAACAGGGCCAGCATCTTCTCGATTTGAGACCGTAATGTCCGCGCCGTGGCCTCTGGGGCAAAGTCCTGCAAACGGCGGCGCTGGCCGCTAATGACCTGCTGGCGCAAACCGGGGTCGTTGACCAACAGGTCGATCAATTCGCCGACGACGTCGTACCGCTTTTCGGTGACCAGGACCCCGGCCTGACCCAGGGCGTAGGGCACGCCGGCGGCGCGGTAGGCAACCACCGGTGTATCGAAGCGCATCGCCTCCAGCAGCGGCACGCAAAAGCCTTCGTGCTCGCTCATCGACAGGAAGACGTCGGCGGCGCGGAAATAGCCGCCCAGGCCCTCCTTCAACCCGACCGGGCCGGTCAGGTGAACTTCTTCCAGGCCGAGGCTGCCGGCCAGCACCTCCAGCTCGACCCGGTAGCCGGGGGCGTTGCCATCCGAGCCGACCAGCAGCAGCCGCGAGCGGGGGTTGACCCGGCGATGGTAGTAATTGAAGGCCCGGATCAGGTCATCCTGCCGCTTGTTGGGCACGATGCGCCCCACGAACAGGAGGTTCACCCAGCCGCCGGCGGCGTAGCGTTCGGCGATCTCCCGCCCGGCCAGGCTGTCTGCCGACTCCAGCAACTCGTCAAAATAGATGAAGTAGGGCACCACTTCCACCCGCCGGTAGCCGAGTTCGAGCATCTCCTCGCGGTTATACTCCGAGGCGGCCAGGGCGAAGGGCACATCCTTGAAGTCGGCCAACTCCTGGCGGCCCTGGGCCAGCAGATCGGCCATCTCCGGGTTGTAGTCTCGCAGAAAATGGGCCGGGGTGACGTTGTGGTAATAGACAACCAGCTTGCCCGGCCAACCCCGCACGAATCCGGTCAGGGGCGAGCCGATGGAGTAATGGTAGATCAAGACGTCGTCGGGCTGGCCGGTGCAGCGGGTGAAGTCCAGGCCCGGATCGGCCCGGCGATTGTCGCGGAACTGGGCGTAGACCTGCGAGCGGTAGCCCCACTCGCGCAGCAGATTGCGGATGTAGGCCGCCTGGTTGCCCAGGGCGTCGCCGTACAAAAAGCCGGGCATGATCTGGTGGATGGCGATTTTACTCACCCAACACCCCTCCAAAACCCCAGCGCGGCCCGGAAGCGATCCAGGACCGTTCCCCAATTGTACTCCCGCCGGACGTAAGCCCGGCCGGCCCGCCCCATCCGCCGCCGCAGATCCGGGTTGTCCAGAAACCAATCGAGCGCCCCGGCGAATTCGTCCTCGTCGCTGAAGTAGAGGCCGCCGTTGCCCCGCAGGACGTGGTAGCGGGTCACGTCGCAATCGCCGTGGACCAGGACCGGTGTGCCGGCCAGCCAGGCCTCCATGAGCACAATCGAGAAGCTCTCCATCACAGACGGCTGGCACAGGATCGTGGCCGCGGCGAAGGCGTCAAGTTTTTCTTGTTCGGGCACAAAGCCCAGCGGTACAATATCAGCATGCCTGGGTACCGGTGTCGAACCTGTGCCCATGATCAGCAGCTTGAGCGGATTGCCAGGCCGCGCCCGCTTGTAGGCCCGAAAGTGATCCAGGAGCAGCGGCACGTTTTTCATACCCTCGACGCGCCCGGAGTAGAGGATGAACGGTCCGTCGAGGCCGTGCTTGCGGCGGAAGCGATCGCCGTCGGCCTTAAAATCTTCGAGGCCAAAACCTATGACATGCCCCCCTCGATGCCGCACCCCGACCCCCCCCAGGGCCAGGGTCCGCTCCGGCTCGCTGTTGAACATCAGGCCCCGGCAGGCTTCCATCATCAAACGGGTGGGTTGAAAGTAGGCAAACGGTTCGTCGTGCAGGCAGGGCCACAGGACAGACTTTTCGGGGAACAACTCCACGCCGTAGTAGGTTGGGCCAAAAATATAGGGCACAAAAATGATGAAATCGTAACGCGCGCCGCGCCCGGCCAGGAAGGCATACAACTCCGGACTGTGGGCGCTGTGCTCGACCCACTCGTACTCCTCCTCGACGGTGGTCGGCCAGCCGTTGGTGAACTTGAGCAGCAACTCCCAGTAGCGGTCCGCGTCGCGCCGGGCGTGATCGATTGGAAAGCGAATCACAGGCACATCGTTGACATACGTCAGGCCGGGCGGGTAAACGTTGTCCCAGCCCATCAAATCCCGGGCGCAGGTGGTCAAGACTTCGACCTCGAACTCGTGCCGGGGCAAATGCTCGGCCAGTCCGCGGGCCAACGTCTCCGCGCCGCCCAGGACCTCCGGGCCGTAGCGGGCGATGACGATCCCCAGGCGCAGGCGATCATTCACGCTCGCGGCGCTCCAGGGCCGCTTCCAGAGCGGCGATTCGGGCTTGCAGGCCCTCGAGCTCGGCTTTCATCCGCCCGTTTTCCTCGGCCAAGTTCTTGACCAGCGCAGTCAGGGCCTGGACCACATATTTGTTGAAGACCACCTGTTTGCCGGCGACCTTGTTGACGTAGAACAACACCAGTTGGTGAGAACTGCGCCGCACCTTTTGCCACAGCGGGCCCACGACCGGCAGGGTCGAGGCGGTCAGCTCCATACCGACGTTGATTTTGTTGTAGCTGGCGCTCAGCCGGTGCAGGTTATAGAACGTCTCGTGGCCCAACGACGGGGCCTGGGCCACGTCCAGCCCGGCGGCAAAGCTTTTTAGATCGACGCCGTCTGCCTCGGCCTGCTGCCGTCGCCGGCGGATGCCGGCCCGGATTCGGGCCATTACCGCCTCGACGTCGATGGCCGGGTCGCGGATGTCGATGATCTCCTCCAACGGAGGTTCATGATCGTGTTTGGATTCTAGTTCTAGTGACACAGCGATATTTTCCTTCGCCTGAGATTGTCAACCTGTTTTGACTGGCTCTTGAACCATCCCAGCTAAAACGGTGCTTTTGCCCTGAGCGACAGCCCTCATTCAGCCGAACAAGCCCGGGTTGGCATCGATCCAGCGCCACAGGCGCTCGACGCCGTTCAAGACTGACACCTGGGGCCGCCAGGCCAACTCCGCTTCCGCCTTGCGGATGTCGCTAATGTAAACCGGCTGGTCGCCGGGCCGCCAATCGCCGTAGGTCACGGGCAGGGGATGCCCGGCCAGTTCCTCCAGGATGGGGCCGAACTCGGCCCAGATCGACATCGTGTTCTGCGGCCCGCCGCCGATGTTGTAAATCTGGCCCGCCGCCCGATCGATGTGAGCCGCCGCCGCTTCGTAAGCGGCGATCAGGTCCCCGATCCAGAGCACGTCCCGCACCTGCTTGCCGTTGCCATAAATCGAGATCGGCCGGCCCAGGCGGGCAGCGATGCAAAAGTGGGCCACCCAGCCCTGGTCCTCCACCCCGAACTGGCGCGTGCCGTAGATGCACGACTGGCGGAAGACGACGCCTCGCAGGCCGTAAATGCGGGCGTAATCCCGCACGTATTGGTCGCCGCAGCCTTTCGAACAGCCGTAGGGCGAGTGGAAATCGAGCGTCTGCGTCTCCGGGACGCCCTGCGGCAAGTCACGGTAGCGATAACGCTTCTCCTCTTCGACAATGGCCACCTCTTCCATGCCGCCGTAGACCTTGTTGGTCGAGGCGTAGAAGAGGCTGGCCTGCGGCGCAACCTGGCGGACCGCCTCCAGGACGTTGAACGTGCCCAGGGCGTTGGCTTCAAAGTCGCTGCGCGGATCGACCACGGAGGTGGTGACGGCCACCTGGCCGGCCATATGATAGACCCGCTCCGCTTCCGGCGGCAGGGCCGATCGCAGCGCCTCAAAATCGCAAATATCGCCCCGGACGAAGCTCAGGGCATCGCCGTGGTTCGCTTGCAACCAACTCAGGTTGGTGTCTGTGCCTTTGCGGGACAGGTTATCATAAACAATTACGCGATCCCCTCGCTTCAAGTGATAATCGGCCAGATTGCAACCGATGAAACCGGCCCCGCCGGTGATAAAAACAGTCATCCATTCCTCCTGATTAAACGGTGTTGTCGTCGACGCCTGGCTTGCTCTCTAACTTAAGGTCGGCTACTTCCCGGACTAACAGGCTATGCTCCTCCGTTAACTCCATCAATCGTCGTTCCAGGGCCTGCACGTAGTGCTGCTGGCTCGCCGCCTGCCGCCGGTTGATCGTTTCCTGCCGGCGGTTGATTGCCTCCTGCTGTTGGGCCAGGAACCGCACCGCCCAGCGAGCGGCGATGCCGTACCAGAACCGGCGAAACCGGGCCAGCCAGGGTCCAAGCAGCGGGGTTTCCGATTCGAACTCAAACTCCCTCAACGCCGGCGGCTCATCCTCCGCTCCAACCGGCGGCAGCGTCCCGGCCAGCGACTCTTCAACCTTTTTCCAGTCGCTGGCCCAGGCCAGTTGGTGTAAACGGCGCAAGGCCCGGAGCACTGCATCGATCGTACCCGCATCGGCCTGCCAGCGATGACGAAGGATTGCGCCCGCATCGGCAATAGCCTTCAGGTAAGCCAGGCGCAGGGCCTGACTCTCGTAACCCAGGATCGCCGGCCACTGGTACGCCTCCTCCGCCGGGACGAACTCGGCCAGAAAGCGGTCGGGCGGCAGGTGTTTGAGCAGAAAGCGCAGCCGCCCGCGCTGGTAAAATTCGGAGATGTGCGCCTGCTCCGAGATCGACGTGCTTTCGGCGTGGGACAACTTCGCCTCCGGCGCGTAAAGAACCTCATAACCGGCCCGGCGCGCCCGGAAACAAAAATCGATGTCCTCAAAATAGCCCGGCCAGAAACCTTCGTCCAGGAAGCCGACGCGCTCCAGCACCTCCCGCCGGAAGGCCATCGCCGCGCCGGTGACGAACTCCACCGGTTTTGGGGCGTCCCACTCGCCCGCATCCGGCTCCCCCTGGCCGTAGTGATGGGCGATGCCCAGCGGCCATTCCAGCCACCCGCCGGCGTGTTGCATCGTCTCGCCGTCAGGGTAAAGGATTTTGCAGCCGGCCACGCCGATCTTGCTCCCCTCGAGGGCATAGCTCAAGGCTTGCAGCCAGCCGGGATGGACCTGCGTGTCCTGGTTCAGCAAGATCAGCAGATCGTCCCGGGCCGCTTTCAGCCCGGCGTTGCAGCCCCCGGCGAAACCCAGGTTACGCTTGTTTCGGATCAGATGTACCTCTGAGAACGTCTCCGCCACCAGATCGGCCGAGCCATCCGTTGAAGCGTTATCAACGACGATGATTTCAAGGTCCGGGTAGTCCTGGGCCAGAAGCGCCTCCAGGCAGGCCGGCAGATAGTCGCGCCCGTTCCAGGCCGGGATAATCACCGAAGCCGGCATCGATCCGGTCGTAGCCATCATCTTGCCCGCCCCCTGAGACGATGGAACCAGCGCATCAGGCGGATGAACCGCCCCTGCTCGTAACCTTCCACCAGGGTTTGCAGGTGGGCGATGCGGCCCAGGTAGAAGGGATTGCCCAGGTCCGGGCCCAAGGCCGCCTTGTCCGGCGCGCGGCGCGGGCGGCGGCAGAACTCGACCAGGGGCCGGGCGGCCCGCTCCCAGGTCAGCTCCCGGCGCACCCGCTCGAAGCGCGGCTGGAAGGCCCGGCCCGGCATCTCCAGCAAGTGCAACATCGCCTCGGCCACGCCCTCCGCGTCTTCATAGTCTACTTCCAGCCCCAGTCCGTGCCGGACGACCAGCTCGCCGGTTGCGTCGCCACGGGTGGCGACAATCGGCAGACTGGCCCAGACATAGTCCAGCACCCGGCTGCGAAAAGCCAGCCGGGTTTCCAGCGTATCGAAGTGCAGGGTCAGAGCCAGGTCGCTTTCCAGCAGGACGTTGGGCCAATCGGCGTAAGGAACCCAGTCCCCGAAAAACACGGTCTTATCCAACAGGCCCAACTCCTGCGCCAGTTGGACGGCGGCCCGATGGTGGGTGGGGATGCCGGCCATGTTCGGATTGGGATGCCGCGTTCCGGGGAAGATGAGGCGCACATCCGGGCGGCGCTCTTTCAACCTGGCCATCGCTCGAATCGCCGTCAGCGGGTCGAGCCAGGGCCACAGCCCCCCGCCCCACAAAATCACCCGATCGCCGGAGTCAATGCCCGGCCAGACCCCCTTCACAACCTGGGCCGTATGGCGGGCAGGCTCCTCCGGCAGGCCAAAGGGAACGACATCCACCAGGCAGCGCAAGGAGGGGTCGGTTTGAAAGGTCCAGGCGTTGACCCGCCCGTGGGCCTCCAACAGGCCCAGCCACCAATCTCGCTGGCGCTCGCTGGCGCAGATGAAAAAGTCACCGGCCAGGTAGGCCCGCGTTAGCGTTTGCTGCAATTGCCCCAGGCCATCCCGGCTCAGGGCCAGGGTCTCGGCCAGGAACGGATCGTAACCGTCGATGACCAGGGGCACAGTCGAGCGCAGTAGAGACGGCACCTGAACCAACAAAATGGCCGGGATCAGAACCGCCTGGGCCTGCCGGATCGCCTCCTCCAGATGGCCATCCTGGCCGGAGCGGTAGCAAAACAGGGCGAAATCCGCACCAGGCTCAAGGCTGGAGCCTTCCGGCGCGGCCAGGCCGACCTCGAGCTGCCGGGCCAGAACCCGCGCCAGGTGGTAGTAGCGAATGCCCGGCCCGGCCATCTTTGGCCCGACGATCTCGTGGCTGATGATCAGAAGCTGTCCTTGGTCGCTTGCCCGTTCCAGGACCATCCCCCTTGCAATGTAACCAAGCCATACCGCTCCCCTTCCATATGGACCACCTGGAAAGGGTACAAGCGATCGTGGTAATCAAACATCTGCGTATCCGCCGAGTCGTGCACGGCCACCGACAGGTAATAACTCCCTTCCAGCAACGGCAGCGAGGGGACGGTGTATTGAACGACGCCGTCTCCTTCCACCCAGGGAATTTCATAGCCGGCGAACTGGGTGTTCGGGCCGCTGACGTGCGTGCCGTCGCCCCGGTGAACGGCCAAACCGAAGACCGGGCGTTCGACGCGCTCGCAGGCTCGATACCGGATCTCCACCCGCAGCCGCTCGCCGGTGACCCAAACCTGTCGTTCCTCACCGCCGTCATCCAGGAAGCGCACCCCCTCGATCTTGACCTCGCCGCTGCCCCAGCGCCGGCCGGCATCGTCGATCACCGCCGCAGCATCGGTGCGATAAGAATGCCAGATGTACTGTCGAAGCACCGTTTCGGTCGCGTCGTCGGCCACCAGCCGGCCCTCATCCATCCAGATGGCCCGCTGGCAGACGTTGCGCACCGCGTCCAGGCTGTGGGAGACGAGCAGGATGGTTACGCCCGCCTGTTGCAGATGGGCGATGCGCTCCATCGATTTGCGCTGGAAAGCGGCGTCGCCCACCCCCAGGGCCTCGTCGACGACCAGCACCTCCGGGTCGGTAAAGGCCGCCACCGAGAAGCCCAGGCGCACGTACATCCCCGACGAGTAGTGCTTGACCGGCACATCGATAAACCGCTCCAGCTCGGCGAAGGCGATGATCTCATCCAGTTTACGCTGGATTTGGGCTCTGCTGATGCCCAAAATCGCGCCGTTTAAGTAGATATTCTCCCGCCCGGTCAGGTCCTGGTGGAAACCGGCGCCCAGTTCCAGCAGTGCGCCCACCCGGCCCTCGATCCGGATGCGGCCCGAGGTCGGCTCGATGATGCGGGCGATGAGCTTCAAGGCCGTGCTCTTGCCCGCGCCGTTCGGCCCGATTAAACCGACCGACTCGCCCGGCGCGACCTGGAAGCTGACATCGCGCAGGGCCCAGTACTCCTCCGGCGGCTCTCGCCCTTGCCTGCGCAGCAGGCTAAGCGCCAGCTCCTGGAATGAACGAGGTCGCTGGCGCTGTAAGATGAACTTTCGAGAAACTGCCTCAAATTGAATCGCCGGTCTCACGCGCGATTCCCCCTGGTCTTGATCACGACCGTCTTTTATAGCACATT
>JBHHXL010000076.1:0-15096 GCA_046757065.1 Anaerolineae bacterium
GCAGTGATTCCATTATAACGTGACTCCCCTCAGATCGAAAGCAGGGCGGGTGCAAGGGTGCGTCCCAAATTTTAGGCGGATCAGGTGCGACGCACTTCTATCGCTCATTTCAAGGCACGAATTTGTGGTTCCCAGCGTGCTTTTCAGGCAAATGATTTGTTGAAAGTGCGTCGCACCTAAAATTCGGGACACACCCGGGTGCAACGGGGGTATTTCAGTTTGGCTCATGTCCAGAACAAGTGCAAAAGTGACCGGCACTTCTGGAAGGAAGAATAAAGTGCCGGTCACTTGTACTGAATATGAGCCTTTGGTTTTGGGGCGATACCCGCCATAAATTTGACCTGCTCCCTCGGCTATACTATACTTAGCCTCCGATTAAACAAAACGAATTCTATAAAAATTCGGGGCAGGTGACAATATGCTTGGATTTTGGCCGGGCCGGAAGCGGAAATCAAACATCCTGTGGTTGGACCTGGGCGACCTGGGGGACCTGGTTCACCCCGACGGCCCCCACGAGCAGTGGCAAGATCACGGGCTGGGGCTGTTGCGAACCATCCTCCACCGGCACGGCATCAACACCGATCTGGCCTCCACCCGCGCCGTGACCCACTGGGACCAGCTACGCAAACAACTTGGCGGATACCGGATGCTGCTGATGAACGTCCGCAGTTATACCTTCCCGGTGGCCCTGAAATCGGCGCAACTTTTCAAGGAAGTGAACCCGGACGGCCTGGTCATCGCCGGCGGGATGCACGCCACCGTCGCCCCGGACGAGATGCTGGAGGTGGAGGCGTTCGACCGCATCTGCCAGGGACCGGGCGAAAACGTCATCGTCGATCTGGTCAAGGACCCGCTGGCCTTTCCGCGACTGGTCGTCGGCATCGGGGCCAGGTCGATGGCCGAGTGGCCGATGATCGACCGCACCCTCTGGCCCAAACCGGCCCGGCGGCTGCGCAAAAACTTCGGCTGGCCCCTCGAGCCGGAATGTGGCTGGGGCCCGCCGCCGGTGGCCACGGTCATCACCAGCCGGGTCTGCCCCTGGCAATGCGTCTTCTGCAACGAAAACTCCTACATCCCCAATATGGGCCGCCGGCCCGTCGAATTGGTCATCGAGGAGCTGAATTACCTGGACGACAGGTACGGCCTGGGCTCGGTTGTCATCCACGACTCGATGTTCTTTCAAAACCCGAAATGGCTGCAAGAATGGATCGAGAAATACCCGCGCCGGGCCAACAAGCTCTGGCCTTACTGGGCCGCCGGGCGGTCCGATACGATCCGCCAGTGGCCCGATCTGTTCGAGGCCCTGGTCCGGGAGACGAATTGGAACACCATCTCCATCGGCTTTGAATCGGGCAGCGACCGCATCCTGCGGCTGCTCAACAAGGAGTGCACCGAGGAGGACAACTACTTCGCCATCGACCTGGTCAACCGGCTGGGCGACGAAATGCAGCGCGAGGGCAAAGCGCCGCCCAAGTTCTGGGCCAACATTATGCTGGGCATCCCCGGCGAAACGCCGGAGGACGCCTTCAAGACGATGCGTATGCTCAAGTCGATGCGCTACGTCTTTCCCTCCATCTCCTACTACGCCCCCTACCCCGGCTCGGCCTTGGGCTACCAGCTCATCGCCGAGGGCAAGAGCCTGATGAGCCGGGATAATTACCACCGCTTCCCCGACGACGAGAAGGTCAAGGGCATCGATTACGGCTTCTACCGCGAGCTGCTGGCCGGCAAGTACGACGACGAAATCAACCGGGGCCTGGACGCCGCCGGTGGCGGGAAATCGGGCGCGTACGCGGAGGCGTTGGTCAAAGCATGAGCAGTTTCAGCAACCCGCACTATATGTATCTGTTTGAAATGGCGAACGGCAAACAAAAGCTGGCCTACGGCCAATCCCCGGAAGACGCCCTCGACATTTTGAGAATCCGTCTGAGCGAAGCAGAGATGGCGGAGATCATCCTTGACAAATACATCAAGATTTCGCAACGGAAGCTGCAAGACTACATCCACAACCTCGGCTGATGGGCCGGACCCCAAAACCCCAAACCCGGCAAAACGGAACTGGCGCGCGGTCAGTTCCGTTTTGATTTGACAAGTTAAGGGGGGAGGGTTAAAGTTCAGGGTGGTAAGAGCAGTTTTAGGAGGAAAGAGCCAATGGCGTCTCAAGACCCTTTCGATTTCGGCGGCGACATCGTCTGGCGGCCCTCGCCGGGCTACATCGAGCGCAGCAACCTGAAGCGGTTTATGGACCGGCACGGCCTCCAGACCTTCGAGGAATTGCTGAAGCAGTCCACGGACGACGTGGCCTGGTTCTGGGAGGCCGTGCTGGAAGACCTGGGGATCGAATTTTACGAACCTTACCACACCCTCCTCGATTTGAGCGGCGGGATTCAATTTCCGCAGTGGTGCGTCGGCGGAAAGATGAACGTCGTCCACAACTGCCTCGACAAATGGATCGGCACGCCCACCCAAAACCGGGCCGCGCTGCGCTGGGAGGGCGAGGAAGGCCGGACCCGCATCTTCACCTACCGCGACCTGTGGATCGAGGTTAATCGCTGCGCCAACGCCCTGCGGGCGGCGGGTCTGGGCAAAGGCGACGCGGTTGGCCTGTACTTGCCGATGGTGCCGGAGATCGCCATCGCCCTGTTGGCCATCGCCAAAATCGGCGGCATCATTCTGCCCCTTTTCTCCGGCTACGGCGCGGGAGCCGTTGCCACCCGGCTGGCCGACGCCGACGCCAAAGCGCTGTTCACCTGCGACGGCGCGTATCGCCGGGGCCGGGTCGTGCCGATGAAACCGACCGCCGACGAGGCCCTGCGCGACGTGCCGACCGTGAAAAAGGTCATCGTTCTCAGCCGGGCCGGCAACCGGGTCGAGATGCAGGCCGGGCGCGATGTGTGGTGGGATGACTTCGTAGCCGGGCAGCCGGTGACCGCCTCCACCGAGCGAACGGACGCCGAGGACGCTTTGATGATCATTTACACCTCCGGCACCACCGGGCGACCCAAGGGCGCGGTCCACACCCACTGCGGCTTCCCGCTCAAGGGGGCGCAGGATATGGCCCACGGCCTGGACCTGCACCCGGAGGACACCCTTTACTGGATGACCGATATGGGCTGGATGATGGGCCCCTGGCAGGTTTTCGGGACGCTGCTGCTGGGAGCCAGTATGCTTTTCTACGACGGCTCGCCGGATTACCCCGAGATCGACCGGGTCTGGGCGCTGGTAGAGCGGCACGGCGTGACCGCGCTGGGCATCTCGCCCACCTTCGCCCGCATGCTGATGGCCCACGGCGACGCCCCGGTCAAAAAGCACGACCTGTCGTCGCTGCGGATCACCGGCTCAACCGGCGAAGCCTGGAACCCCGATCCCTGGCTGTGGTTCTTCAACACCGTATGCCGGAGGGAAGTGCCCATCATCAACTATTCTGGCGGGACCGAGATTTCGGGCGGCATCCTGATGGGCAATGTGCTGCTGCCGCTCAAGCCTTGCGCCTTCTCCGGCCCGGTGCCCGGTATGGCCGCCGACGTAGTCGACGACGACGGCAATCCCCTGCGCAACGCAGTGGGCGAGCTGGTCGTCCGCCAGCCGTGGATCGGCATGACCCGTGGCTTTTGGAAAGACCCGGAACGGTACATCGCCACCTACTGGTCGCGCTTTCCCAACACCTGGGTCCACGGCGATTTCGCCGCCATCGACGAGGACGGCCTGTGGTACATCCTGGGCCGCTCGGACGACACGATCAAGGTGGCCGGCAAGCGCCTGGGGCCGGCCGAGGTCGAATCGGTCCTGGTCGGCCACCCGGCTGTGGCTGAAGCCGCTGCCATCGGCGTGCCCGACGAAATCAAGGGCCAGGCGGTCGTTTGCTTCTGCGTTCTGCAAAGCCAGGCAACCCCCGACGACACGCTGCGGGACGAGCTGCAGGCCCTCATCGTGGACAATATGGGCAAGCCCCTGGCGCCCAAAGCCATCAAGTTCGTGGGCGCAATTCCCCAAACCCGCAACGCCAAAGTGATGCGCCGGGTCATCCGGGCGGCCTATCTCGGCCAGGACCCCGGCGACCTGAGCGCCCTGGTCAACCCCGAAGCGGTCGAGGAGATCAGGCGGGCGGTATAGAAGAGGAACCGGACAGTCCCTATGGGACGACAACGGCTATGAAAATAGGAGTCCGGAATGAATTCCGGACTCCTGAAACGGTCTATTTTCAGAGGAACGGAGCTTTATGACCGATACCCAAAAGGCCACCCTATTGGCTTCGTGGGTCTAGGCTCACTGGGCGGCCATATGGTTAAACGGCTGCTGGGCCTGGGCTACACCATCACCGGCTACAATCGTACCCGGTCCAAAGCCCGGTGGCTGCTCGATGCGGGCATGCAGTGGGCCGACTCGCCCCGGGCCGTCGCTGAAGCGGTCGACGTGACCTTCACCGTGGTTGCGGATACGGCTGCGTTAGAGGCGGTCGCGCTGGGACCCGACGGCATCCTGGCCGGAATGGGGCCGGGGAAGATTTTTGTCGATATGAGCACGGCCAGCCCGTCGTTCAGTCGGAAGCTGGCCGCCCGGGTAGCCGATAGGGGGGCGCAGATGCTTGACGCCCCGGTCTCCGGGAGCATCATCACCCTGGCCGCCGGCAAGATGTCGATCATGGTCGGTGGGGCGGAAGATGCGCTGCAGCGAGTCCTGCCAATCTTGCAAGATATTGGCCCCACAGTGACCCATATGGGCGGGAATGGGGCCGCCGTGGCGATGAAGGTCGGTCTTAACCTGGCGCTGCCGGTCCAGTTCCTGGCCTTTTGCGAGGGCATACTGCTGGCCGAGAAAAGTGGCATTCCGCGCCAGCAAGCCGTTGAGGTCTATCTCAAATCCGTTCTTGCCTCCGGGGCATTGCAATATCGCGCGTCTTATATCGTGGAAGAGCCGGAGGAGGTGCTGTTCAATGTGGATATGATGCAAAAGGACGTGCTCCTGGCCCTGGAGGCAGGCCGCGAACTTGATGTTCCCCTGCCCACGACGGCCATCGCCAATGAGATGCTGACCGCCGCCCGGGCGATGGGCCTGGCCGATAAAGAGTTTGCCGTTCTGTTTAATGTTTTAGCTCGAATGGCCGGGGTTGAATGACAAAGAAAGACGAACTCTCCCCTGGCTCTTTGGCACTCTTTGGCAGTAATTTTCATTGACCTGGCAGTGGAAGGAGAAGATTCCTATGACTATTCAAGCCAAATCGCCCAATGTGTCGGAGATGCAGCCAGCCCAGCGCGCCGGCAAATTCTTGTTCTGGCAACGGTGGCTGGTCGTGGTCAGCCTGGCCCTGACCGCATTTGGATTGTTCATGGCTTTCTTCAACCGCACACCGCTCTTCAACCTGCTCTTCAACCACCAGATCGATCCCGTTTTCTGGGGCAGCGCGGAGGTTCCGCCCGGCGCGGCGGCGTTTCAGGGCTGGATTTATGGGGTACTGGGCGCTGTTATCGCCGGCTGGGGAACCTTTCTGATCTTCATTGCCGCCCATCCCTTCAAGCAAAGAGAAAAATGGGCCTGGAACTGCATACTGGCGGGGCTCCTGGTTTGGTACGTCATTGATACCTTCATTTCCCTGCAATTCAAGGTGGTATTCAACGCCATATTGAATACGGCGCTGTTCATCCCGATGATCTTACCGCTGGTGTTCACTCGAAAAGACTTTGAATAAAGATCGGGCTAACACCGGGTCGATAGCCAGCATTTGCACTTGCTGTGAGTTCAACAGGGCGCGTTCATACGTCTCTACCAGGTCAAGCCGGGCCTCTCGTTGGGGCTGCACGCACGTTTCAATCAGGGTGATGATCGAGGTAACGCCCATCACGGTGGGCTGCTTGAGATAGCTAAAGAGCTCTTCAGCCAGGGCAAAGTATCGCGGATTGCGCTCAAAGAGGTAGATGAAAGGGTTGGTGTCAACCGGTTCTGTCCCCGCCAGCGCCTGCCGGACTCGGAGCGAAAGCTCGGCGATGAGACGCAACTGGTCGGGCACGGGTAATTGCTTGCTGAGGGCCAACACCTCCTGCCAAGCGGGGGACTACCCGCAGGAAGATATTGATGAAATCTTCAGGACGCCTATCTTCAGCACCAACCGCATTGGATCAAAAACGGCGCTCCGCCTGGAGCGCCGTTTGCATCACCCAGCGACGACCTCACTCCACAATAACCTTCTCGTCGATCAGCTTCTGCTCGACGACGTTCCCCTTGGGATTGAAGCAGAAATGCTGCGCCCGCAGTTGAAATTCAACATCGATCATAGCCCGTCCGGCCCGGTTCTTCTCCAGGGTGAAGACCACCCAATCCCGGTAGTTCTCGCTTTTGTAGGGGTTGAAGGCCACGTGCTCCTTGGAGAGGATGTGGTACTTGTTGTTCATAATCAGGGCGATGTCGCACTCGTAATCGAGGGCCGAACTGCCGCGCAGGTGGAACATATGCAGCCGCTTGGCCTTCAGCCCCTCCCGGTCGGCGGCCACGATGGCCAGCACCGGAATGTTGAGGGTCATCGCGATGTCTTTCAGGCCCTCAACAATGATCGTCACCTTCTCATTTTCATCGACGGCGCGTTCAGGGTAGATGGCTACTTTCTGCAAGTAATCGATGAAGAGCACCACCTTGCCGTCGGTCACCTCTACCATCTGCCGCACCATATCCCGGATGGCGTTCAAAGTGGTCACCGCCGGGCTGGCCTTCATCAAGATCAACCGGTCGGAGTAGCGGTTGATGACTTCCAGGGCTTTGGCTGTCTTGGGATGTTGTGCTAAAATCTGACTAAGACCGACATTGCCGTCGTGGCGCACCCATTCGCGGGCGCGCTTGCTAACCACGATATTGTACAAATCCTTCAAGCGCAAAGCGGTAGTTGGCGAGGCGTCGCGGGTGGGCTCGATGCTCTCCATGCACATCAGCCGGTTGAGCAGGTGCAGTTCACTATGTTCGTAGGAGATGTAGAAAGCGTAGGTCGCTTCGTTTAAGGCCAGGTTGCGAGCCATTTGCATAGCGCAAATCGTTTTGCCAATACCCTGAGGTCCACCGAGCAAGACCAATTCCGTTTTGCGGAAGCCGCCGCCGATCAAGCGATCAATTTGATCAAATCCGGTTGGAATCGGCAAGTATTCATCCAATTCCCCCTGCACAACCATTCGATCGGCCTCTTTGAGAACCTGGGTTAAACTTCGGGGGGCGGTTCCGCCCCGGCGGCGCGCGCTTCCTCGGGGAGATGATGGTTTTGCCGGTGTTTGGGTATTCATTGCCATAGTATTTGTCCTGATCCTAAGTAACTGCCCGTAAACAACTTTTCACTTTTTCCCAAGACGCACCTTGCAAAAATGCCAAGTTATTTCTGAACAACTACTAAACTCGCTCTTGGTAGATTATACCAGATTGAAACAACCGACACAACCAGCGCAAGCGATATATTTGTCCTAATCTGAACAAAGACACGATGCATCCTTACGTAAAACTGGCCCACAAGGCCCTGAAAGCTTATCTTGAGACGGGTCAAATCCTGGAACCGCCGCCCTCCCTGCCGCCGGAGCTGCGGGAGCCGCAGGCGGTCTTTGTCAGCCTGTACGCCGCCGACGGCGAGTTGCGCGGCTGTCGTGGCACTACCGAGCCGCAAGAGCCAACTCTGTTCGAGGCCATCGTTCAGACCAGCATCAAATCGGCCATCGATGACCCGCGCTTTGCGCCGATGACTGCCGGGGAGCTGGCGGGGCTCAAAATCAAAATCGACGTTTTAGGCCCTTTGGAACAGGTTGCCGATCTTGCGGAACTCGATCCGAGGCGCTACGGCGTATTGATTCAGGCCGGCCCGCAGCGGGCCTTATTGCTGCCCGATATCCCCGGCATCGATACCGTTGACAAGCAGTTGGCCGGTGCGCGGCGCAAAGCGGGCATCCCGCCAGACAAGCCTATCAAAATCTTGAGATTCAGCGTGCAACGATATTCGTGAGGTTTTACCGATGCGCAACTTCGCCGTCGATCTGGCCCGCCAGGCCGGCCACATTTTGCGAACCCATTACAACACCGGCTTACACGCCCGGACCAAATCGACGGACGTCGATCTGGTGACGCAGGCCGATCTTGAATCCGAAGCCTTGATCCTGGAGGCCATCCGCCACACCTATCCCGAACACGCCATCCTCTCGGAAGAAAGCGGCCGGAGCGGACAGGCCGGACAGGAATACCAATGGATCGTGGATCCTCTGGACGGGACGACCAATTTTGCCCACGCCTTCCCCCTGTTCGCCGTGGCCATCACCCTGGTCCACCGGGATGCGCTGGTACTGGCCGTCACCTATGACCCCCTGCGCGACGAGATGTTCGTCGCCGAACGCGGCCAGGGCACAACGTTGAACGGCCGGGCGGTGTCCGTCTCCAAAACGGACCGTCTGAAGCAATCGCTGATCGGGACCGGCTTTGCCTACATCCGGGCCGAGACAGAGCGCAACAACCTGAACCAGTTTAACCGGGTGATGCCGGTGGTGCAAGGCATCCGGCGGGCAGGTTCGGCGGCATTGGACCTGGCCTACGTGGCCTGCGGCCGGCTGGACGGGTATTGGGAATTTCACCTGAATCCGTGGGACTGGCTGGGCGGTTCGTTGCTGGTGGAAGAGGCCGGCGGCCGGATCAGCAATCTGGATGGAGGTCCGCCGGGCCTCGATGACAGAGACTTGATCGCCAGCAACGGCTGGATCCACCGGGAACTGCTGGAAACGATCGGCGGCTAGATATCCACCACGCCGATGAAGGGCAGGTTACGAAACTTCTCATCCAGGTCCAGGCCGTAACCGAAAACAAACTCGTTGGGGATGTCGAAGCCGATGTAATGCAGGGGGATGTTTACCTGACGGCGCTCCGCTTTGTTGAGCAGGGTACATATTCTCAAACTGGCGGGGTTACGAGGCTCTAACAGTTGTAGCAGGTAGTGCAGGGTGTGGCCGCTGTCGATGATGTCTTCCACCAGCAGCACGTTTCGATTTTCCAGAGGCTTGTCCAAATCCTTCATAATGCGCACCACGCCGCTCGATTCGCGCACGCCCTCGTCGTAGCTGGAAACGGCCATAAAATCGATCTCGTGGGGCACGGTGATGTGGCGCATCAAATCGGTCAGGAACATCACCCCGCCCTTGAGGACGCACACCAGCAGCAAGTCCTGGCCGAGGTAATCCTGCGAAATCTGCGCGCCCAGCTCGCGGATGCGGGCCTGAAGCCTGCCTTCGGGGATGAGCACCTTCTTTAAGTGTTGTTCAACTTCCGGATAGTCGGTCATCGCTTAATTGATTCGGGTGTATTCAAAATGAGTTGTAGGGCAAGCTGTTAGCTTGTCCCTACCGAACAAACTAACAGTTTGTTCTACATTTTTTAACTGAAATTGAATGCACCCAATTGATTCACCCATTAAAATCCGGCAAACTGCCCGCGAACGGAATCCAGGATGCCCCGGTCCGGGGCGACAACGATCAGCACTTCCCGGTCCTGCCGGGCCAGCAGCGTCACGCCCGTGGCCCCCTGCCATAAGCGCGCGCTCGTTTCCTCCTCGAAGGTGTATTCCTCCCCGGCGATCCGCAGGCTCATATAGGCGTTGAAGGCTTCGAAAAACTCAACCGCCTCCGCCGGGCTGTCCCAGGTGGACCTGTCTACCAGCAGACGATGGTCCGCGTCATCGACCCAGAGCGTATATTCGTCGCCGCCCCAACCGGCGGCCCCCTCGAACGCCGTCTGGTCATCGACCTGATCTATCAACCAGACCAGCAAACCGATTTCGCCCAGCACGTCCCGGTCGAGTTCGCGCCAGGCCTCGCCCAAAACCGGGCCGAGATCGGGCAGGGAAACCGGCACCGGCCGTTCGTTGACCAGGTACTTTTCGGGGTGCATCACCTGCTCGCTGGAAACCGGCAACTGCTGGTAAGCCTGGTTGACCAGCTCCCAGCTAAACCCGCCCTCGATGTAGAGATAAATCACAAAATATTCGCCCGCCGTATAGGGGAAATAGGTCAGGATGCCCAGCGCCGGCGAAACCCCTTCCAACTCAGGATGCTCGGCCATCAGGTAGCGATAGATCGTGTACTCAATCTGCGTCGGGTCGATCTCCTGGCTGGTGTAGAGACTTTCCAACAGACGGGCGTCCCCTTCCGGCAAGGAGCGGGCCGCGATCAAAGCATCCGCCGAATTGTCATCGGTGAAAATATGGCCGATGTCAAAGTTGTGATCCTGTAGAGCGTGAACATACTCGTGGGCAAAGGTCATATCTTCCTGAGCGAACATATTGACCGACTCGGCGATGACGTACATGACCTTTTCATCGGGCGTATAATAACCCAGGATGATGTCGGTCGAGCTGTCGAAGACGGCCTGGGCCAGATCGACGTACGGCTCGATGAGATTCATCGCCAGGTAAAACTCCCGCTGGCGTTCGATGGCCTCCAGGGCCCCCTGATCGACGGAGTCGGTTTGCCATTGCTCGCGCACCTGATCGCGGGTCAGAAAGATGATGGGCACATCCTCGCTCGGCGAAAGCTCGCGCCAGCGCTCGACAAAGGTCTTGATCTCGGCAATTTTGTCTTTGTTGATAAACTCCGGCGGCACCGCATAGGTAGCCGTTGGGGTTGGCAAGGAGGTGGGTGTGGGCGTCTGGGGCACGAGCGTGGGGGTGGCCGTGGCTACCTGAGCAAAAGCCGCCGCCGAAGGCGGGTTGGTGTCATCGCTCAAGTTGCCCCAGCCGGCCAGCAGAACGCCGGCAAAAGCCACGCAAACGCAGGCAACGGCCCCGCCCAACCCCAGCAAAATCAGAAGCTGAACGAGGGAAAATCTCGCCTTCCGGGCCGGTTTTGACTCCTCCGGGGGAGGCAGGTCCACAAACGGCAGTATCTCATCGTTTGGCATACCTTCATCCTTTGACAGGCCGCCCCGTATCAGCCCAATACCGCCGCCTGCGCCTCAAGTAATCGGTCGCCGCCCCGCATTGATGGATTAGATTGGTTCAATCTCGGAGATTGAACCAATCTGGCATCAACACTAGCTGGCTAAGAACTCATCAATCACCGATTTGCTGATCCGATACTGCGAGCCGATCTTCTTGGCCTTCAAATCGCCGGCCTGGATCATCTCGATGATGTCCTCGACCGCAACCTTCAAGTAGTCGGCGGCTTCTTGCACGGTCATCACGTTGGGCACAGCGGCGGGAGCGCCTTGCGCCCCCTGGCCCTGTTGTTGCCCCCCGGCCATAATGCCGCCCATCATTTGCCCCAGAGCGCCGCCCATCCCGGCTCCAGCGCCAAGGCCCAGGCCCAACCCGGCAGCGCCGCCACCACCCCCACCTTGAGCGGCGTTTTCGATGGTTTCCAGGGCTTTGAGCTGCATATACATCTGCGGGTCGAGCAGGCCCATCGTTTGCAGCTTTTCGGCAGAGGTTTCCAGCGGGCTGAGACCACCGATGGTGATGTTCTTCAACGTCATACCGATGGAGGCAAAATCATCCTGCGCTTTGACCTCGATGGCCGCCCGCATCTCGTCCAGCAGGCTTTGCGCCTTCATCAGCGAGCCGGGGTTGACCTCGGCGAACCAGTCCGTGGCGGCCTGCACGATGGAGTTGACCAGGCGCTCCTTGACCTGCCGGATGCCCAGCGTGCCCTGCCCGCCCACAAAGCGCGTGACCAGCGTCTGCGGGTCGCTCACCTGGAAACCGAAGGTGCCGTGCGCCCCCAGCAACAGCCAGCCCAGGCCCTGACCCGGCGTCTGCATCGCGATGGGCTGCCGCGTGCCCCAGCCTTCCTGGGGAAACTCGCGCATGCTGACAAAATAGACCTCCGCCGTAAAAGGCGCATCCCCGCCGAAGGCCGCCCGGCCTAACAGATCCGTCAACAGCGGGATGTTGGTGGTGGTCAGAGCGTGCCGGCCTTCCTTGAACGTGTCCAGCGCGTTCCCGTCCCGGTAGAAGACCGCCGCCTGCCCGGCCCGCACAATAAGCTGCGAACCGGTGCTGAAATGGCCGGAGCCGTGCTCGGGGAAGCGTTGCACAAGCACGTCCTTACGTTCATCGGTCAGTTGAACGGTGTCGAATACTTTGGGCATAGTGCCCCTCCTTTGCATAGGATTTCGATAAGGCCAGGTAGTAACCTTTGGTGCTAGTTTGCGGAGGTGACGAGAGCACATATTCTTGAGCTGATATTCCCCAAAAATATTGGCCCAAAGGAGTGTTCTCATGGCCACCGTTGATTTTATCACAGAATTGTTCTGCCGGGTAGATGAGGAGATAGACGATACTCAAAAACATAGCCAAGCTAACCTGTATCCCAGCGAAGTGGTGACCTTGGCTTTACTCTATGCCCTCAGCGGCAAAGGACAACGTGCGTTCTGGCGCTGGTTGAGCCGAGACTACCGCCCGTTATTTCCTAACCTACCTCATCGCACCCGCTTATTCCGGCTGTTTAACACCCATCGTCATTATGTTGACCTTTTTCTGGCTGACCCTTCGATTTTGGGCGTGATTGACAGTTATGGCATTGAATTGCTCCACCCTATTCGGGAGGGACGCAGTGAGCAACAAAGGTTAATATATCATACTTGCTCCCCCGTGACAAAACCCCGCCACAATAGGTGGGGTCTTGTGACTGTTCGGGCCGGAGCAAAGATTACAAGTATCCCCTTGGCTGTAAAGCCTCCCCCGTCATATCGAGTAGGGATGAGGCAGCCTCATCCGTAGCGAGTTCAAGGTCCAGGTCATCCTCTTGGGTGTAAAGGACTACCGCCAGGTAATACACGCGGTAGCCTTTGGGGGTGTTGGCAGGAATAGTGAAGGGTGTAATCTCAACGTCGCGTACTTGCTCCGCATTTAGCGCATCAAGGAGTGTGCGTACTGCCCCTTGAAGTGCTATAAGGTCATCGCTTAGTCCGATTCTAATACGGGGTTTCATTGCTGCTTATCCCTTTCTAAAGTGAGATTTCATTGGGACGTGCCTCCTCGCCCCGTATGCTTCCCCCACAGTGGGGGCGGCCTAAATTCGTGGGCTATTCCCCACACCGTTGGATTTAACTCATCCAAGTTAAATTCAATAGTGTAAAGCATAACCTATGCGTTAACGTACTTCCCAGGCAAGTCCAGACGATAAGTGAACTTTAGACTCAGTGGATCCAATTTGTAGCGTAAACTGTTAGTTTGCGCGGGTCAAACTGTTAGTTTGACCTACACGGCAAGCCCAAATTTGGATCTACTGAGACTTGCGGAATACATAACCTGCGGGTTTATCAGGCAAGGGGGAATGTTCGGGACTCAATCGCTCTGCCGGGCGTGGCCGGGGCTACATCGATAGCAAATAGACCCATCCTGCCCCGGCCAAAGCGAGGACGGCAATGCCCAGCAAGAGGGGGAGGGGCGAGGCCGTCGTTGGGCCGGGCGGCGGCGGAATGCGGGCGCGCGCTTCAGGCGTGGCGGCCTGGCGGCGGGCCAATTCCAGGCGCAGGCTTTCCTCCCCCCTGGCCATCGCCCAGCGATGGTTGGCCGAGAAAAGGGGCTTGAGCAAAAAGGACAAATAGCGCAGCAACGGCTTGTCGGCCCGAATCTTCCAATCAAAGGTGATGTCGACCCACGGTCCAGCCTGGGCAAACGTCCAGATGCCGCGCCCGTCGAAGTCACCCCAGGCCTCGAGGGTGAAGCCGTGGGGATAACGCGACTCCGTCACCCGAAACTGCCAACGCAGCGTGTAGGGCAGCCAGCCCTTGGTGTAAAGACTGACCACTTTGCCGATACCCCGCTCATCCCCCGGTTCCAATTGCTGCACGTCCAGGTAAACCGAGGGCCACCACCGGGCCAGATCGGGCGCGTCGCTGATGATGTCTGCCACCTCTTCCAGAGTGCCCTCCACCCGCCAGTGGGTGATGAAGTGATAGTCGTTACCAGCCAATTTTATGCTCCGTGAATTGGTTATCCTGATTTGGTGTAGAAGTTACGCAGTTGTAATGAAAGACCGTTGTTTCCTAACCACAGAGAGACACGGAGTTCACTGAGTTTTCCATAAATGTCTCTGTGCCCCCTGTGTCTCCGCGGTTAGTATGGCTCTTCGAGCCAAGGTGTTGCCAGTGAAAACCTGACAGGTCCAGCTCCCAAACCTTGCGAAACGCGGTGCCAGCCCCAATGCTTTCCTGGTCCTAGCGGATTCTGTGGTTGGTGTGTTTTTTGTTGCCTCGCCCGGCGATAAACACTTGCATCTGCGCGCAAGTGCAGGTGTCGCCGTCCGAACCTGCCAAACGCAGGCAACCACAGAATCCGCTAGAACTAGTGCTTTTCAAATAAGCGAAGGATTCTCAGCGGACCGCCTCCGGCGAAGCGGATTAACGGATAAACTCCGCGCCACAGGACATCCGCTAATCCGTTAGGCCGAAGGCCATCCGTTGATTTTGAACGGTATTGGCGCTAGCCCGCCGCCGGAGCCGCTTCAGGGATCACGCCCAGTTGTTGCATCAGACTGACGTAATCGAAGTTGTTCCAGCGCTCGACGACTTTGCCCTCCCGGAAACGCAAAATGGTCATGCCATTGGCGGTGACCGCGCGCCCCGTGGCCGGGATGCCCTGAAAATCACCCTGCTGCGTGCCCCGGACGCGGAAATGCACGGCGACCTTGTCGCCCTCGCTGATCGCACTGAGCCTCTCGATGGTCATATCGGGGAAAGCGGCGAAGATCATCTCGTAAACCCCGCGCATGCCTTGAAAGTCCAGCGGCGTTGGGTCCGGCGTCAGTCCAAACACGGTGACGTTGGAATCGTAAAGCTGCAAGTAGGTATCCAGATCGTGGGCGCTCCAGGCGCGCAAGGCGCTATCGATCTTTGACAGATAAGAGGTCATCGTTTTCTCCTTTACTTTTCAGGTGAGCTCTTGGAGGGGCCTGGGAGGTTTCGAGGACCTCCCCGGCCCCGTGTACTTGATTACGGCTCTATGAGGAATTGTGTGGTAATGTAGGACACGCGAAGCGTGTTAGTTTGTCCCGCACAAGCTAACAGCTTGTGCTACAAAACCCCATAAAAGCTCAAAGAGCCTTGATTACTCCGCCGGGACCACGCCGATCTGCTGCATCATACCCAACTGGTCAA
>JBHHXL010000077.1:0-15094 GCA_046757065.1 Anaerolineae bacterium
GCGTTTATCTGCGTTTATCTGCGTCCAAATTTGAGATTTGTCAGCCAATCAGGGTGCGAAGCTCTATTTTCGAGTGCCTGGCTTGCCCGAAGTGCGTCGCACCTAACACGCCTAAAATCTTGGACACACCTGCCGCCGGCGTAGCCGGTTGGTCGAATGGGGGAGGCATGTTATAATCTCCCTCCCAAGTCTTACCCTGGCCGGTCAACTTGCGACCGCCGATCGATTGGATGCCTTCTCGAACCTGCAATGTCTCCACCCGCTCGCCGCTTTCTGGTCGCCTCTGCGTTTTTCCTGGTGCTGGGCTTGCTGCTGCACGCCCTGGCCCTGTTTGATGCCTGGCTGGGGTTCAACCCTTTCGCCATCACCACGGACGGAGCGATGCGGCAGGCGCTGCTCATCGGTTGGTTGGGGCAGTTGGGACTGGCCCTGGCCTACGATCGCTGGCTGCCGGGCTCGCCGGGGGCGATGCGGGTTTTTTGGTTGCTGAACGCCGGCCTGATTTTGGGCATCGCCGGCCAGCCGGGGCTGGCCGTGATCTTGCGTTTCATTTTGCCGGGCCAACCGGGGTTGGCCTCGCCGCTGGCTGCTGGCCTGGGGATGGGGGCCAGCCTGGGCGGGTTGCTGCAATTGGCGGCGGGGGGGGTATTTGCCTGGGAGGTGTGGCGACGTTTCCCCCCGGCGTAGGTGCAATATGATGATGGGGTTAACAAGGTTGGGCCTGGGCCTGGTGCTTCTGCTGGGGATCGGAGCAGGGCTGGTGCGCTCGACCCCCTTGCAAGAGATTGAGTTAGGCCCACAGCAAACGGTGGTCACCGTCAACCCCAAAATGGGCATCCACACCCGCCTGACCGATGAGGTGGAGCCGTGGAAGATCAGGCGCACCCTGGAGATGGTCCGCGAAATGGGGGCTACCTGGATTGTAGAATACTTCCCCTGGGCCTACCACGAGCCCGCGTCCGGCTTTTTCGACTGGACTCACAGCGATCTGGTGATCGACCACGCCAACCGGCAGGGCCTGACCGTCATTGCCCGTCTGGGCTTTGTGCCGGACTGGGCCCGTCCCTCTGAATCTGCTTCCTCCCTCCTGCCCCCCGACCGCTACAATGATTTTGGCGACTTCGTTTACGCCTTCGTCGAGCGGTATCGCGGCAGGGTTGATTACATCATCATCTGGAACGAACCCAACCTGGCCCTGGAATGGGGCTTCCAACCCATCGATCCGGAAGGGTACACCCGCTTGTTGTCGGTGGCCTACCGGCGGGCCAAGGAAGCCAACCCCGCCGTGCAGGTTCTCGGCGGCGCGCTGGCCCCGACCCTGGCTCCGCCCGGCAGCGACTGGGGGATGAACGATCTGGTCTATTTGCAACGTATGTACGACGCGGGCGCCGCGCAGGTGATGGATGGCCTGGCGGTCCACGCTTACGGTTGGGTCTATCCGGCTGACGACCCGCCCGATCCGGACGTGGTAAATTTCCGGCGCGCCGAATTGCTGCGGCAGGTGATGGAAGAAAACGGGCATAGCCGGGCGCCCATCTTCATCACCGAAGGAGGCTGGAACGACCACCCGCGCTGGACGCGGGCCGTAAAACCGGCCCAGCGCATTCAATACACGCTCCGGGCTTACAGCATAGCCGGGGACTGGCCTTGGGCGGAGGCGGTGGCTTTGTGGGCGCTACGCTATCCCTGGCCAGCCCGGACCTACCTCGATTACTTCACCTTCGTCACGCCCGATTTTCAGCCCAAACCGATTTACCTGGAAACGCAACGCTACGCGCGCGGGGAGTGAATGGCGTGAACCGGAAACGGCTTGCTCTGAGCGCAGTTGTTCTATGCGCTGCCCTGTCCCTCTTCTGGCTCCTGAACACCCGCTCCGACGATACGCTGGCCGAGATCAGGCGGCGAGGGGCTCTGCGGGTGGGGTTGGATGCCAGCTTCCCACCGTTTGAGAGTCTGGACGAGCGGGGGCAGGTCGTCGGCCTGGACGCGGACCTGGCCCGGGCCTTTGCCGCCGACCTGGGGGTGGAGGTTGAGTTTGTCAACATCGGGTTTGATGGGCTGTACGATGCGCTGCTGGCCCGCCGCGTTGATGTGGTCATCTCCGGCCTGCCGGTGGACCCGCGTTGGACTCAAGACGTCGCTTACTCGCGAAACTATTTCAACGCAGGGCAGGCCCTGCTGGTTACCTCCGAGCGTGGGGAGACAGGCCCTGAAATCCAGACGGTGGAGGCGCTCGCCGGGCGCATCATCGCCGTGGAGTGGGGATCGTTGGCCGATATGGAGGCTCGACAACTGGGTAAGAGGGTGGAGGGCCTGCAAATTTCACCCCAGCCCACCGCTCAAGAGGCGTTGCTGGCCCTGCGCCGGGGGCAGGCCGAAGCCGCCATTGTGGATAATGTCACGGCCCAGGCCGCGCTGTCCGCGTCGGGCGAGCTGCGCCGGCTAACCATGCTGACCGACGAATGGTATGCCGCCGCCGTTCGCCTCAAGAGTCAAGATTTGCTGGCGGAGATAAATCGAACCCTGGCCCGCTTGCAGGAAAGCGGTGAGCTGGCGGAGATAGAGGCCCGCTGGCTGGGGCCGTAGAGCATCATTTTGGGGGATGGTTCGGCAGGCGCAGGGAGACGGTCGTGCCCTGGCCAGGGGTTGATTTCAAATCGAACTCGCCGTTGGCCAGCCGGGCTCGCTCGGCCATCGTCCGTAGGCCGAAACTACCCCGCGACTCGTAGTCGTCCACGACGCTGTCCAGGTCAAAACCCTGACCGTTGTCTTTGACAACAATGCTCATAACGTCCGCCGATGAACGCAAGGTAATGGTGATTTCCTGAGCGTTGGCGTGTTTCCTGGCATTGTTGACGGCCTCTTGCACGATAATGAAGGCAGCGATCTCCGCTTCCTGGCTCAGGTTGTTGACCAGGTCTTCCGGCGCATCGAGCGACAGTTTGGCCCCCCGCCGGTCGATGAAGCGTTCGGCATATATTTCAAGGGCTGCCTGCAAGCCCTTCGTTTCCAGGACAATCGGGTGTAAGCCAAACAGCAGGGTGCGCACATCGTGGGTGGCCTCATCGGCCAGTTTTTGCAGGGAAACGAGTTCGGCCTCTACCTTCTCCGGGGCAACCTCTAGCAATTTTCTGATGTAATCTGCGTTCATGACGATGGCCGATAGCATTTGCGTAGGACCATCGTGCAGATCGCGGGCGATGCTGCGCCGGACTTCTTCTTCCTTGCGGATCAGCAAATCCCGCTCTTCTCGCAGATTCAGGTACAGGCGGGCATTCTCGATGCCCATCGCCGCCGTCGAGGCCAGCGATTCGAGCAGCCGCAGCGAATCTCGACTGAAATGCCCCTCGATTTTGTTGATGGCCTGGATCACCCCGATAATCTTGCCTTTAACCCGGAGTGGAACGCACACAATCGAGCGGGTGGTAAGCCCGGATAGCCGGTCTACCCTGGAGTAAAACCGTGGGTCGCGGCTTACGTCGTTAATCAGGGCGGACTGCCCTTCCTGGGCCACCCAACCGGCGATCCCCTGCCAGGGCTTCAAGCGCAGGTTTAGCAGCTTGTCCTTGCCGAGCCCGGAGACGGCCCTGAAGATCAGTTCATCCGTCTCCTCATCCAGCAAGAGCACCGAGCAGGCCTCAACCCCTAACGTTTCTTCAACGAGTTGGGTGATCAACCCCAACAATTCGTTAAGGTTTAGGGTGGACGTGAACGCCCTGGCAACGTTATTGATCAGGGTCAGCTCTTCATTGGCCTGGGTCAGGCCGTTGATTTTTTCCTGCAGGCGCTCCACCAGCCGTCGCTGGTAGGCCCGGGCGCTGGTGTGCTGTTCGGCCTCGCTCAATCGCTCTCGCTTGCCCCGCAGGTAGGCTTCGATTTGCTCAATTAACTCTTGGGGGGAGGTAGTTTTGGAGATATAGCCATCGCAGCCGGCGGCCAGCATCCGCTCCCGTTCGCCCTTGGTAGCCTTGGCGGTAAAGGCCACGATGGGAATATGCTCCATACTGGGCAGACCCTTTAGCATCGTTGAGGCTTCGTAACCATCCAGGCCCGGCATGTTAATATCCATCAAGACTAAATCGGGATGTTCAGTTTGGGCCAAATCAACGCCGCTCAGGCCATCGTTGGCGGCAACCACATCGTATCCCCGGCTTTCCAAGATGCGGCGGATCATTGAGATATTCAAGGGGTTGTCTTCAACGTAAAGAATCTTCGTTTTAGCAGGCATACTATCTAATCCGCTTCCTGGTCGCATACGAGTGTTCGCTCAACTCGATGCAGTCTATATTAACAAAGACTCAACACAACATAGATGGCTTTCTATTCAGATTTGCAATCCCATTATAACGCATGTTGAGAGCCAGTGTAAGAGGCTTTAATGGTACCTTCGGTACCTTTTGCCCCTCCGTCCCCAGAATTTAAGCCTGGCGGTTTGGATGTCTACCACCAAAAATGCCAGATTGTTTCTGGATAACCGCTTACGGCGCGCGTATCTTTCCCCGGTCTGGGTCTTGTGTTACAATGGCCGGCAAAAGGCCCGGTAATTGCAACTTTTTCCGGGTTCGGGCGTAATGGCCTTTACAGATGCCGGGCAGGAAGCGCGCCGGCATCTATGGAACGGCAATGAAGGAGTATGAAATGACCGACGAACAAACTCAGTCAACGACGGACAGCGGCCAGGCTCAACAGACCCCTGGCGAGGCCTGGCGTGAAGTGGGCCAGCAGTTTCGAACCCTGGGCGAGAGCCTGGCTTCGGCCTTTAAGGTGGCCTGGCAAAACGAGGAAAATCGCGGCTATTTGCAGGAGATGCAATCTGGCCTGGAAGCAATGGCCGACAGGGTAAACGAGGCTATCAAGGAAACGGCGGCTTCACCTGAGGCGCAGAAGGTGCGCGGCAAAGTTGAAAAAGGCTTTGAGTCCGCCCGCACCGCCGGTGAGCAGGCCCTGCACGAAGCGCGACCGCATCTACTCTCCGCCTTGCACCAGGTGAATGCCGAAATCCAAAAGGTGATCGCCCGGCTGGAAGGAGAAACGCCCCCCGCTGAAGCGGATGCGGCTGAAGCGGATAATGGCGGGTAAGGCCCCAGTCAAATTCGGGGAACGGGCTACCGTACACTTTAGTCAACGGGTTTGATTGGCTCACGGACGCGATTATGTGGATTCACCGGCAAAAAACCCGGCGAATGCTCTGGCGACCGCCTGCGGGTGTTCCAACATCATCATATGCCCCGCTCCCTCGATAGTGACCAGCCGTGCCCCGGGAATCTTATCGGCCAGGAAGGCGCTGTATTTAGGCGGGGTCAGTTTATCCTCCGAGCCGGCGATGACCAGCGTCGGCTGGCGGATTTGATCGAGCTTCTGCATAACATCAAAGGCATCGCAGGCCCGGTAGTCGCCGTGGATGATCTCCGGCTTCAGGTCCAACATCGCCTGACGCCCGGCTTCGAGTAGCTCCGGGGGGGTGTTGGGCCCATAAGCCCAGCTACAGATCAGGTCGATGGCCGTTGGAGCGTCGGCCAGGATGCCATCGAGGATGGCCGGGGCCACCCGCAGGCGCGCCCCGGTTCCAACCAGGATCAGGCCCTCCAGCCAGCCCGGGCGGCGCAAAGCCAGTGTCTGCGTAATCGCCCCCCCCATCGAATGACCGGCAACCGTCACCCGATTTAGACTCAACCCTTCGACCAACGCCATAATCGCGTCTGTATAAGCCTCAATCGTGGTGCGCCCCTCGCCCCCCGAACGGCCGTGTCCCGGCAAATCAAGCGCGTACACGTTGGTTTGCGGCAGCCGCCGTAGCCCGGCAGGCCAATGCAGGTGGGAGCCGCCCGCACCGTGGATCAGGATCAATTGGCGCTGGTTGGTTTCATCCCCACGATGGAGAGCGTAGAACAGGTCAGCATCATCGATTCGGATGGTGGGCATAATAGTTCCTCCTGGAAGCATTGTACCCCTGCCCGCAGGGTTGGGCAAGCTCCTATTCGCGTCGCTTAAACCGGTCTACTGACGCTCAACACGTAACACCCATCTCGCATTTCCAAAGGTATTTCGTGCTGCGCCTCATGTTTTGAGAAACGGATGGGCGGAGCGCCATAATTTTTAGCCGGGAGTATTGACGTTTGAGTTTCATAAACGTATAATATTTACGTAGTTTATATAAGGGTGAGGTTACGCAGGCTTGGCAGAGATTGCTTTTCTTGAAAACTGGTATGTAGAGCCTTTTACAAAACGCAAAAGCTGTGAGGTACCCGGCCAATGTGAGGGGGATTGCGATTGCGGCTGCCCGTATAACAGCCTGACCGAGGTCGAGAAATTGCCCTTGATCGATTCGCTGGCGGAAATGTTCCCCAATGAATGGTTAGGCTTCATCGTCCCGCCCGGAGAAGACGACGACTATATCCCGACCCACGGTAAACTCGTAGCGCATAGCCCCCACCCGGATGATGTCCACGACGCTCTCCTGACGGTTCTGTGGAACCAGTGTGTGTATGTGTTTTTCAATGGGGATGTTGAAGCGATGCAGGCCAGCTATGGCACAACGTTGACCTTCGAAAAGCCCTCCGCGCGTAACCTGCCCTAGCAGTTGTCCTCAAATATCTTTCAATTGGCAGGATTTGGGAAAACGTGAAAATTATTTGCGGACAGTTGCCTGGTAAATCCTTGTTCATTTTTTTCGGTTCCCCTGTTTAACGTAGTTCCAATCAAAGATCGCTCTTATCCGGGTTGTTTGGTTTTCCGGACCGGACGCCAGACCCGCGAGAGAAATTTGAAAATAGATTTCAAAGCCCGGCAAAGGGAGTTAGCATTCCAAAAAACGGAATGTTCATTCTACAAATCACTGGAATGGGGGTAGTTGGGAGAGAGGCTGCCAAGTAAATAGGTGTCAGAATAGGCTTAGGGTGTCTCAGCAAACCGCACATAGCGATATTCAAACTGACCGCAGGCCGATTACGTTCCGAAGATAGCTGCTTGAAGATACTCGAGATCGAATGTGGTCCCAATACGTAATTACGCCTATTCATATCTGAGTTTAGGTAGAAGGAGACAGATATTATGGCAGCCACCGTATTAGATGTTCAGATTTTGGGACGAGTTCAGTATCAGGAGGCGTATCATCTTCAAAAAAAACTGGTTACCGAGCGCATAGCCGGATTGCTCCCCGATATATTGCTCTTGATGGAACACGCGCATACATTCACGCTGGGCCGTTCAGGTCGTGAGGAACAGGTACTGATCGGCGAAGAAGAACGCAAACGCCGGGGCATAGAATTGCATCGCATCGACTCCAGTGGGGATGTAGCCTATCACGGTCCTGGTAAATTGACGGGGTGGGCTATTCTCAACCTGGCAGAATTGCAGTACGGCTACCACAATTATTTGGATAAGCTGGAGGAAATGCTCCTGAGAGTCCTGGCGCATTTCGGCGTACCGGCTCATCGAGCGCCGGCCAGGTCCGGCGTCTGGGTCCCCATCGATCGCGGCTCGGACGCGCGGTGGACGGCCCAAATTGCAAACGTGGACGCCGTCATCAACGACCAGGGAATTACCAGCTTCGGCTTTTCGCTGAATGTCAACCCGAACCTGCGATTCTTTGATTGGATCATGCCCTACAGCGTCCACAATTGCAGCGCAACGTCGTTGGCGGTGGAAGCGTCGCCATCCATCAAGAACGAAGACGTGATTGATGCCGTGGTCGAGGTTTTTGTGGATGCCTTTAACTTCGTTCCATTAAAGCATCCGTCGTTGACAACTGTCTTACAGATAGTTCCCGATTCCATATCCGTCATTTGAGAGGTTGAGTGTGACCAACGTCATCAGCCCCGATCAGATCGGCATTGAGCCAAAGTTGCCCAGGCGCAAACCCGAATGGCTGAAGGTGCGCCTGCCCTCCGGCGGAAATTACGGCCGCCTCAAAAAGATTATGCGCAGCCAGGGCCTGCACACCGTGTGCGAGGAGGCTCTCTGCCCCAATATCGGCGAATGTTGGGGGCGCGGCACGGCGACCTTCCTGCTAATGGGCGATATTTGCACCCGTAGCTGCGGGTTCTGCCATATCAAAACCGGGCGGCCCTTAGCCCTGGATGAAAATGAGCCTCAGCGCGTGGCCGGGGCTGTCCGGGCGATGAACCTCAGCCACTGCGTTCTCACCTCCGTCAATCGGGATGAGCTGCCCGACGGCGGGGCGCACATCTTCGCCAACACGATCTTGGAAATCCGCAAAGTGCAGCCTCTGTGCAGCATTGAGGTGCTCATCCCGGATTTTAAGGGGGACAGGGCAGCTCTGAAAATTGTGATGGATGCCCGTCCGGAAATCCTCAATCACAATACAGAAACCGTCCCCCGCCTTTACCGCACGGTTCGCCCTCAGGCGAACTACCAGCAAACGCTGCACGTGCTGTCCACTGCCAAAGCGTTAGACCCCGAAGCTGTGACAAAATCCGGCATTATGGTCGGGTTGGGTGAAACAAAAGAGGAAGTGCTGGATGTTATGCGCGACCTGCGGGCGCACGAGGTAGATATTTTGACCATCGGCCAGTATTTGCGCCCCTCATCTCTACATCTGCCGATCCAGCGTTACGTACATCCCTCCGAATTCCAGGAGTTTCACACGCTTGGGATGGAGATGGGGTTCAAGTGGGTCGAGAGCGGCCCGCTGGTCCGCAGCAGTTATCACGCCGAGGGGCAGGCCAATGCCCTGTTGCCAAACGGCAGGCATCCGCCGGTAATTCAGCCGGGGCAGGCCCTTTCCTGGTAATCAGTTTCTGGACGGCCGTTTTGACGCGAGCAAAGCAAGAACGTATCTATCCCCTGACGTTCATTCCCGCCCTCAAGGACTATATCTGGGGCGGTCGCAATCTGGAAAAACTGTATGGCCGCCGGCTTCCGGCCGGGATCATCGCCGAAAGTTGGGAGATTTCGGGCCATCCCAACGGCCCCAGCCACGTCGAATTTGGGCCGTTGCAGGGCAAGTCTCTGCCGGAGCTGGTCCACCTGATGGGCCGGGATTTGGTCGGCACGCGGCCCCGCTGGGCGCTGGAACGAAGAAAGTTTCCGCTCCTGGTTAAATTGTTGGATGCCGAACGTGACCTTTCGGTGCAGGTTCACCCCAACGACGATTACGCCACCCGCCACGAAAACGGCGAGTTGGGCAAAACCGAGATGTGGTACGTGCTCCAGGCCCGGCCCGGCGCGCGCATCATTTTCGGCCTGAAATCAGGGGTGACGCCGGCTTCGTTTCGGCAGGCGATCAAAACGAACACCTTAAACGAGCAACTGCATTACCTGCCGGTCCGGCCCGGCGACGCGATTTTTGTCGAAGCCGGGTCCATTCACGCCCTGCTGGCCGGTACGATGGTGGCCGAAATCCAGCAGAATTCCGACACCACCTACCGGGTCTATGATTGGGGGCGTGTGGGCGTTGATGGCAATCCCCGCCCTTTGCACATTGAGAAAGCACTCGATGTGATCGACTTTGCCCGGGTTGAACCGGGCGCATACCGGCCTTTGCCCCTGGGGGTAACGGGCGGGGTGGCGCGAGCGGAGATCAGTCGCTGTCCGTATTTTGTGGTGGAGCGCCTTGTGTTTGAGGCCGGCGCTACTTATCGCGGGCACACCAACGGCAGCACCTTTGAGATTTGGGGCACGGTGCAGGGGTGCAGCCGGCTTCGCTGGGCAGGCGAGCCGGTTGTCCTGCCAGCCATCCGCTGGGCCTTGCTCCCGGCAGCCCTGGGCGATTTTCGGGTCGAGGCCGAACAAGCCAGCACTATGTTACGAGTTTACGTTCCATAACTAAAATGTAACATTTGGATCGGTTTTCTGAGAGGCGGAGCGGTGGAGGAGCCTTATGTGTTAGTGGTTGGCGTCGCTGGTATCGATGTTAAAGGGCGCATTTTGGAAGGGCCAAAACTGCACACCAGCAACGCCGGTCACATTCGAACCAGTGTCGGCGGCACGGCGCACAACATCGCCGAAAATCTGGCCAGATTGGGCCAGGCCGTCAGGTTACTTTCGGCGGTGGGCGATGATCGCAACGGGCGGCGGGTGCTGGCTCAGGCCAATGAGGCCGGAGTTAATACCAGCCAGGTGATCATCACCTCGCGCTGCCGGACGGCGGCCTATCTGGCCGTTATGGACGAGTGCGGGGAAATGATTATTTCGGTGGATGATATGGCGGTGCTGGACCTGATTACGCCGCAGACCATCTACCAGAAACGGGCCCTGGTGCGTGATGCAGCGATGATCGTGATGGATAGCAATCTATCCCCGGCGGTCATCCAGTCTTTGTTGAAACAGGCATCGCGCTACCATGTGCCCGTTGTCGCCGATCCAACCTCCTCGAAGCTGGCCCAACGGCTGCAACCACATCTGTCAAACCTGCTGCTGGTGACCCCCAACATTATTGAGGCCGAAGCCTTGTCCAGGCAATCCATTGCCTCTCGTCACGATGCCATCAAGGCTGCCAAACAACTGGTTGCCCGTGGGGTTGACATCGCCATCATCACCCTGGCCGAACTGGGGGTGGTATATGCCACGCCCGATGTCAGCGGCCACATCCCCGCTGTGAAAACCCCTATCGTCGACACCACCGGGGCCAGCGACGCCCTGACGGCGGCGGTTGTGTTTGGCCTGCTTAATGACTTTCCCATCGACGAAGCGTTACGCCTGGGGGCCAGCGCCGCCGCCTTGACCCTGGGCGTCAGCGAATCGGTTTACCCTGATCTTAATTTGGACCGGCTGTACGATAATCTGGTGATTTAGGGATCGGGGATTGGTGGTTACCGGTCATCGATGTCCATTGCCCGATCCTGGAATTCAGGTACTCAGAGAGAGTTATGACTGGAGTGCAGAGCTTGCTCTGCATTTACAATCTGGCAAAGCAAGCTTTGCACTCCAGTCCCTATTTTATACGAGGAGTTTTATGGCACCATCCCCGCGCGGTATGTACTTTGAGGAGTTTGAAGTTGGTTTGCGCATTGCGACCGCTTCTCGCACCATCACCGAGGCCGACATCGTTAGCTTCGCCGGCCTGACCGGCGATTACAACCAGCTCCACACCGACGCCGAATTTGCCGCCGAAACCCCCTATGGCAAGCGCGTCGCCCACGGCGTTCTGACCTTGAGTTACGCCCTGGGCCTGGCCGTTCAGCAAGGCTTCATCGAGGGCACCACCCTGGCCTTCCGCGAATTGAGCTGGAAATTCAACGCCCCCGTTTTCATCGGGGATACCATCCACCTGGAAACCGAGGTCGTCGAAACCAAACCGATGCGGCGTCTGGGCGGCGGCCTGGTGGTGCTCAAAGCGCGCGTCGTCAACCAAAAGGGCGAAACCGCGCAGCGTGGGGAATGGCGGGTCTTGATGGCCAGCCGTCCGGAGGGCTAGGGAGCGGTATGCAACTTCTCAAGGACCGCTGCACCGGTTGTGGCTATTGCCTGCTCGTTTGCCCCTACGATGCAATCCGCAGCGATGGCTGGGCGGCGGTGATCGAGGCCAACTGCACCGATTGCAACCTTTGCTATTACGCCTGCCCCAACGATTGCTTTGTGCCCGATCAGCCGCTGAAGCCGTACACGCCGCGCGTCGCGGACCGTTATGATGCGGTGGTGATCGGGGCGGGCATTGGCGGGCTGATGACGGCGGCGGCTCTGGCCCGGGCCGGACGCTCCGTGGCCGTGTTTGAGAAGTTGAGCTTCCCCGGCGGGCGGTACACCGAGATCACCCACAAAGGCGCAGCCGTCACCACCGGGGCCTGGACCAACCTGGGGCCGAAGAGCCACATCGGGCGCTTCCTGGCCGGGTTGGGGATCGACCTGCCTTACATTTCTCTGGCGGATGTGGGACTGGACGAGCAGTATAGCCTCCGCTTCCGCGACGGACGCTGCTATCGCTCGCTGTTGGAGCTGTTGACTCCGGCGGCGCGGAAAGCCTGGCTGCGGGCCGTGATTCAGGGGCGCCGCCAGCTCGAGGCAAACGGCGCGCGTCCGGAGGCCCTGGACGACCTCAGCGCCGATGCCTACATCGCCCGCTTCAGCGACGATCCCGACCTGCGGGCGGCGGCGAAGGCCATCGCCGCCACGGCCAGCGGCCTCTCCAGCGAACAGTTGCCGGCCAGCGAGTACATCCAGATCACCCTCGATGGCCGCCGGGCCGGGGCTGAGTTTGCTATGCCCCAGGGCGGCGTGCGGGCCATCATCCAGGCCCTGACCCGCACCCTGCGCCGGGCCGGGGGCGCGCTATTCGTGCGCTCGCCGGCGGCGAAAATCCTGGTGGAACGGGGACGGGCCGTTGGGATACAATTGGAAGATGGCCGCCGGGTGCGGGCCGGCGTCGTCATCCACAACGGCGGGCCGGGGCGCTTCGTCCGGCTCGTTGGCCCGCAGCATCTGCCGCCCGCTTACCTGGCGCGGCTGTCGTCGCTCAAGGGGGTCGATTGCGCCGCCCTGTTTTGCGCCACGCGCGAGCCCCTGTTCGACGAGGCGCCGATCACGATGACGCCGGGCTGCCGGCGGGTAGTGGGCATCTTCTCGCCCACGGTTCTGGACCCGCGCCTCAGCCGCGACGGCCTGCATCTGAGCGATGCCTTCTTCCCTCTGCAAAGCGATGACCGCACCGCCGAGATCGAGCTGGCCCTGGCCGACCTGCGGGACCTGTTCCCGCAGTTTGAGGCGGTGGTCGAGTGGACCGTGCCGATGATCTTCACCGGAACCTGGCCGGGCACCGAGAGCGGCCAGACCTTCGGCCAGATCAACCAGAACCGGCTCGATCCGGCCACGCCCATCGAAAACTGTTATCTGGTCGGGATGGATGTCAAAGGCTCCGGCGTGGCCGGTGACCTGATCCCTATTGGCGTGCGCCAATTGCTGGATTACCTGGAGGTTTCAACGCAGCCGCGTTGAGGCGGGCGCCGGGCCTGGATCGGGAATGGGAGCGGAAGCCGATGCGTACCAAGCTCATCGTAAACCCTGTTTCGAACAAGGGCGAAACGCTGGCCCGCCTGCCGCAGATCACCCAGTCTCTGCGCCGGGCCGGGGTGGCGTTCGACCTGGCTCAGACCGAAGCCCCCGGTCAGGCGATTGACCTGGCCCGGCAGGCGGCCGGCGACGGTTACGAGCGGGTGGTTGCCGTAGGCGGGGACGGAACCTGCAACGAAATGGTAAACGGGTTGCTGCCGGCGGCGGCGCAGGGTCATTCGGCGGTGCTAGGGATCATACCCAGCGGTTCCGGCAACGACCTGGCTTTTGCCCTGGGGATTCCAGAAGACATCCCCGGCGCTTGTAGCGTCCTGAAAAACGGGGCGGAGCGCCGGGCCGACGTCGGCCGGGTCACGGTGGACGGCGCGTCACGCTACTTCGCCAACGGGGTTGGCCTCGGTCTGGATGCCGAGGTGGCGCTCGACGTGCACCGCCACGGCCTCGGGCGGGGATTCGCTATGTACCTCTGGAGCGTGCTCAAGATAACGGCCCTGGGAGCCTGGCCCTACCGGGCGAAGTTCTCCTTCAACGGCCAGCAGCGCCGGCAAGCGATCACCCTCTTCTCGGTGGGCAACGGCCCCCGGGCCGCCGGGGGTTTTATGCTAACGCCCAACGCCAGGCTCGACGACGGTTTGCTGGACGTCGTTTATGCCCGCGACGTGTCTAAACTGACGGTCTTGAACCTGCTGCCCCGGGTGATGAAAGGCACGCACATCCACCACCGCGCCGTGACCGAGGCCACCACCGGCAGCATCGAGATTTCGGTGGCGGCGGGCATCCCGGGGCACATCGACGGCGAAATACTGTGCACGAGCGGAAAAAACTTCGCCTTTGAAATCGCGCCCAACGCCCTCCGGGTTTGGGCTTAGGACCCATCCGGAAATCTGGAGTGCAGACTTTAGTCTGCCTTCCTTGAAGCGGGCTCAAGCCCGCACTCCGGGGTTATTCGGATAGGCTCTTAGACCCGCATAGAGGCAGGCCAGTATAAACGTTTATTTTCAATTCACAGTCGCCGGCCTGGTTGCTTACCTGATCGGCTCGTTCCCCACCGGGGTCATCGCTTCAAAACTGAAAAAGGGGCCGGATGTTCGCTATAGCGGCAGCGGTCATACCGGCGGCACAAACACTATGCGGTTGCTGGGCGTCGGGGCCGGGGTGACGGTCGGTCTGATCGACGGGGCTAAAGGGCTGGTTGCCTGGGCCGTGGCCTTTCTGCTGACGCTCGGAAGTCCGTGGGCCTTGCCTCTGGCCGGGACGCTGGCCGTGGTGGGCCATTGCTGGCCGATCTACACTCGCTTCCACGGAGGTATGGGGTTGGGGACGGGGGTGGGTCTGGTTCTGGTTCTCTCCCCGCTGACCGTTGTGCTGGCGGCTCTGTGGTGGGCCGGGTTCTTTTTTGGCCTTTTCCGGCGCAGATTCTCCCCTCGATCCGTGACGCTGGCCCTGCCCATCGCCGTGGCCCTATCTTTGGCGTTCTTTCCTTTGGCCGTAAACGTCCGCTGGTTCCTGGTTCTGGTCACCGTTGTGCTGGTCATCCGGCACCTGCCGGAGTGGAATCGGGAACGGTGAAACCGGCCACCCCCGGATGGCAATGATGGATAATCAGACAACCCTGGCCCAACTCCGTGAAGTTGTAAGACGATTTGTCGCCGCCCGGCGCTGGAAGGTCTATCACAGTCCCAAGAATCTGGCGATGAGCATCGCCATTGAGGCCGCCGAGTTGATGGAGCATTTCCAATGGCTGTCCCCGGAGGAAAGCAGGCAACTGTTACAGGACTCAGAGGCCCGCGCTGCCGTTGCCGATGAACTGGCCGACGTGGTGATCTATTGCCTTGCTTTTGCCAACCGGGCAGACATTGACCTGAGCGCCGCCGTTCAGGCCAAAATGGCCCGCAACGAGGGGCGCTTTCCCGTGGAGCGGGTGGATTGACAATCGCCGCTGATTTCGGTAGAATGTGCTGGCCCTGCCCCTGTAGCTCAGAGGATAGAGCAGCAGTTTCCTAAACTGCGTGTCGGGGGTTCGAATCCCTCCAGGGGCGTTAGTGCACCGGGGCGCAAGTAAGGCTAGAGTTAAGGCGTATCCTTCGACAGGCTCAGGATACGCCTTGGCTTGCTCCGCACCCTGAGC
>JBHHXL010000078.1:0-15078 GCA_046757065.1 Anaerolineae bacterium
AGAGCGTGTTTGAAAAGAGGAGCCAGCACCCCCAGGTGCGGCTCCGCTCGGCACGCGGGCGTGCCTCACTCCTCACCGAAGGCACATTTTCTGCAAAAAACAGGGGCCTTGCCCCCACTTTTAGGACTTTTCAATTACTCTCTCAGCCCTCCCCGGCCTCACAGGGCTAAAGCCCTTAATACGGCTCAATACGAGCGGCGCTGCCAGCCCCCACCGGCGAAGAGGACCCACACCTCACGGTTGGCCGGGTTATCGAGCATCGCCCCGCCCTGGAAGAACTGGACCCGGCTGAAGGGCGGGTTGCCGGAGGAGCCGGCCTCGGGCTCGATGGGGCGGCCCAGGGCCTGCTGCACCTCCGCCTGCTGGCACCAGACCCACCCGAAGCCGGCCACAGGCCCGAAGTTATGCTCGCGAGCCTGGTCGCAACTGTACGGGTCGCCGCCGTTCCAGGTGTCGTCGAAGCGGGCCCAGACCTGGCCGGCGGCCAGCGTCTCGTCGGGCGCGGCGAACACCCAGATGGTATCGGGCTGCTCGGGCCGGTCCCACCAGTACATAAACCCGCCCTCGAAATACTGCTTGGCGTAGTTCCGGTCGGGGATGGCAGGCCCGGTCGGAAACCCCAATCGCCCGCCGCCCGCGCCCAGCTCGTCCCAAATTTCCAGAAAGGGGTCCTCGGGGCGCAGGCCGGTGTCGACAAAGGTGGCGGCCGGCGTCGGGGTCTCGCTTGGGGCGACGGTGGCCGGCGGCGGCTCGGTCGGCGGTGCGGTGGGCGTGCTGGTCGGCGGAGCGACCGTCGCCGGCGGGGGCTCGGTGGGGAGCGGGGTCGGGCTGCTCGTCGGCGTCGGCTCGACCGTAGCGGTGGGCCGGGCCACGGTTGGGGTGACGGTGGCAAAGACCACGGCCACCGTCGGCGTCGTCGTGGGCGTCGCGCCGCTGGCCCCGGCCGGCTGCTCCCCCGCCGCCTGGGGGCCAGCGCCGACGGTGATGATTAGCGGGGCGGATTCCGCCGCGCCGCCCTCGATGTTGACCGCCCGGACGGCGATGGTGTGTTCGCCCGGCCCCTGCGCGGTCCAGGGTTGGGCGACGACGTAGGGGGACTGGCCGCCGCTTTCGGGGCTGGCATCGATTCTGACCAGTTGCCCGTCCACCAGCAGCTCGATTTGGGTCACGCCCGCCGCATCGGTCGCCACCGACTCGATCAGGACCTCCTCCCCTTCGACCACGGCCCCGCCGGGCCTGGGGCTGGTGATGACCACGGCCGGCGCGGAATCGGGGCCGTTATCGACGCCCGGCAGGCTGCAAGCGGCGAGCGCCAGCAGCCCGGCCAGGACGGCAAGCACAATCGATTTAGGCATCACCCTCACCGGCCATCTGCTGCAATTCATACAATTTGTTGAGCGCCTCCAGCGGCGAAAGCTCCTCGACGTTCAATTTGGCCAGCGCATCCACCACCGGATGCCGTTCCGGACCCAGGAACGAAAGCTGTTGGCCGCTGAACGCCTGCCGCGTCCGCGCCTTTTGCTCGCGCAGCAGGCTGCTGCGCTCCAGTTCCTCCAGCACCTCGGCGGCGCGGTTGACCACCGGCTTCGGCATCCCGGCCAGTTGGGCGACGTGAATGCCGTAGGAGCGATCCGCCCCGCCGGGGATGATGCGATGCAAAAACACGACCCGACTTCCCTCCTCGGTGACGGCCACATTATAGTTGCGGACGTGGGGCAGGTATTTTTCCAGCTCCACCAGCTCGTGATAATGGGTGGCAAAGAGGGTCTTGGCCCGCACTTTGGGGTTGTTGTGGATGTATTCGACCACGGCCCGGGCGATGGCCAGCCCGTCGTAAGTGCTGGTGCCCCGGCCCACTTCGTCCAGGATCAGCAGGCTGCGCGGCGTGGCCTGCGACAAAAGGGCCGCCGTTTCGACCATCTCAACCATAAATGTGCTCTGCCCGGCGTGGATTTCATCCTGAGCGCCGATCCGGGTGAAGATGCGGTCCACAAGCCCGATGCGGGCTTTGTCCGCCGGCACAAAGGAGCCAATCTGGGCCATCAGCACGATCAGGGCCACCTGGCGGAGATAGGTCGATTTGCCGCTCATATTGGGGCCGGTGATGATCAGGATCAGCTCCTCAGCAGACAGCCGGGCATCGTTGGGAATGAACTGCGCTTCCCCCTGCCAGGCCATCTGCTCAACGACGGGATGCCGCCCGTTAACGATCTCAAGACGGTCGTCGTCGGCCAGTTCGGGCCGGACGTAATTGTGGCGGGCGGCCACCCCGGCCAGGGCCACGACCACGTCCAATTGGGCCAGGGCCTTCGCCGTGCGCAGGAGCCGCCGTCCCGCCCCCGCAACCTGGGCGCACACCTCCTTGAAGATGCGCGTCTCGACCTCAAGCCGGCGCTCCTCGGCGTTCAGGATCAGGCTTTCGTACTCCTTCAAATCGGGGGTGATGTAGCGTTCGGCGTTGACCAGCGTCTGCTTGCGAATGTAGTCCGCCGGAGCCAGATGCGCCTGGGATTTGGGAACCTCCAGGTAGTAGCCGAAAACCTTGTTGAAGCCAACCTTGAGCTTTTGGATGCCGGTCCGGGCTCGCTCCGTGGCTTCCAGGTTGGCCACCCACTCTTTGGCCTCCCTGGAGCCGGTCAAAATGCCGTCCAATTCCGCCGAGAAGCCGGGCCGGATCACGCCCCCGGCCGACAGAACGGCGGGCGGATCGTCGAGGATGGCTTGGGCCAGCAGGTCCCGCACCTCCTGGCACGGGTCCAATCCGGCCAACAGGGCGGGCAGGCGCTCCCCCTCCGGCTCCAGGATGGCTTGCAGACGGGGCACCGCCTCCAGGCTGGAGCGCAAGGCCACCAGATCGCGGGGGCGGGCGATGCCCTGCGCGGCGCGATTGGTCAGGCGTTCCACGTCGGCCACCCCTTTCAGGGCTTCGGCCAGTTCCAGGCGGAGGGTCAGGTTTTCCACCATCGCCTGCACCTGGTCCAGCCGGCATTGGAGGTCGTCCACATTCAGCAGCGGCTCGTGCAGCCAGCGCCGGAGCAGGCGACCGCCCAGGGGGGTGATGGTTTCATCCAGCACGCCCAGCAGGGAACCTTTGACCGAGTTGTCGCGCAAGGTCTGGGTCAATTCCAGGTTGCGGCGCGTGGCGCTGTCCAGCACCATAAAGGCGCTGGTCTGATAGCACGCCAGGTTTTCGATCTGGGCCAGGGCCGGCAGTTGCGTTTCGGCCAGGTATTGCAAGATTCCGCCCGCGGCCCGCACGGCCAGCGGTTTGCCCTTCAAACCGAAACCGTCCAGCGTGCCCACCTCGAAGCGGTCCAGCAGCGCCTGCTGGGCGTTGCTGAACTCAAAGCGCCAGGCGGGGAAGTAGGAAATAGAGAACTGGAGGTTGAAAACCGAGGACTCCCCGCTTTCCGTGGCCGGGGCCCAACCGTCAACGGCTTCCGGCAAGATGACCTCGGCCGGGGCCAGGCGGGTCAACTCATCGCTGACCTGCCGCTCGATGGACCCGCCCCGCAATTCGGTGGCGGCAAATTCGCCGGTGGTCACATCCAGGTAGGCCAGGCCGGCCCGTTCCTCCTCCAGGACCAGGGCGGCCAGATAGTTGTTGCGTTTGGCCTCCAGCAGCGCCGGCTCAACCACGGTGCCGGGCGTGACCACGCGCACCACTTCCCGGCGCATCAGCTTCTGGTTCGTCGCATCCGGGCCCACCTGTTCGCAAATGGCGACCTTGTAACCCTCTTTAACCAGACGGGCAATGTAGCCCTCGGCGGCGTGATAGGGGATGCCGGCCATCGGCACGCGCTGCCCGGCGGCCACATTGCGCGAAGTGAGAACGATGTCCAGCACATCGGCCATAATTTGAGCGTCCTCGTCGAACGTCTCGTAAAAGTCTCCGAGGCGGAAGAAGAGGATAGCGTCGGGGTATTGCCGTTTGAGTTGCAGATACTGGCGTCGAACGGGGCTGCTCATAGGCGTGAAGTATAAATGTTTGCGGGGGGATGTCAAGCAGGCTGGCGCGAAGGGTGTGTCCGACATTTTAGGAGGACCGGGGGGTGTGGGGGGTGTCCCCCCAATTCCCCCCTGTGCCTTCCAAAAAATTTGGACGCGCCCGGCGCGAAGGTGCGAAGGGCAGGCCGTGAAACAAAAGAGCGACGCGCGTTGCGGTCGCTCCGATCAGTTTGGCCGGCACCGGACGGAACCTCTATTCTGTGGCTACCGTGTATCCGTGCCGGGGGACGGTCAGGATAAAACGAGGGTTCCGGCAGTCGGGTTCGATCTTGCGGCGCAGGTTGCGGATATGCATGCGGACCAGATCGGGGCTACCCGTATCGCTGGGGTAGTCCCACAACTCCTCCAGCAATTGTTCGCCGCTGAAAACCCGATCGGGGGCGCTCATCAGATGGTACATCAAATCAAACTCAATCGGGGTCAGGGAAACCGTTTTCCGGCCAACATAGAGCTGGCAATTTTGACTATTCAAGGTAAGTTTCCCAATCGAAAATTGGCTGGGAGGGCGGTAGCGGTTGGGCGACGTGGCCCGGCGGAGCAGCGCCCGCACCCGAACCAGCAATTCCTTGACCTCAAAAGGCTTGGCCAGGTAGTCGTCGGCGCCGGCTTCAAACCCTTTGATTTTATCCTCCACACTGCTACTGCCCGATAGAAGGAGGATGGCTATGCCCTTGAGGCCAGGATCACTGCGTAGCTCACGGCACAATTGTAACCCGCCCATGCCCGGCATTCTCACATCGAGGATGAGCAAATCCGGCTTCGAATTGCGAGCGATTCCGAGTGCTTCAGTTGCGCAGTGAGAAACCTGCACCTGGTGTTCTCGTGACAGGAGACGCTCTATGCACCTGGCAATGTGAATTTCATCATCCACAATCAAGATGTCAGACATGGGCGATACCTCCTGGTTATCCCTCTTCAGCACCATATCAAAACGATGTCAGATCACGTATATTCTTTTGGGAAGACTTATAGGTAAACAACCCTATCATTTCACAATTCAAGCCTCAAATCAATCGGGTATTCTATGTATTTTGTGGCGAACGCCGGGGGGCAAAATAGTCACGAACCAGATTTTTGGTACAATTGGGAAAATGGAACGAACGTTCAGCGGAGGATAGCAATGTTGTATTCTAAATTCGGCCAGAAATTCACCGGGGCCTCCGGCATCCTGCAATTGATGGACGATCTGGGAGAGGCGATGGCCGGGGATGAGCAGATGCTGATGCTCGGCGGCGGCAATCCCGGCCACATTCCACAAGTCGAAGCCTGCTTCCGAGAGCGGATGCGCAGCATCCTCGACAACGGCGATGAATTTGAGCGGATGATCGGCAACTACAACCCCTCCCAGGGCCAGAAGGCGTTCAACGAGGCCCTGGCCGCGCTGCTGAATCAGCAGTATGACTGGAAGGTGCGCCCGGAGAACATCGCCATCACCAATGGCAGCCAAACGACCTTCTTTTTTCTGTTCAACCTCTTTGCCGGGGCGTTTGAGAACGGAATGCACAAGAAGATTTTGCTTCCGCTTGCGCCCGAATATATCGGCTATACGGACGTGGGAATTAGCGATGACTTCTTTATAGCCAGTCGCCCGGAGATTGAGTACCTCGACGAGCACACCTTCAAGTATCACGTCGATTTTGACGCCGTCACCATCACCGACCAGGTGGGCGCGATCTGCGTTTCCAGGCCGACCAATCCAACCGGGAATGTCTTAACCGACGCGGAGATCGAAACCCTCTACCAGCTTGCCCGCGCCAACAACATCCCCTTCATCATCGACAGCGCCTATGGCCTGCCCTTCCCCAGCATCATCTTCACCGAAGCCACCCCCCGCTGGGACGAACACATGATCGTCTGCATGAGCCTGTCGAAGCTGGGCCTGCCATCCGTTCGCACCGGCATCGTCATCGCCAACGAAGAAGTGATCAAAACCATTTCGGCTATGAACGCGGTTATCACCTTAGCCCCCGGCGGATTTGGGACGACGCTGGTTCTGGATTTGGTTCGCAGCGGGGAGATCATCTCGCTCAGCCAAAAGGTGATCCGGCCCTACTACCAGCAGAAGGCCGAGCAGGCGGTGGCCCTGCTTCATCAGGCACTCGAGGGGGTCGATTTCTACATCCACAAACCGGAGGGGGCCATCTTCCTGTGGGTGTGGTTCAGGGATATGCCGATAACGAGCCAGGAACTCTACGAGCGGCTGAAGCGGCGCGGGGCGCTGGTCGTTCCAGGGCATCACTTCTTCCCCGGATTGCAGGAACCCTGGCGGCACAAGCACGAATGTATTCGAATGACCTACTCTCAGGATGAAGCGGTGGTCCGGGAAGGGGTGAGGCTCATCGGCCAGGAGGTCAAGAAGGCTTACGGCTGAGGGCCGGAAGAATTAGCGGACCGCCCGGCCCGATCGGTAGACCAGGGCGCTGCCGGGGCCATCGTCAGGGCGCACAAAGCCAGGAGGACGGTGTCGTAGTTGACGCGCCAGCCGGCAAAATCGCGCCAGGCCCGCTCCCGGTCTCCCTTGACGGGAACGCCTCTACCCGCCAACTCATCGTAAGCCGCGTCATATTCCTCACGGCTGATGCTGATGGGATCGTCGGGAAAGTGCGGGTCGGCGTTGTATTGGACGCGAAAGAAATCGGCGATGCGGCGCAGGGCTAAATACCCGGCCCGGATGCACAGAGCCGCCTGCGGGTCGCGGGGGATGTCCAGGGTAGAGGCGGCCAGCGCCGCCCCATCGAGCACAGCCCCGGCTGCCGTGACCCAGGAATGGTGCGGTTGCGGCGAGCGGAAGAAAACGAGCGCCGCCAGCGAGGTGTGGCTCTCCTCGATCTCGGCGAACCACGCCTCCCACGTCACCCAGTAATCGTGCAAGTTGCTTAACCCCCGGATGCGATGGCTGCGTAAGAGCATCTCCAGCGCCGAGGGCGGGGAACCGGCGCGCACCTCCAGCAGGGTCACGGCCTGCTCGCGCCGCGAAAAGGCGCTGTACATCGTCGGCAGGTAGGCGATCAACAGCGCCACCAGGATCAGGCCGATGGTCGCCTCGGTGAAGGCCATAAAGGTGTGCAGCAGCATATCCCCCGTGGCGAAGCCGAGGGTGAGCAAGGAGGAACCGCTCACGGTGAAGGCCCGCGCCAGCGGTCGAACATCCAGCGCCCAAAACATCGCCGTATAACCGATGGTGACCAGGGCCAGCCAGACCGGCAACAGGGCCAGCAGGCCGATCGGCGCATACAAAGCCATAACCCGGTCGCGGGCGAGGTAGGAGCGCACCCATCGCACCCGCAACTCAAACAGACGCCGCAGCGTGGCAAACACCACCGATGCCCATAAATTTGAGGCGCTCCGGGGGAGCACAAAGGTTTGGACGGCTGAGGATAAGGTGCTAATCACCAGGATCAGACCAAAAACAAAACACAACACCTGGAGTATTAACATCGTAGCAAACCCTTACCCGGAAACCGTGACGCCCAACTCGGCCAGATACTCATTCACAGCCTCCTCGATGGTTACCTCCCCGGCCAGAACGGGCGCTTCGTAGCGATGCATCCAGAGATAGAGATACGATCGGGCAGCGCGAAGTTCGGCCAGCATAATGTGCGATACCGGGCCACTTTCGGCCACAAATCCGGTTTCAAAGAAATCGCGCTCGGTTTGCGCCCGGTCGTAATCCAACCGAATGATCTCCACCCTCCAGCCGCCCCGCTGCCAGCATAGTTGGGCATAGCCGGCCCGAAGATCGCCGTCGAAGGGCGCTCCAACCGCGCCGACGTTGACCACAAGCGTCTGATCGACCTGGCGGATCAAGGGCCGGTGGGTGTGCCCCACGCACAGCACCGCCGGCGGGGGAATGATTTTCCGGCGCAGCGACTCATCGGAGGTTTCCGGAAAGATGCCGTCCCGAATGCCGCCCATCGAGGCGTGGGTGACGCGCAATTCGGATCCATCGGGCGCGGCCAGGCTGGTTTGAAAGGGCATCTTTTCCAGAGCCGATACCTGGCCGTCCAATTGCCGGTAGGCGAAATTGGCCGGGCCAAAGAGTTCAAAGGCCGGGCCGCTGCGAGGCGTTTCGGGCGAACCTTGAAAGATGACGTAATCCTCGTGGTTGCCGCGCACGACCTGCCAGCCTTGCCGGCGTTGTCGCTCCTGCACGAACCGCAAACAATCGAGCGAGCGCGGGCCACGATTGACGATATCGCCTCCGACGATGACCGCCTCCGGCTGCCAGGCATCGATATGGGCAGCAACCGCCTCCAGGGCGGGCAGGTTGCCATGAATGTCGGCCAGCACGGCAATTTTCATAGTCGATCAATCCTCGGCAGTTGGCAAAAAAAAGGCGCCCCTATCTCTCACGGAGTCGCCCTCCAACCTTGATAAATTGGTTACGGGAGTATACTTCAAACGACGGCGGGAGACAAATTGCAGCGGGGTCGTCACGAGCCTGGCGGCACGCCACCAGCGATGAAAATTTGCGACTTGTGCAATTCCTGGTCAATTGCACAGGTTGAAAAGTTGGCCCTCACCTCTGCCTCATTGCGGCTCTTCCCCCTCGTCTTCTCCCAGCACCCAGCGATGGAAATACGAAGTCGCCTTGGCATCCAGCTTGCGGGCCTGATCGAGCTGGTTAATCATTGCCAGAACATTGTCGGTGTCCGTGAAGTTGGCCCGATGCCGGGCGTTCTCCCGCAAGGCGTTGACCTCGGCCGTCATGCGGTGCCAGACGACATCGGCAATTTCCTGGGTGTCCGGCTCCCCCCATTTCTGGCGAATCAACTCAATCAGTTCCGCCTTAGTTAAGTCCCCCAACGAGGGCTTGCGCAGGATGTTCATAGCTCCCCTTCTGGCCCCAAATAAGGCAACATCGCCCGGCCTTCGGTGGTTGTTAATGAACGATGTAATTTTTGTGACGAACCCAGACCTATCGGTTGCTTGTGCTATGCTACGATTATAGCAAAAATGCGCCCCCTTTTCTTTAGTAAAAATTTCCTTCTTGGGTTAAAATCTAGCGGTATCGTTAAACAACCGATTGGAGGATTGACCCTATGCGCGCAAATAGACTTCGGGCCATCTGGCAGATGGGCCAGGCGGCGCTCAACGGCTGGCTGCAAATCCCGGACGCCTTCTCCGCCGAGGTGATGGCAAATCAGGGCTGGGACAGCCTGACCATCGATATGCAGCACGGGCCGGTCGATTACGCCGACGCCCTGGCTATGCTACAAGCTATCTCAACCACGGAGACCGTTCCCCTGGTCCGCGTGCCCTGGAACGAGCCGGGCGTCATTATGAAGATGCTCGACGCCGGGTGCTATGGCATCATCTGCCCGATGGTCAACAGCCGGGCCGAGGCCGAGGCTTTCGTGGGAGCCTGCCGCTACGCGCCGCTCGGCTACCGCAGCTACGGCCCCAACCGGGCCGTCTACTACGGCGGCCCCGACTACGCCGAGCAGGCCAACGAAACGGTGATCACGATGGCAATGATCGAAACCGCCCAGGCGCTGGAGAACCTGGACGACATCCTCAGCGCGCCCGGCCTGGATGCGATCTACATCGGGCCGGCCGATTTAAGCCTGAGTCTGGGCAGCCCGGAACGCAGCGATCCGACGGAGCCCGGCGTGGTGGCCGCCATCGACAGAATCCTGGCCGCCGCCAAAGAGCACGGTATCGTGGCCGGCATCCACACCGGCCAACCGGCCTACGCCCGGCAGATGATTGCAAAGGGTTTCCAATTCGTTTCGATCCAGTCCGATTCCCGGCTGATGGCGAAGGCGGCGGGCGACGTGATCGCGGCTATGAAGGGCGGAAGCGGCCGGCAGGAGTCTGAGGAAGAGGGATTATACTAAATGTTAGCCAGATCGTTCTGGAGCGACCCGTGACCTTCGCAGCTACCGGCATCGAGCGGCGGGCCATCTGGGTCACCCGCTACGACTGGACCGAATTGAATCGGGCTCCCAGCCCTGAAAAGATCGACGAGATCGTGATCAACACCGCCAGCGCCGGGTTCAACACCATCTTTTTTCAAGTGCGCGCCGCCGGCGATGCCTACTATGACTCCAGCCTGGAGCCGTGGGCCTCCCGCCTGACCGGTAGCAGCAAGGAAACCCTGGGGCAGCACCCCGGCTGGGACCCCCTGGCCCGCATCATCGATAAGGCGCACGCCATTGATATGGAAATCCACGCCTACGTCAATGTCTACCCCGTCTGGCTGCCCCCCCCCGGCGACGGCCCCTTGGGCCCGCCGGCCACGTCTCCCCCGCATCTGTTTGACCGGCTGACCTACGGCCCCGACCACCCCGAACACCCGGGCCAACACAGCCTGGCCTACGCCTGGCGGCAGCACACCGCGCCGGATAAGCCGATGCGCCTTGAGCCAAACAAATACATCTGGGCCAGCCCTGGCTTGAGGCAGGTGCGAAACCATATCCTGGCCGTGATCGAGGACCTGGCCAGTCGCTACCCGCTGGACGGAGTCCACCTGGACCTGATTCGCTACGCCGGCGCGAACTACTCCTTCGACCCGGCCAGCAACGCCGCCGCCGGAACAACGAAAACTCCGCAGCGGGACCAATGGCAGCGGGATGCGATCACCGACCTGGTGCGGCGCATTTACGCCGAACTCAGCGTCTTGCGCCCTGGAGCGCGGCTAACCGCCGCCGTCTGGCCTTATTTTCAAGACAAATGGGGTTGGCGCGTGAGTGAAGGCTACAATGACTACTACCAGGACTCGAAAGGCTGGTTGGCCGGGGGGATCATCGACGCCATCATCCCGATGCTATACGGCGGCGCTGCCGACGATTTTGGCCGCTGGCACACGCTGCTGCAAGACTTTTTGGCCGACAGTGCCGGGCGCCACGTCTATCCCGGCATCGGCGCGAATTACGACGATTTCAGCGCCATCGCCCGGCGGATCGAGGCTGCCCGTCAGGCCGGCGCTCCGGGGCACGCCCTCTTCTCCTACCGCGCTCTCAACGAGAGAGGGTACTGGGACCATCTGATCGCCGGCCCCTACGCCGAGCCGGCCATCGCGCCCTAAACAAAGAATTATAAGGCATCGGCTTTTTTTCCTGCGCGCACGTTACAACCAGGGATTGCTGACCCGCTCCTGGCCGATGGTCGTTGGCGGACCGTGGCCGGAGTAGACGGTCGTTTCAGGGGGCAACGTCATCAGCCTGGTCTGGATGCTGTCCATCAGCACCTGGTGGCTGCCGCCGGGCAGGTCGCTGCGCCCGATGCCGCCGGCGAAGAGCACATCGCCATCGAAGACAACCTTCTCCTGCACTTCGTGGAAGGTAACGTGGCCCGGCGCGTGGCCGGGGGTGAAGAGGACGCGCAGCGTGTGCTGGCCGAAATAGATATCGTCTCCCTCTTGCAGCCAGAGGTCGGGCTCACGATAAACCGGCGTCGGCAGGCCCCACAGCGCGCCGCCGCCGCCCGCTTTCAACAGCGGCAGGTCCTCTTTGTGCATGGCCAGAGGCGCGCCCGTCGCCCGGCAGACTTCATCGCAGGCCACGATGTGGTCGTAATGGGCGTGGGTCAGCAGCACCCGCTGAATGATCAGGCCCAGGCTCTCGATTTCAGCCAGGATACGCGAGCCTTCATCTCCGGGGTCGATCACCACCCCTTCTTTAGTTTCCTCACAGCCAACCAGATAGCAATTCGCCTGGAAGGGGCCGACGGTTAATTGTTTGACGATCAAGGGTCACTCCGTTGTCTGGTTGATTGGTTAACTGGTGGATTGGTGGATTGGTGGACCGGTGGACTGGTGAACTGGTTGCTCGGATACCGGTCCACCAGCGCCCGATTAACCAGTACCCGGTTAACCAGCCCACCAGTACCCAATCAACCAATCCCCAATCAACCAACCCACTACCCCCCCGCCTTTTTGGCCTCGTAACGATGGTTGGGCATACGCCCGTCCTGGCGCAGCAAGAAACGCTCGTACTCGAAGCCGCCGCCGCTGAACTCGACCTGAACGCCGCCCTTAACCGCTTCCAACCTGACCAGGTCTTTGCTGTGCAGGCCCTGGAAGATCACCTGGAGCTGTTGCGGGGTCAACTCGACGCCTGCCTCTTTCAGGCCGGCCCAGTGGTGGATGAAAGCGGCCAGGCTGCGCAGGACGGTTGGCGACAGGCCGGCCAGGGCTTCGACGGCGGCCGACATCTTGCGGGCGTACTGTACGGTGGCAAAATCGACAGGTCCGGTCATTGCTGCATCTTTCCTTTCGAGGCCAGTATACCATCGCGGTCGCCGCCGGGCAACAATCGCCGCCAGACGACAAACCCTCCCGCCAGGTTTCTCGCGGGAGGGTGGCAAGAAGATTTCGGAAAGATTCAATCCAAGCCAGTCCGCCTCAGCGGAAGTCCTTCACCCGTTACGCAGCATCCTGAGCCTGTCGAAGGATGCCGCTTGACTCGCGCCCTTCGACAGGCTCAGGGTGCAATCTTCGCCCACAGATAACTGGTGAAGGATTTATGCCCGGCGGTGCTAGTTCAAAGACACTTCCGGCCGCAGCACGTCGCCGTCCAGCGCCAGTTCCGCCTGGTTGGTAAAACCGGCGATGGCGTGCTGCAAGACCTCGCCGATCGTTTCCACGGGGATGAAGGTCATCTCCTGGCGGACGTCTTCGGGTACATCCTCCAGGTCGTACTCGTTGCGCTTGGGCAGGATGACCGTGGTCAGCCCGGCCCGGTGCGCGGCCAGGACCTTCTGCTTCAGACCGCCGATGGGCAAAACCTGGCCTTGCAAGCTGATCTCGCCGGTCATCCCCACTTCAGAGCGGACCGGCCGGCCGGTGACCAGCGACACCAGGGCTGTAACCAACGTCACCCCGGCGCTGGGGCCGTCCTTGGGGACCGCCCCGGCCGGAACGTGGAGATGGATGTCGGTGTCGTCCAGCGGGTATTGGTCCGCGCCGAGTTCCCCGGCGTGGGCGCGGACGTAGCTCAGGGCGATGCGGGCGCTCTCCTGCATCACGTCGCCGAGCTGGCCGGTCAAGATCAGGCGGTCTTTGCCCGGCATACAGGCCGCCTCGATGAAGAGGACATCGCCGCCGGTGGGCGTCCAGGCCAGGCCGGTGGCCACCCCGGCCTTTTCGGTGCGCAGCGCGGCCTCGAAGAAGTACCTGGGCTTGCCCAGGTAGGCGCGGACCTCGTCCGGGCCGATTTCGACCGCCTCCGTCACCTCGCCGGCGGCGATCTGGGTGGCGACTTTGCGAGCCACCCGCCCGATCTCGCGCTCGAGGTTGCGCACGCCGGCCTCGCGGGTGAAATCGCGGATGATCTGGCGCAGGCCATCCTCGGTGTAGACCAGCTCTTCGGGGCGCAGGCCGTTGGCTTTGATCTGGCGCGGGATCAGGTAGCCCTTGGCGATTTCGACCTTCTCGTACTCGGTGTAGCCGTCGAGGTGAATGATCTCCATCCGGTCGCGCAGCGGGGCGGGAATGGTCTCCAGCGTGTTGGCGGTGGCGATGAACATCACCTGGCTCAGGTCAAAATCGACATCCAGATAGTGATCGCGGAAGGCGAAGTTCTGCTGCGGGTCCAGGACCTCCAGCAGGGCGCTGGCCGGATCGCCGCGCCAGTCGGCCCCGACCTTGTCCACCTCATCGAGCATAAAGACCGGGTTGCGAGACCCGGCGCGCTTGAGGGCCTGGATGATGCGGCCCGGCATCGCGCCGATGTAGGTGCGCCGGTGGCCGCGGATTTCGGCTTCGTCGCGCATGCCGCCCAGGCTCATGCGGGTGAACTTGCGGCCCAGGGCGCGGGCGATACTACGGCCCAGGCTGGTCTTGCCCACCCCCGGCGGCCCGACGAAGAGCAAGATCGATCCCCCGGCCCGTTCCTTTTCGTCAACCGTCTCTTCCTCGATGTTCCGTTCCAGGCGCAGCTTGCGCACGGCCAGGTATTCCAGGATACGGTCTTTGACATCGCGCATATCGTAGTGGTCGGCGTCGAGGACGTCGCGGGCGTTGGCGATGTCCAGGTTATCCTCGGTCAGGACGTTCCAGGGCAGCTCCGTCAACCAGTCGAGGTAAGTTTTGATGACGCCGTACTCGGCGGACTGGGGCGGAAGCTTCTCCAGGCGATTCAACTCGCGCATCGCTTCCTGGCGCGCCTCTTCGGGCAGAGTCGCCTCTTCTATCCTAGCCCGATAATCCTCGATTTCGGCCAGTTCCTCGTCGTCTTCGCCCAGCTCTTTCTGGATGGTCTTGAGCTGCTGGCGCAGGTAGTACTCGCGCTGGCTCTTGTCCAATTCCTCGCGGGTTTCGGATTGAATTTTGTGCCCCAGGGCCATTACTTCCAATTCGTACGTCATCAAGCGGATCAAAAGCCGCATCTTGTCCGGCAACCTGTCCTCGAGCAGCAATTGCAGGCGGTCCTCAAGCTTGATGCGCAGGTTGGAGGCGATGGTGTAAATCAGCACCCGTGGATTTTCAACGTGTTCCAGAAATCTGACGACTTCATCGGGAACCTGGGGCAGGTATTGAATCGTCTCGCGGGCCAGCTCGATGATCCGCCGGCGCAGGGCCTCGATTTCGGTTTCGCTATCGGCGGCAACTTCGTCGGGCGCTAACCGGATGCGCGCCTTGAGGTACGGCTCGGTCTGGGTCCAGACATCAACCTTGAATCGTTCCAGGCCTTGCACCACCACCTGCAAAGTGTTGTTCTCATCGCGGATCACGCGGTGCACGCGGGCCACGACGCCGGTCTCGTGCAATTGGCCGGGCATCGGTTCATCGAGTTCCGGCTCCTTAGAGGTCAGCAGGCCGATCAGACGGTCGCCGTCCAGAGCCTCCTCAACCAGCTTAATCGAGCGGGCCACACCCACCGTCAGGGGAACGATAACGTAGGGAAAAGCCACGGTGCCGCGCAAGGGCAGGATCGGTATTTCGTTGGGCAGCGCCCCGAGGCGCCCGGTTTCATCCTCAGGATTTTGCGAAGACCCGTGTTCCGGGTCGTTTAACCAGCTAAACATAATTCCTCCTGTCAACCAGAGTAAGGATGCGTCCAAAGTTTTTGGGCTCTATGAGGAATTGTGTGGTAATGTAGGACACGCGGAGCGTGTTAGTTTGTC
>JBHHXL010000079.1:0-15059 GCA_046757065.1 Anaerolineae bacterium
CACGTTTACGGTGAAAATCCAATTACCGAATGCTCTCAGTCTCAGTAGCGCAAACTGTTAGTTTGCGTGGGTCAAACTAACAGTTTGACCTACATTACAAGCCCAAACTTGGATCTACTGAGACTATGAAAAAGGCGCCAGATGCCGGTCGAAGTGCGTTTCCAGAACGCGGTAATAAACCTCTTCGTTGGCCCGCAGGGCGCTGAAGAATCGCTCCCGGAACCGGGCCTCGTTCAAAACCGAGCCGAAGGTCACGTGCAGCACCTCTCGCCCGTCGAAGTTGTCCAGGACCACCGGCAGTTGATCATCCCCCAGGGCGGCAGCGTCGGGCACGTTGGCCGCCTGGGCGGAGACGTGGTAGGTGGCCCGGTCGCTGGCATAACGCTCCAGGGCGAAGACCAGGATGTCGCGGAAGAGGGCCGGGTCCAGGCTGGCGATGGCCCGCAGCGCCTCCAGGTAGCTGGTTCCGGCCGTCTTCAGGTGAACCAGGTCCCCGGCCAGCCGGGCCGCAATCGGGTAAATGCTGAACTTGTCCGAGCCGGAGTGCAGGCTGAGCTTGTAGGGGCCAAAGGCTTTCGCCACCGCCAGATGTTGGGCAAAGGATTCTTCAAAGCGGGCCAGGCTTTCCGCCAAACTGAGGCCGGGTTCGCCCTGGTAATCAACCCCCTTCTCAAAGCGCCCGACGTAGCGCGGAGCCAGGCTAACCCAGCGCACGCCCAGCCGCTGCAACTCACCGGCGATGTAAATGTGCTCGGCCAGCGAGGTGACGGTGGCCGTTTCGTCGACGCTCATCTCCAGCTCGAAAGGGAGGTTGGCCGCGCTCGTTGCAGCCAGGGCGTGCCGGTACATTTCGGCGGTGTGGGCCACGGCCCGGCCGTATTTGACGGCGGCGCGCAGCACCTCCTCCTCGCTCAAGGTCAGCTCAAATCCACCCAGGTCGATGCGCTTCCCGGCCAGCCGCCGGAGCGTGTCGACCGGGCTGCTGTCCAGGGCATCCCAGGGCAGGGCGGCGGCCTTTGACTCCAGGGCCGTTCGCCCGGCGGTGTTGGCGCTGTCATCGACGTGCTGGCCGGGGTCGATGGTGTAGAAGGTGTAGCCGGCGGCGGCGCAGAGGTCGATGTCAGCGGTGGTTTTCAGGTGGTCGGCGTCCGCGCCGTAGCCCTGTCGCCAGCCCTCTTGAAAGACGCCCCACATCGCCTCGTCCAGCACCTCTTGCGGGGTGCGGCCGGTGCGGGCGTTCTCGCGCATCGACTGCTGGGCGAAGATGGGGGCCACGCCGGTCTTGCGCACCGCCCGGATGTGGCCGGGCGTGGCCAGCCCCAGCCGGTCGCCGCAGCCAATCGACTTTTTCAAGCCCAGCGGCCTGGGAATCAAAAAAGGCAGGGTGGAGCGCAGGGCCGAGGCGTTAGCGGCGTCCGCCGGGCCGAGCGTGAGGCTTAGCTCGGTCCGGTCCAGCATGACGGCACGAGTCTTGCCCTGGAAGCCGCCGGGCGGCGGGCCGGCGGTCAGGATGCCCAGGTGCTTCCGGCCGTCTCGCTTGCCCAGGAAGAAGACCGCCTCTTGCGCGGCCACAATGGAGCGAGGATAGACGTTCAGGGCGCTTAGCCCCTCCAACGAGGCTGCCGTGGCCTTGGCTGCCTCTGCGGGCAGGAGAGACGACTCTCCCTTCGTTTGCAGCAAGGTTTCGATTGAAATCATGCGAACCTCGTATCGGGTACATCATGTAGCCCAAGCTGTTAGCTTGGGCGGGTCAAACTAACAGCCTGCAAAGTACGCAGGACTTTGTTTGACCTACGTTAACCGCACAATTCCTCACAGAACTATGTCGCTTGCTCAAACCACCGTCATTCCGGCGGCCAGGCGGGCCAGGATCCATTCGACGCGCTGCGGGATCCAGGCGGCCAACTGCGGCCAGGGAATCAGCAATTCCGGCCTGACATCGAAGACACGGTCCCATTCCAGCGCCGGTTCGAAGGCGTGGCTTTTCAGGTGCCGTTCGACCAGGGCGTTGGCCGGCTCCGTTCTGGACGGGGCCAGAACGTCCCTGAAAACGGGCGTCACCAGCACGCCGCCCCGTCCGGCCTTGACCGTGCAGGAACGCCTGAGCGCATCTTTCGAATCTAAGAACAGGGCGGGGTCTGGCAGCAAGGCGTGCTTGCCCGGTTGGGCGTAGAGCACCGGATGCGTGCCGCCGTGCAGGGCCGGGGACCGGCCGTCGAGGCGCGGCGCGGACCAGAACTGGCCGTGCCAACTGGCCTCGACGCGGACGACAGCGCCCCCGGCGTCGAGGAAAACCCAGACGTGCTCCAGATCGTAGAGATGGGTGATGTCCCAGTCCCACCAGATGGCGTACTCAATGGCCAGCGTTGCGGTGGGGATGGCGACCGGGCGGAGGCCGATGGCCCGGGGAAACGAGGGCGAGTAGCCGTCGGCGCGGAAGATGGTGTAGCCGGCGCGCAGGGGCAGGAACGGCTCGTGGCGGTCGAAAAGGATGCGGGGCGCGTGGCGAGCGGCCAGGTCCAGTCCTGCCGGGTCCTGGTCGGGGCGGGGCGCTCTCGCGCCGGGGTGGTTGGACATACTATCTCCTCAGTCAGCGCACATTCATCCCTGCCTGGCGGCGCTTCTGCGCCGGCTGCTCCTGATCTTGCGCAGCGCGTATTCGTAGTGCGTTCCCTCTTCCCCGGACCCTCGACCGTAGTAATGCCACTTGGGGAAGTTGAAGTCGGAGGTGATAGATCGGGGCTGAAGCAGGACCGCTTGCAGGAAGGCTTCCAGGTCGGGGACGTTGTAGATATTGACCTCGAAACCCCATTGGTCCATCTGGTCACAGAAGGGCCGTATGTCTTCGGTCAGCCAACTGATGGAGAAGCGATTGATGCCCCAGGAGGCGAACAGGTCGAGAATGTCCTTGGCTTTGGCCGGGGCGGTGCAGATCAGCGGGGCCAGAAAATCGACCGGGCATTGCAGGATGGCCTTGGGGTGGGCGGCGGCCAGTTGGCGGAAGCGGTGCTCCTGCAGGCGCTCGACGTTGCCGTTGAGCCACAGGTGCGAGTCATCGAAATCAAACTGCTCGATGAGCTGCAAGACCCTATCGACCAGAAGGCCGCCCGCTTTCAAATCGAGCTTGACGGCCTTGTTCCGTTCCCGCAGGCGGGCCAGCAGGTCCTCAAGCCCCAGCCAGGTTTCATCTTCCAGCAAGGGGCTTCCTACGAAGGAATCGTGTCGCAGAATCAAATCGGAGCCCAACGGGTTGAGGTGAACGTCACATTCCGCCCAGCGGATGTCCGACGCCAGGAACTGGCGCAGATTGGCCTCGTCGTTGACACCGTGCCACACGAATTGGATGTTGCGGGGCAGCGCTTTTTCGGGGATCAGCTCGGTCAAATCGTAATTCCTGCCCCGGGCCGTATAGCGCGGCAGCCGGGTCCGTTTCGATTCGAAGATGGTGTTGGCGTGCAGCAGGAGGATCTCGTGCCGGGGATCGAGTTTGATGATCGCCTTGAGGTTGTCGGGTTCATTGTCCACCACGGCGAAGACGCGATAACCGGCCTCCTGGAAATACTTCACCCCGGCGGCCTTGGATTCGGCGACGGCCTGTTCCCAACCGGCGGGGTTCATATGGAGCAGCGCGTCGCTGAAGCGAACGCGATAGGATTCCCCCAATTTGTTCAGCGAGCGCAGGGTATCGGCTCGCAGCGAGTCCGGTCGCCCGGTGTTCAGGCCGACATACGTCCTGGGCTGCATCTGAAACCAGCGCACGACCTCCAACACCCCCCGAAACGGGCGGTGGGATTCCAGGATGGCGGCTGAGGTCCAGCGGTACTCCAGATACCATTCCAGAACTTCAGCCTGGCGCTGCGGCGTGAGATGCAAGCGGGCCAGGAGTGGCTCGATGTGGTTTTCGTGGACGTCAATGTCCGCAACCCGCAGCCTCTGGAAGTAGTCCGTGTTGTGGGCGCGATCATAGGTTTGCAGGATGTGCAGGATCATGGTGCGCATGTCGATGATGGTGCCGTCGATGTCGAACAGGATCATCAACTTATCCTGGGGGTAACGGTCCCGGGTCCTTTCGTAGTGGGCGGCCAACTCCGCCATCCAATCCTTCTTCATCGGTCTGTCATCCCTCTCCCTGCTCTGGATTGTGAAAGGAAGCGGAACCGGCCAGGCCGTCCAGAATCCCCTGCATCGTCGTCAGGCTGCTGCCGAAGTAATCCCGAAAGCCGGGCTTAATTTCGAGGATCAAATCGCCCTCGTAGTCTGGCAGGCGGGCGAAGATCTCGTGATAGGGGATCGTTCCCCAGGCCGGCGGCAGGTGGATGTCGGCTTCGCCGAAGGCCAGCCGGTCCCCCGCCACGTCGAAGCCGTGGTCCAGATGGCCGAAGTTGTCGTTGGCGTGCAGGTGCTTGACCCAGGGCGCGGCCTGGCTGGCGGCCTCCAGGTAGTCGAATTTCAGGTTTTGGGCCGAGATGTATAGGTGGGCCACGTCCAGAGTCAGGGCTACATTGGGGTGGTTGATCGCCTCCAACTGGCGGACGATCGGGCCGATCAGCAGCCGGGGGTGATGCTTGGCCAGCTCGGACGAGGGGCGGTTAAAGCGGGTCAACAGCTCGAACTCCCAGCGATGGGGATCGCCGTTTTCCATACAAATGGCGACGCCGGCGTCGGCAGCCACCGGAGCCAATACCTTGAAGGCTTCCACCTCTCGCCGGGCGCCCTCGATCAATTCGTCATCGGACAACAGGGTTTGCCGCAAACCCCTGCGGACAACGTCCAGGGCCTGCAGGCCGCTGTGATAGACCAGGCGCGTGGCCCCGATGGTCCGGCAAATCTCGATGTAGCTCAACATAATCTGGCGCGATAAGTCGTGCCGGGGGTCGTAGGCCAGGTTCAGGCGATCCAGACCGTGGACGCTGTAGCTCAGGTCGAAGTTTCCCAGGACGGCCAGGAGGTTTTTCAATGGGGCCTGGCGCAGTTCACCGTGAACAATCAATGAAAAGGCCGAGGGGTTGATCTCCACCAGCCGGTAGCCGACCTCGTAATAATAGGCTAACTCTTCCTCCAGATGGCGAAGCTGCCCTGAATTGGCCAGGCCATCCGTGGCAATACCGATGTTGACGACGTTGATCATAATAGAAGTTCTGCTCCGTGTTTTGCTACCATTTCGATAATCGTTTTTACCAGTCCCAGGTCGGATTCCGCGTTGATGTCTTCGATGTAAACATCGCCCGGCCAGGCCAGGCCCGAACGCGGCTGGCCGTTACGGGCCAGCGCCTGCGAGACCGTTTTGATCGCCTGGGCGTACTCAGCCGCGAGACTGGCCAGCTCCCGTTGCGCGCGCTCCCGGTCTACGTTGCTGTGACGATCGATGCGCGTGGCCCCGATGCCCACATAGAGCGGGGTGCCGCGCTGGATCGCCTGGTCCACATAGAACGAAAGCGGCGCTTCGTCGGCCTCGAGCTTGATGATAAACTCGGGGCAGACGCTTATTTTGAAGTCAATCAGTTCGGCCAGCCTCTCCGCGCCCGGCGTCGTGTCATTTGCATCCGGTCTATTTTCCTTTCTGCGGCGGCCGCCCCCTCGACGACGCTGCCCGCTGCCGGCCGTCTGCACCAGATGGTCGCCGCGATAATTGGCGACGAACACGCGATTGCCCCAGGCGTAATCGCCGATCAGCCGCCGGACAGGACGCGCGGCAATTTTCATAAACAGGCGCGGGCTGATGAACAGAGGCGATCCCGAAGCATCGGAGAGTTCGATCCAGACCTGCGGGAAGCGGCGCACCAGGCGCTCGATCCAGGGCACGAAGACCCGGTCGGTCAGGTGGTCCAGGAATTCATCGACAAAATCGGGCGCTTCGAGCAACGCCGAAATCAGCGCCTCCTGTCCGAAAATGTCGGCGGCCAGGCTGTACGGAGCCGGCAGATGGGCCACCGGCTCAAGGCCCGTCAGACCTATATAACAGTCTAGCATACCTTCGATAATCTGGGGAATACCGCTTTCCAGGTTCGGGGTGTCCAGGTCGCGCCAGTTCGCCCGGTCGACCAGCGGCTGCTCCGGGTCCGCTCCGGGCGCGTGCCTGTCCGGGTACATCGCGGCCTGCCCCAGGCACTCCGCGCCGAAAGCATAGACCGGCCAACCGAGGGTTAGCTTGCGAATGCCGAGCAGACGTTGGGTCATAAGCGTCGTGCGCACATAGCGTTCGGCATCGCCTTTGTAGAAATCGGCGGAGGTCAGGTCGTAAAGCTGGTTCACAATAGCCAGCGTCATTAAATGAAGGGACGTTGTCACGCCAACTGAATTGGCCGGGGTCGGCTCGCGAAAGGCGGTATCGAATTGCCCGTCGATGGCCGCATCGAAAAGGGCTCGCAAACTTTTCCGAGCCGGGCCGTCGCCGGCCTGCCACCGGGCGAGTAAGGTGCTATTCTGCATAGGTTTCGCTCATCTGGCGCGTCCCGGCCGCAGGAATTGGGTCGGTTTAATGGGAAGCAAAAAAAGGAACACAAAGCACCCAGAGAAGGCACAAAGTTCACAAAGAATCTTTGTGTTCTCTGTGCCTTCTTTGTGGGCTCTGTGTGAGAAGTCTAACATCCCATTGTGTGGATCAGTGTCCGGCCGGGTAGTCACGCTAAAAATCCTTGATACGGATGATTTGGCCGACAATCCGCGTTGGCCCATTTGGGCCGGGGATCGGGCGGCCCGGCGTGCCCTGCCCCGTCGAGACATACAGCGCCCCGTCCGGGCCCAGGGTGATGTTGGTCGGCATATCGAGGCCCCCGGCCAGGAGGCGGGGCGCTCCGCCGCCCGCCGGGTAAAGGGTGACCCGCCCGCTGAAACGACGGTAGCCGCCGTGCAGCGGCGGGGCCTCCGGATCGAACAGGTCAAACAGCCGGGGCAGGGCGTCGGCGTAGGCTGAGGCCATCTCGACGACAAACACATTGCCGGCGTTGTCCACGGCCACATCGACGCAGGTGGTCAGGCCGGTGATTTCGTCGCTGATGCGCCCGGTCTCCGGGTTCACGCGCACTACTTTGGAATCGCCGGGAACGAAGGGGATAGTCTCGCCCGTCTCCTCGTCTATCGCCGCCCCGGAGAAGAGGGCTACCAGAAGCTCGCCGCTGCGCGGGTCCACCGCCAGGCCGGCCGGGACCGCCTGCTGGCCGCTGTCCAGGAGGGGGAATGCGACGATTTCGCGCAACTCGCCCCCAAGCCCGACCTCTATCAGTCGATTGGCCGTGCTTTCGACGGCGTAAATGCGCTCCCGATCCGGAGCGAAGGCGATGCCGTTCATATTGCTGCGGTCCGCCAGATTGCGGCCGATGTGGCCCTCCGGGCTGATCTCGTACAGAGCCAGCTCGTCAAAGCCGCCATCGACGGTGAGGAAAAGCCGCCCATCGGGGTGCAGCAAGACATCGCCGGGGCCGTTGACCTCGTCTCGCCCGGTGACGAAGACCTGCAGGGCATTGTAGGTTGGCAAAAAGGTGAACCAGCGTTCAACCTCCCCGCCGTCATCAAAATCGCCGTCGCTGTTGAGATCGTTGAACTTCGTCAATTTGCCGGTCATCTTGGTCGGGTCTACCGAGGCGTAGCCCGTGCCCGCTTCGGCCACAAAAAACTCACCGGCCGGACCGAAAACCAGGCCACGCGGGTTGTCCAAACCGGTGAGAATAACTTCCAGAGTGGGTGTTTTAGCTGCGGGCGGCGGCGTGCCCGTTGAGGGGGACAGCCCGCAGCCGCCGGCAAAAGGAAGGCTCAGGGCAAAGGTAATGATGGCAAAAACCTTCACGTTGACAGAGCTACGACCAGAGCAACGACTGCTCGGTCTCCGGATCGAAGAACTGCACCTTGTCGGTGTTGAAGTTAAGCTGAACGTTGTCGCCGATCTTCACCCCCAGGGCTGGGTCGACCAGGACGTGGAAATGCGTATCGCCGATCTGCACGTCCACCAGGTCATCGCGACCCAGCGGTTCCACGACGTAAGCCTCGCCGGAGATGCCCTGCTCGGCGATGGTGATGTCCTCGGGCCGGATGCCCATCGCTACCCGCCCTTTGCCGGCGGCTTTCTGGCCGCGCTCTGGGGGGATGGCCAGGTCGAGGGCCTGGCGGCGGGCGCGAAAAACGCCGTTGCTTTGGGAAACTTCAACCTCCGCAAAATTCATGGGCGGGTTGCCGACGAAGCCGCCGATAAACATCGTCCGGGGCCGGTCGTACAACTCGTCGGGGGTGTCATACGCCTGGAGCTTGCCGTCTTTCATGACCGCGATGCGGTCGGCCATCGTCATCGCCTCCACCTGGTCGTGGGTGACGTAAATGGAGGTGATGCGCAACTCCAGTTGCAGGCGTTTGATCTCGCTGCGCATCGACAGCCGCAGGCGGGCGTCCAGGTTGGACAGCGGCTCGTCGAACAGCAACAGGTTGGGTTCTTTGATCAGCGCCCGGCCCAGGGCCACCCGCTGCTGCTGGCCGCCGGACAGTTGGGCCGGTTTGCGGTCCATCAGATGCCCGATGCCCATCATATCGGCCACGCTCTGCGCCCGCTCCTGCATCTGCTGCATCGGCACTTTTTGCAGTTTGAGCGGATAACTGATATTCTTGAAGACCGTCATATGGGGGTAGAGCGCGTAGCTCTGAAAGACCATCCCGATGTTGCGGTCCTTGGGCGCGATCTGGTTGACAACCCGGCCGTCAAAACGGATGAGGCCCTCGGTCGGTTTGTAGATGCCGGCCACCATCAACAGGGTGGTCGTTTTGCCGCAACCCGATGGCCCCAGAAAGGCCACGAACTCGCCGTCTTTAATGTCCAGGTTGATCGAGTCGGCGCCGACCACATCCCCCCAGCGCTTGGTTAGATTATCGAGCTCTACGTTCATAGCGTTCTCCTCTATGTCCCCCCCTTGGTCCCGCCGCTATAGATGTTGAGCAGCATCTCCTGGGTAAAGATGAAAAAGATAATGATGGGGATAAGCTGGAACATCCCCAACGCGGCTACGGCGTTCCAACTGGCTAATGAAGTATCGCCAGAAAATTGTCTCAAAAGAACCGGCAGATTGGCTACCTTGGAACCGATGGTAAAGGTGAACGGGATCAGGTAGGCGTTCCAGCCGGTGATGAAGGTGAAGATCGACAGCGCAGCCAGACCGGGCTTGATCTGGGGGATGATGATCTCCCACCAGACCCGGAAGCGCGAGGCCCCATCGATCAGCGCCGCCCGCTCCATATCCCAGGACAGGTTGTCGAAGAAACCCTTCATCAGCCACACGCCGAGCGGCAGCTCCAGGGTGATCATAACCACGGCCACCCCGCCGACGGTGTTAAAGCCGAATACATCGCCGATCAACGGAATGCCGCCCAGGAACAGCAGCACCTGGAAGATGGCGATCAGCAGCATTTCGGGGCGGAAGGCGTGCAAGATCATCGTCATCCCCAGGAAACCTTTGCGCCCGGCAAAGTTCATACGCGATAGGGCGTAGCCCGTCAGGGATGAGATAAAGCCAACCCCCACGACCATGCCGATAGCGATCAGGAACGAATTCAGGGTGGCCCGCCAGACCTGCGGATCGCGCAGGAAGGCCCAGTTTTGCAGCGTCCAGCCGCCGATGTTGCCCTCGGCATCGATCGGCGTCAGGCCTTGGGTGCGAAAGGAGAAGGTGGCGATCAAAATCCAGGCGTAGCCGATGATGATGGGCAGAATGCTGATAATCAGCAGAAGGTAAGGGATCGCCCGGCCGGCGGACCGTCGCAGGCCGTAGGTGGCGTCAGTTTCAAATGTCGTGGTCGTCATTTTCCCTGTCTCCTAGATCCTACAGGACATCGATCTTGGGTTCCTGCACCAGTTCGTTAAAGCGGAACACTCGTAGATAGATAACGGACAAAACAGCGCCGATGAAGACCAACACGAAGCCCCAGGCTGCGCCGTAGCCCCACTGGTTGGAACCGAAATAGGTGAAGAGCGCCCGCTTGTAGGCCGTCAGCGCCCAGACCTCGGTGGTGAACAGCCCTGGCCCTCCTTCTGTCAGCAACAGGATGTACTCGAAAGAGACGAGCAGTGAGAGCGTCTGGTAGGTGACCACAAATAGCAGCGGCCACTTGAGCAGGGGCAGGGTGATGTCGCGGATGATATGCCAGGCCGAAGCGCCGTCCACTTTGGCCGCCGTTATCAGGTCTTTGGGGATGGCTTCGATGGCCGAGGTGAAAATGATCATGCCGAACGAGGCCCCAACGAAGCCGTTGACCAGGATGACGAACAGCCACGGCCTTTCGTTCAGCCAGTAAGGTTGATTTTCGACCCCGGCTAATCCCAAGAACTGGTTGATGATGCCGTAGGGGGGTACCTGGGTGAAGCGCTGCCACATAACGATATAGACCACCGAGGGGGTGATGCGCGGCAGCAACCACAGCAGGCGAAAGATAAAGCTGGCCTGGCGATTGATGTGGGTGGTGAGCAGGGCCAGCACCAGAGCTAAACCGACGTTGAAGAAGCCCAAAGTAAGGATGACGTAGCGGAAGGTGTTGCCCAGGATTTTCGGAAAGAACTTGTCGCTGAACATCCGCCGGTAATTTTCCAGGCCGATGAAGCTCCAGGGTTCGCTGAAATTAGAGCTGGCCAGGTCGGTCAGGCTGAGGACGAGGAGCAGAATCACCGGGATGAAGAAAAACACGGTCACCAGGAAGGTGGCCGGGCTCATAAAGCTCAAGGCCCCCAGCGTATTGCGGAACGAGGGTTTGCGCTCGGCTACTTCGCGGATATTCAACCCGCCGGCGATCACCAGACCGATCAAGGCCAGAACAACCCCAATGAAACCATACTGGAACACCAGATCAACGCCCTCTTTTTGGGCGGCGCGCTGGGCCGAGCTAAATTGCGCCCAGAGGATGAGTAAGGGGAGCAGGCCGGCGACGAAAACGCCGAACCCATCCCGCTCGGTGACCTTTCCGCGCCGGTAGGCCAGCAAGACCAGCCCAATCACGATGATACCGGCAATCGGCACCAGATAGCTGGTTGGCGAACCCCGGAAGACTTCCCTGCCTCCGCTAAAGGCGACGACCGGACTGCTTCCGATCCTCAGCCCCGTGAGCGTGCCGACCAGGACCCCGTTGTTTACAAACCCGATCCACGGCAGAAAGAAGGCGATAATAGCCAGGGCCGCCCCCGCCAGGGCGATCACATTACCGGCCCCCCGGGAGGTTTTAGCCGGGAGAGCAGTCGTTACTGCCTGGCTTGTCGATGACATATTTGACTCCTCCATTTACCTGATTCTGCCAGATGCGATGGTTGGCGAAGATCGCCCCGCGAGCCCACTTCGCCTCGCTCCGGGGTGCTTCGCAAAATCGCAGGGCTATCGAGCCACGCCCGATAAATCGGGCTACAATAGCAGATTTACCCCCATTTATGGAGTGCCGCCGTAGGTGCAACCACCCCGCAGAGAAGCAGGCTCGCCGGGCGGACTTTGCTGCTCTTGGCGCCCTTTGCGCCTTAGCGGTTAATCTCAGTTTTTTTAGGGGAAGAGAGCTCCGCTCTCCTCCCCTTTTCCCTTACAGTCAAACCCCTAGCGGATGATCACGTTATCGCCAAGCTCATTTTGAAGCTGTTCGACAACCACCTCCACTGCTTCGTCCGGCGTCAGGTCCCCGGACTCCACCGCCTGGATGCCGAGGTAGTAAGCCTCCGAGTAGGCGCTCCAGTAGGGGCTGTTGGGCAGGAAGGTCGTGTAATCAAGCAACGGCAGGGTTGCACTCAAGAACTTGGCCGTGGTGTAGGGCGGGTAATCCGATTGGGATTTCAAGACCCCCAGGTGACCGCTGGCAACGGCGTAGTCGGTGTTGAGTTCCTTGGTGGTCGCTTTGGAGATCAGCAGCAAGGCCAGATCAGGGTTTTCGGACTGGGAGCTGACCATATAGACCAGGGGGTGGGTCAAAGTGATCGGCTCGCCGGTGCCGTCGGCGTTGGCCGGGATCGGGGCAAAGCCCACGTTCTCGAACAGGTAGTCCTCACCCCCTCTATCCTGGAGGTAGTTAACGTGCCAGCTGGCCCAGCGCCACGTGCCCTCAAACACGAACACAACGTTTTCAAACGAGCTGGTGTATTCCTTGTGGAAGTCCCAATCGCCGTCCAGTTTGTTGGGCCGGATGATGTTGCGCACCTGAGCCGCGTCATACAACAACTCGTAAACGTTTTGGGCGGCTGCGGTATCGAAAACCAGGGCGTCGCTGCCTTCTTCCCGGATCTCGCCGCCCGCGCCGTAGTAATAGTACAGGAAATCGGGGCCGTTGGAAGGCCGGTGCCACCAGCCATCACCGGGTGCGACAACGCCCTTCTCCACCGCCTCGGCAGCGGTGTCGAGCATATCCTGGAAGGTGAACTCACCGCTGGTTATGCGCTCATCGAGACTCTCAATTTCATCCTCGGTCCAGCCCAGTTCGCGCAGGAGGGGCTTGCTGTAATACATCGGGCGGGCCTCAGCATCTTGCGGGACGCCCCAACGCCGGCCGCCCAACTCGGTCGCGGACCACAGCGAGTCGATCACGTCATCAAATTCGGGGTATTTGCCGAGTTCATCGGTCACGTCAAGGATGAAGCCGGCCGTGGCCCAGTCGCCGATGTGCTCGTGGCCGGAGACGATGATGTCCGGCGCTTCACCCGCATCGGAGGCCAGTTCGAACTCGGTCTTGTAGTCGCCCCAGCCGGCGTCGTCCTGGATCGTCTCCAGGGCAATGCGGCGGTTGTCGCCGGCTTCGGCCAGGGCGGCGTTGGCCGGCCCTACGGCGGCCAGCAGGTTGTTGCAGCGCCCGTTCTCATAAGGCGGGCTGGCCTTGCAGCGGGCCACGAGGGTGATCTCTTCCGCCCCGACCGGCACTTCCACCTCTTTGATGACCTCGACTTCCTGGGTGACGACCTTTTCAACTTCTTTGACCACCTCGACCTCTTGGGTGACGACCTTTTCCACCTCCACCTCTTTTTCGACGACGACAGTTTCGACGATGGTGATCGTTTCGGGGGTGGCGGCTGCGCCACATTGGGCGGCGATCAACATCAACACCAGGCCCGTCGCAACTATAGCCAAGACTTTGTACTTCGACATTTCTTCCTCCTTCTGAATAACTGATCACGGAAATCTTGCTTCAACTTCGCCCTTATGAAACCTTTCTGATCAAAGCTAATATCCGAGTTGATCACCTCCTTTCAATTTGTTGTTGGCGGCGCTGTTGAGCCGCGCACGACCAACTCTGCCGGTAAGACGTCAGCCCGGACATCTGCCTGGCCCGTAATGAGCTTCAGTAGCATCTGGATGGCGCATTGGCCAAGCCTGGTGCCTGGCTGCTGGACGGTCGTTAGCGGTGGGTTGTAGTATTGTGCCATCTCGATATCATCAAAACCGACGACCGAGTAGTTTTGTGGGACCTGAAAACCCTGTTTGCTGAGGGCGTCGATCAGTCCAATAGCCATCAAATCATTGAAACAAAAGAATGCGGTTGGGGGCCGCGGCAAAGCAAAGAGCTGTTCCAGGATTTGGGAGCCACAGCCAATGGTCCCATCCCCGTCCACGATCAGTTGGGGATCAAACGGGATTCCTCCAGTTTGTAGCGACGCCCGGTAGCCGGCCAGGCGCCCGCGATGGGCGCTCTCGCTGTGCATATTCGAAACATAGGCAATGCGTCGATGGCCGAGTTGGATCAGATAATCAACGGCCTGGCGAGCGCCCTCCTGGTTGTCCGTAGATATTGAGTAAGGATAAGAATTTCTGTTGATTAAGACAATAGGTAAGCGGAAGCGATTACGTAGTTCGAGGTAATCTTCGTCAACCAATGATCCTGAGACGATAATTCCGTCGGCCCGTCTTTCCTGAAACAACCGGATCAAATCTAGTTCGCGCGTCCGGCTGCGGTAGGAACTGCTCAGGAAAACCTGGTAGCCATTCTTCAGGGCAACATCTTCTACGCCGCCAATCAGCCGTACGTAGAACGGATCGGACAGGGTGGTGATGATCAAACCGATCGAGGTTGTGCGCCTGGTGACCAGGCTGCGGGCCACGGCGCTGGGCGTGTAGCCCATTTCGTGAGCCAGTTGTTGAATGTGTTGTTTGGTGTCGGCGCTGATGCGGGGGTGGTCATTCAAAGCGCGCGATACGGTGGAAGGAGAAACACCCGCTGCTTTCGCAATATCTTTAATGGAGATAGGCATTGCTGCCTCCTACCAACCCATCGCCGACGAGCAGATGCAAACGTTTGCACGATTGGGCGGTAGTATATCAGAATTCTATCGGGCTGTCAAGCGTTTTCGCTCAAATTTGCCAATAATCCAGGATGTCGTGCAGTCCGGCTGCATCGGGGAGGGGGGAAACGTAGCGGGCTGTGGCCTTGACTTCGGCGCTGGCGTTGGCCGGCGCAGCCGGCTGGCCGACCCGGCGCAAAAAGTCCAGGTCGCCCGCCGAGTCGCCGACGCCGCCCATCTCGGTGGGGGGGATGCCTGTCACCTGGGCCAGCCATTGCAAGCCGGCCCCTTTGTCGATCCCGGCGGGGTGGATGTTGAGGGCCAGCACCGCCGGGGTGACAATAAACTGGGCGGAAACTTCGGCGACGATGGCCTCAACCTCGGCGGTGAAATCGGCGATGGACCGTGGCGGGTGGGCGAAAAGGCTGTGGCAAACGGTTTTGCCCGGTTGCCAGAAGGCGCGCCCCGTTTGCACCAGGGCCCGGTCGATGCGCTCGATGACTTCGCGTAGCGGTTGCCGGCGTTCGGGCGTGAGCCTGGGGTTGGTTTCGAACTGGTAGCGGGTGGGGAAATAAAGCCCGCCGCCGCTCTCGTAGAGGGCCGGCTGCCAGCCGTCGATGGCCTGCATCACCGCTTCGACGTATGGCGAGGGCCGGCCGGTGTTGAGGGTGACCGCCGGCACGGCCTCCCCCCGACGGGCGCGGCGGTTCAGATCGGCCAGGCGGGCGAACAGACTCGGATCGAAGGGCTGCGCTTCGCCTTTGGACAGGACGCCGTCGGCATCGAGTACGATGAGCTTCATCAAGCGCCGGTTGGCAAGGGGTAGATGGTGTCCTCCAGGATGCGCACGCTC
>JBHHXL010000080.1:0-14802 GCA_046757065.1 Anaerolineae bacterium
TCGCTTCCATTTTTAGACTCCTCGCGAGTTTTGTGGTTGTTCAGAAATAGCTTGGCATTCTTCGTCTGAGATTGTTAACTTATTTGAGCTGGCTTTTGAACTATCTCGTATTTGCGGACAGTTACTTGAGGGGTGCGCGTAAATGCCCATTTTGAGGAGTGAGCACCCCCAGGTGCGGCTTTGAAATTATACACAACTCTCCGATAGCTTTGAAATGGCGCGGATCGGTTTGCTGCTGTCCAGCATAGTTAGTGTATAATAGCTGTCTTTAGCAAGAGGGCCATAGCTTTCGAAGGAGTCATCATAAGCCTGACGGCACACCACCAACGCGAAGCGTGGAAATGTAGGGGTAGACCTGTGTGTCTACCCCCACGGGGCGAACACGCAGGTATCGCCCCTACAAACCGCCTATTGAAGGAGACGAACCGTGACAGCAAATATCAAGCAGATACACGCCGGCAGCATCATCTTTGACGGCCATTGCGATACATTGCTCGCTTTGCGCGAGGGGCGGCGTCGCCTCGGCCAGCGGGTGGAGGCCAACCCGCAAGGCTCCATCCGCGATGCCCAGCACCTCGACCTGCCGCGCCTGATCGAAGGGGGGGTCACGGCGCAGATTTTCGCCTGTTTTGTGCGCCAGCCTTTCCTGCCGGCAGATGCGACCAACGAGGCCCTGCGCCTGATCGACGCCTTCTACCTGGCCCTGGAGGAAAACCCGGATTCGCTGCTGCTGGCAACGACGGCCGCCGGCGTCGAGCGGGCCAAGGCCGAAGGGAAAGTGGCCGGCATCCTCAGCCTGGAAGGGGCCGAGGCGCTGGAGGGGGAGTTAGCGCCCTTGCGGATGTTTTATCGGCTGGGGGTGCGGGCTTTGGGGTTGACCTGGAATTGGCGCAACCAGGCCGCCGACGGCCTCTCGGAGAGCCGCACCGGCGGCGGGCTGACCGAGTTTGGGCTGGAGCTGGTCAAGGAGGCCAACCGCCTGGGCATCATCCTCGACATCGCTCACCTGGCCCCGGCCGGGGTCAGCGATGTGCTGGCCTTGAGCGACGCGCCGGTGGTGGCCTCGCACGCCAACGCCCGCGCCCTGATGGACCATCCGCGCAACCTCAGCGACCAGCAGTTGGAGGGCATCGCCGCCAGCGGCGGATTGGTGGCGGTCACTTACGTTCCCGACTTCCTGGCGGAGAACGGCCGGAGCGCTTCTCTGGAATCGGTGCTGGATCAGATCGATTATCTGGTCAAGACCGTTGGCATCGACCACGTCGGACTCGGCTCCGATTTTGACGGCTTTCCCGGTGTGTTAACGGGTCTGGAAGATGTCTCCCGCCTGCCGGCCCTGACGGCGGGCCTGGTCAGACGGGGTTACCGTAGCGAGGAAGTGGCCCAAATCCTGGGCGGCAACTACCTGCGCGTCTTCCGCCAGGTGGCCGGTTAGCCGCCCGCGTTACCTCGATTTTGGGTGGCCAGCACAGCGCGAATCCGGCGGATGCCCTCTCGTTCGTGCTCCAGCATGCGGCGCATGACCTTACGGGGCGTCCAATCTTCGCCCTCGTGCCTGGTCAGGCTGGCTCGTTCCTCCTCGGTCAAAGCGCGCAGCCTTTCCAGAGCGACGCCGCGTGCCGCCGCCAGCCGGTAGAGCGGCGCTTCGGGCCATTGCTTGAGCCGGTCGGTGTACCACAAGTCTGCCTCGGCGATCTGGCTCAGCACCTCATGAACGGAGGGCGAGTCGTCGTCGGCTCGCCAGTCAAAGGCTTCCTCCGGCAGGTTCCTGACCAGGTCCATCAGTTCCTGGCGAGAAATGGCCATCCAGCGCATCAGCGATTCCATCTCGTTGGGGTGCAGCAGGTCGTAATCGCTGAGGAAGGTCGAGGTGTCGACCTCTTCGAACTCCAGATAGATGCCCTCGCTGGCCTTGGGAACCGCTTCTCCGACGTCGCGTAGCGATCTGAGATAAGCCTGGATGACGCCTTTAATTTTTTCTTTGACCTCCGCAACGCTTTGGCCCCGCGCCGAGGCTCCGGGCAGGGCTGGCACGTGCGCTACCACCTCTTTGGAGGGGCTTGCCTCATCGTCTGCCACGATGTATACCAGATATTTCGCCATAGCTTCCTTCCTCCTTGAAATGGGTTCGTTTCTAAGGCTGAGTGGTGGGAACGGCCAGGATGGGGTTTCGCACGGACTCGCTGACGATTACCCGGCGGGTGAGAACGTACCAATCGCTGAGGTTGCGAAAGCGGTCCGCCGGGTCGGCCAGCGGCGATAATTGCACCCCTTTCACGTTTTGATCCAAAGCGTAGATGTAGACCGGCGCGTAGAGAACCAGGGCCGGGGTTTCCTCGGCAAAGATTTGTTGAAATTCGCGGTACAATTCTGTGCGCCGCCCCTGATCAAGCGTGGCCCGCGCCGCTTCCAATGCTTCCGAGGCGGCCCGGTGGTCCCAGCCGGCGTAATTCTGGCCCCCGTCGATTTGGGTTTGATGCCAGAAGGGGTAGGGGTCCGGATCGCCGGAGAGTTGCAGCTCCACCAGCGCGGCTTCATATTGGCCGGTGCTGAGCTGCTCGCCCAGACCCGCGCCCGGCGGCTGCAATTCGACCTCGATGCCCAGCGCCCTCCACTGCCGGGCGACGATTTCGGCCACGGCTTGAAGGTCCGGGCGGTCTTCAACCAGCAGGCTGAAGGCCAGGGGACGGCCTTGTTTGTGGCGCGGGGCGTCGTTGTCGCTGTCGATCCATCCGGCTTCATCCAGGAGTTGCGCCGCCTGCTCCAGATCGTAGTCTGGCTCAGGCAGGGTGGGATCAAAGGCCCAACTCCAGGGCAGAATAGGTCCATTCAGCGGCACTCCCTGGCCGAACAGCGCCTCGTCGATGATACGCTGCCGGTCCAGAGCCAATTGCAACGCTTGCCGGACCATCCGCTCTTGAAAGAAGGGCAACCCCGCTTTATCTTGCAGGTTTAGATAGATTAAGGTGTACCTGGCCAGCCGGGCCGTGTAGATGTCCAGGTTTTCAATCTGCTGCAATCGCTGCATTTCGTTGGGCGGGACCGAGCCAATGCCGTTGATTTCCCCGACTTCGTAGGCGGCGTACACGCTCTGCTGGTTGGGGTAAAAACGAAACTCGAGGTGGTTGATCAGGGATGGCGCGCCGGCGTATCGCTGGTTCGAAACCAGAACAGCTCGCTGCGCGGTGATACTCTCCAAACGAAACGGCCCCGTGCCAACCGGGCTCAGGTTAAAGGGATGGTTCAAAAGTTCCTGGCCGGATACATCGCTCAGAATGTGCTCCGGCAGAATGCCAATCGAGGTGTAGTCCATAAAGGGGGGAAAGGGTTCCGGCAGAACAAAGCGGAGCGTAAACTCATCGATCTTCTCCGCTCTGACGGTAGACCACAGATCGTGCAGATAGGGCACGCCGGGAAAATCAGGGTCTTGCATCAACTTGATGGTAAACAGCACATCGTCGGCGTCAAAGCGGTGGCCATCGGACCATTGCACATCCTCCCGCAGGCGAAAGACGTAAGACAGGCCGTCATCGGAGACGCTCCAGTTTTTTGCCAGATCGGGTTGTGCCTGGCCGGAGCTATCGAAGCGGGTCAGGCCGTTGAAGATGAGCGCGGTCAGGTCCTGGTCGACCGGGTTGTATTGGGCCAGAGTCGGGTTAATAAACTGCGGCGTGCCGGCGATCCCCTCGATGTACGTGCCGCCCCGTTCGGGAACAACCACCGTGGTGCGGATGACGACCAGGGAACTGAGATAGGTAGCCAGGAGGGCAGTCCCTGCCAGGGCAATGATAGTTTGCCAGCGGATAAGGTATCTCACGGATAAAACCCGGGGGAGAGGATGGCGTCTGAAAGAACAAAATGCTCAACCAGGCGCGCAGACCGGCCCAGACTGAGCATTGGCGGAAGAAAACCGGCAACCGAAATGGCTATCCGGCCAGAACGAAGGCAAGAATGGCTATCAGGAAAAAGACGATGGATAGACCAATGGTGGCCTGGAAGAGCGTTTTTTCAACGCCACGCCGGGTGCGATAGACGCCGCCATCACCACCGAAAATACTGCCCAAACCGGAGCCTTTTGACTGCAACAGGATGATCACGATCAGGGCGATGGCTAGAATGATCTGGATAATTTGCAAAGCGATGGTCATAACTTCAAATCCCTTCTTATTTTCGCGAGCGCAAAACATTATACCACGCTCAGGGCGAATGGCAAACAAGCACGCGCTTATCAAACCCACATGACTTTCATAGAATAAACCAATGCTTTTTTTATGGTCTTGTGCTAAACTGCCGTTCGGTTAATGTCGTATGAAGTGGGTGGTTGTAAGTTCCCTGGGCGGTCGGTATCAACTTGTAAGCGATTGTCTGAAAAAATAACTTTCCATTTTTTGCAGGATGTTTCCAGGGAAAAGTGCAAAGTTATTCGGAGTACTCGATGATATTTTCAAACGTGTTGCAACGTTCTTTACCAGCGCGCCGGTTACTGACCGCTGCTGCCGGAGGATTGTTGCTGTTTGGTCTGGCCCTGGCCTGGCCCTCTCTGGCGCAGGGAATGAGCGCACCATCGATCCAAACATTGACGGTTGTGTCCGATAAAAGCACCTATTTTCACAGCGACGCTTTGCCCCCCGGCGGCGGTACGGTTTACTTTAACAATGTTGCCGGACAGGGTCAGGGGCAAATCATCTCCGTTCGGGTGACCAGCTCGGACACCATCACCAAATTCGAGGGCGGAACTGCCTTTGGTATGGCCCCGGCTCCGGCGCTGGCCGAATCTGGCGGGATGTGGGTGGTCAGTTATACCGTCGGGGCCGGTTTGGACAGCTACCCCGGCGTTGTTTTCACCCTGACGGATGCGGCGGGAATGACGACGACTACGGTCATTTCGTTTGTGCTCGATGTGGACGGCCCGGTGGTGACCTTTACCGATGTCACCGACCCTGATTACGACCCCAACGGCAATGAACTCGACGCCGACGGGTCGAACTGGTATAAAACCGGCAACCTTACCGGGGGGTGGACGTTCACAACTACCAGCAACCACACCCCCGACGAACTGGTCGCCGGCAGCTGCGCCTGGGACCACCAGCTTGACGCCAATGACCAGGTGCTCGATTGCGGCGTCGATGGCGACGGTACGTTCCTCAACGTGGCCGATGACGACGACGGCCTGGTCACGGTCACGGTGACGCTGACCGACCGGGTCGGCAACGCCGGCTCGGCGGCGGTCAACTTCCACCTCGATGGCAGCCCGCCGGCGGTCAGCAACGCCCACATCACCGAGAGCAAAAGCCAGCTCTACGCCGCGGGCACGACGCTCTACTACGCCGACATCCCCGGTATCGGGGAGCCGTTTGCTGTCGAGGGCACCGCCGGTGACGGGTCCGGCGTCGGCCTGTCGGTGGCGACCTTCTCCCCGGCTTTCGGCGTAACGCCGAATCCCGATGCGACCCCCGCCCAATGGTCGGGCAGTTATCTGGCCAACAACAGCGGCGGGGCCTCCGGGCAGATCACGGTGACCGTCTCGGACCTGGTGAGCAACACCGTCGTGCAGGCGTTCGATTACGTTCAAGATACAGAGATACCTGCCTCGTCGATAAACTCCGCCCAAATCGTCGGCAACCAGATTTCTCTGCCGTGGACGGCCAGCGACGGCGGCGGCAGCGGGCTGGAGCGGACGGAGCTGTGGTCCCGGCGCAATTCGGGGGGGAGCTGGGCTGTGGTCCCCGGCTCGGGCCAGGCCGGAACATCGGGGACCTTTCTCTTCACCCCCGGTCAGGATGGAACGTACTTCTTCGGCTCGAAGGCGGTGGATCGGGTTGGTAACCAGCAGGCTAATCCGGGCGGGGCGGGCCAGCAGATGGTGATTTTCGACACCATCTCGCCCACGCTTTCCTCGATCCAACTGGTTGAGAGCAGCGAATACCTCTATCTTGATAACCAAATTCTCTATTACAGCGACGCTATCATCGGTTCCGCCGATTTTACGATCTCGGGGTTGGCCGCCGATGACCCGGCCAGCGAGGCGGAGTTAGACTTCGTGGCCTATGCGGATGTCTTCAATTCGTCAGCGCCGCTCGTCGAAAACCTCAGCGGCTATGCGGCGGGGTGGAGCCATACTTATGCGGTTGACAATACCCATTCCGGCAACGGGGTGATCACGGCCACCGTCTACGACGGAGCCGGGAACACGGCCACAATCTCTTATACCTACGCTCAGGACTCGGCCAGCCCAACCGACCTGACCATTTCCGTGGCGGCTAACAATAGCAGCGGAACCAGCTTCGAGGTGTCCTGGTCGGCCACGGACCCCGCGCCCAGCGCCGGTCTGCGGGATTACGAGGTGCAGTATCGCGTCGATCAGGGGTCGTGGAAAACGTGGTTCGCCAGCACCACGGCCAAAACGGCCACCTTTGGCCCCGCCAGCCCCGAGGTGGTTGACCTGGGCAAAACCTACCAGTTTCGGGTGCGGGCCAGGGACAACGTCGGGCATCAAAGCGCCTTTTCCGAGTCGCCCGCCTTCAGCCCACCCCTGGCAACCGTCTTTTTGCCCTTTGTCACCAAAGCCCTCAACGTCTCGGCCTGGGATCAGTTCTACGAGGAAAATGATACGCAGGCCGACGCTTTCGGCCCGCTGCAATCCGGCCAGACCTATCTGGCCTACCCGGACGATCTGGAGGACTTCTACTTCTTCACGGTGAATAACACCGCCCTGGTTCAGATTTCGCTGGCGAATTACCTGGTCAGCGAGGGAGACCTGCTTCTCTACCGGGATAACGGCGACGGCAGCCGGACCTTCATTGCCAACGTTGGGTTCTACAATCCGACGATGAGCTTAACCGTAGGCTCGCTGTCGCCCGGCAAATACCTGGTGCGCGTGCGGACGACGATGGGCGCATCCACGGCGAATCTGTACCAGTTGGCGGTCACCATCCAGGAGGCTTCAGGCTCGTGGAACCAATTCCTTGAGGAGAACGATAACCAGCTCATCGCCTTCGGCCCGCTGCAATCCGGGCAGACCTACCTGGCCTATCCCGATGACGAGGATGATTTCTACACCTTCACCCTGAGCCAGGCGGGCAACGTCAGCATCCTGCTGACCAATTACCTGGTGGGCGAAGGGGACTTGATCCTGTACCGGGACGACGGCAATGGCAGCCGGACGGTCATCAAGAATGTCGGTTTCTACAGCCCGACGATGAGCCTGAATGAATCGCTGGCGGCGGGGACCTATCTGGTGCGGGTACGGACCACGAATGGGACGTCGACGGCGGACCTGTACAATCTGACGGTTACGTACTGATGCGGAGCGACTCCAGCGCCTCCCAATCGAGCCTGACCCCCAGGCCGGGGGCGTCGGGCAGGGTGATGTACCCGGACGGATCGGGCAGGAGGGGCGCGGGCAGGATGAAATCACGGCGCTCCGGCGTCCAGGTGGGCGGATCGTAGGGGAATTCAACGAACGGGGCCTGCGAAACCGCCGCGGCCACGTGCAGGTTGGCCAGCAGAACCAGGCCGTCGCCCCAGGTGTGCGGCGAGTACAGCGCGCCGGCGGCCTGTACCTCGGCCGCGAGCTGCCGCCCCCGCCAGATGCCGGTGCTCCAGACCACGTCCGGCTGGTAGACGTCGAGCGAGCCGTGTTGCAGATATTGGCCCAGCTCGGCAAATTCGCGATTGCCCTCCCCGCCGGCGATGCGCAGCGACGCCCGCCGCCGCAGATCGGCCAGGCCGCGATAGTCGTGGCGCGGCAGCGGCTCCTCCAGCCAGTAGACGCCCAGTTCGGCCAGCGCCCCGGCGACCCACAGCGCGGTTTTGAAATCCCAGGGCGCGGCGGCGTCCCAGGGCATCCGCCAGCCCTGGTTGGCATCCACCAGAATCTCCATTTCCGGCCCGACCGCTTCGCGCACGGCCCGCACCACGGCCAGGTCCCGGCCCGGATCGCTCTGGTGCATCCGCAACTTCAGGGCCGGGAAACCCTGCTGGCGGAGGCGCAGGGCGGATTCGACCCGGGCCGGAGCCTCCAGCAACTCCCCCGTCGAGGCGTAAACCCGCACCCGTCCGCTGTGTCCGCCCAACAGCTTCCACAGCGGCTGCCCGCTGACCTGGCCCATCAAATCCCACAAGGCCACCTCCAGCGGCCACATTCGCCCGTAGTGAAATTGCAGGTTGTCGAGCAAGCGCACGTGCCGCTCGATGGCGAACGGGTCCTGGCCCAGAAAGAGTCCCTCCTGCCCGCTGAAGCCGAGCATCGCCTCGCCGGAGCCGACGCCCTCGTAATCGCCGGCGCGCACGCGGACGACGGTCGTCGTGTGCTGCGCGCGCGGCTGCGGGTCCCAGGCCGCCCGGAACGGGGGCTCAAGCGGCAGGCGGTAGTGGCGGATTTCGATAGCGTCGATGTGCACGATGTGCATACGGTCTCCTCAAGGTTTTCGGGCCAGGAACATCCCCCAGCCCAGTTTGCCGGCCTCGGCGGCCCGCACCCAGCGTTCCATCGCCCGGATGGTGTAATCCAGGTACTCCGGGCCGACGGCGGCGGCCAGGCTGTCGTACTGCTCGTGCAGGCGCTCGACGTGGTCCTGGTACGAGGGCGCGACGTGCTGCGACAGGTCAACGACCTCCTCGACGACCAGGCCGGCGGCCTGCAGGTGGGCCCGGTAGCTGTCGAAGCTTTCGAGCGAGTCAATTTGGACCCGTTCGTAGATCTGCCGGGCCTCGTCGGGCTCCATTGGGCCGGTCTGCAAAATATCGGTGAAGATCAGGGGGCCGCCGGGCCGCAGCAGGCGGGCGGCCTCGACCAGGACCTGGCCCCGGTCCGGGGCGTGGAGCAGGGCCTCCTGGCTCCAAACGACGTCGGCCGAGGCGGCGGGCAGGGGCGGGCGGCCAAAATCGGCCTCGACCAGCCGGACCCGCGAGTCGAGCCCGGCCTGCCGGTTCAGGGCCAGGGCCTCGACGTTTTGGGCGTGGACCAGGTTCAGGGCCACGACCCGGCAGCCGAAACGGGCGGCCAGGAAGCGAGCCGCGTCGCCGTAGCCGCTGCCCAGGTCGCAGAGGGTGCTGTCCGGTCCCACCGCCAGCCGGGCCGCCAGGTAGGCGTTCGTGCGCCGGGTGGCGACCTGGCGCGGTTCGTCCCCCTCGAACATACCCAGGTGCAGGGCCGCGCCGGCAATGGCCCGGTAGACGGCCTCAACCGTGCCCTCGTAGTAGGATTTGATGCGTTGCGGATCGGTCATATAAGTGTCACCATATCAGGTGTCATGTGTCAAGTTTTGAGCGAATGCTTGAAGCCACCGATAAGTCCTTTAGTTTTTGCGGCTTGTTTGTAGTGCGTTTGGAAGATGTCCTCCCGGATGTGGCCCGCATCCAGGGCAACGTAGAGGAGGGATTGTACTTCAACTGCCGAGCGGCGGGCTATCCCAAGGAATCGAGCAAACTCTCGGTTCGAGTCACAGTCAAACCCCTCCGCAATGTTCGCCATCGCGGAAATCGCTGCCCGACGAATTTGATCTCGCAATCCAAAGTCTCTTGCGAAGGAACCTGAACTACTCAGTTGATATATCTGCCGGGTGAGCTTCCTTGCCTCCTGCCAGGCCTGTATGTCTTCAAAGCGCTTGATCAATGGCATAACCCTCTCCCTTTTAGTTGGATGTCACATGTCAGGTGTCAGGTACTTGATACCCACTTGACACATGACACATGACACATGACACTTGAATCTTAACACCAGGCACACTATCGTACGAACCCTTCAATTCCCAGTGCTTTCAGGCACGCCCGGCCCGGCACGCCGCTGACCGGGTCCCAGCCCATCAGCTCGTAGTAGCGGTGTTTGGCCCAATCGAAGGCTTCCTGGCTGATTTCGATGCCCGCCAGGGGACCGCTCCGGAAGGCTTTCATCACCCGCCGGGGCAATTTGTCATCGTCGGCGGTGAAGCCCTGGCGCAGGTTGAACAGGCGCGACAGGGTCTGGGCCCGCGCCCCGACGGCCAGGATGTCGTCGATGCTGTACGTCAGGCCGGTCACCCCCGACAGGGCCGCCGCCAGGTGCTCGTAGCTGTACGGGTAGAAATGGCAGTTGACGGCGCAATCCTGGAAGTGCATCCAGTTTAACTCGTGGTAGAAGATTTGCAGCTTGTCCTCGCTCAGCTCGTAGGGCGAGACGGGGCCGATCTCCGGCCCGGCGGCGGTGTTGACCCGCCTGAGGGCCTCGCCTTCGCCCGCGAAGTCGGTGTCGTGCATATTCATCATATGGTCCGCCCCCACCGGCGCGACCGCGTAACCCAGACCCATCGCCTGCTTGAGGCGCGGCTCGTGCATCGGCAATTCCTGGCCTTTGATCGTCAGGTTGAAGGGAGCCGCCGCCGGTCCGAAACGCTCGCTCATACGGGCCACGCCCTCGGCCAGCACCTGCCCGAACCCCCGGCGGTGGGCGATCAGCTCCACCGAGCGCAGCAGCAGGTCCGCATCCCCCCAGCGATATTCGAGCCCGCCCGTGTCTGCGGCGGTCAGCACCCCCCGTTCAAAACACTCCATCACGAAGGCGATGGAGGCCCCGGTCGAAATCGCATCCAGGCCGTAGGCGTTAGCCAGCTCGTTGGCCTTGGCCACGGCCAGGTTATCCTCCACCCCGCAGGACGGGCCGAAAGCGGCCATCGCCTCGTACTCCGGGCCGCCGTAGGCCGGGTCCAGTTTGCGGTAAGGGTTATCGTCCTCGTGCTCGAAAACCTGCTTGCAGGTGATGGGGCAGGCCTGGCAGGTGTCGCGCTCCTTGAGGAACATCTCGTAGTTGCGCTCGCCGCTCAGGAGTTCCGGGTGATCGAACGTAGGCTGGCCGAAGTTGCGGGTCGGCAGGCCGCCCAGGTAGGCCCAATTCATCAGCGAGTCCTGCGTGCCCCGCCCGATGCCCGCTGTGGCCCAGGCTGCCAGCTCTTTGTAGTTCTCGCCCAGCCAGCGGGCGACGCCGGTCACCTCCTGGCGGACGGCCACCGGCACGGTCATCGTCCCCCGCACGGCCACCGCCTTGAGATTTTTGGAACCCATCAGCGCCCCCAGGCCGTTGCGCCCGGCGGCCCGGTTGATGTCGTGCATAATGGCCGCGTACCGGACCCGGTTCTCGCCCGCCGGCCCGATCTGGGCCACCCGGACGCGGTTGTCCCCCAGCTCCTCGTGGATGGTGGCCTGGGCCGGCGCGGTTTTCAGCCCCCACAGATGGTCCGCCGGGCAGAGTTCGACCTGGCCGTTGTTGATCCAGAGGTAAACCGGCGATGCGGCCCGCCCCCGAATCACCAGGGCGTCGAAGCCGGCCCGCTTGAATTCGTGGCCCCACCAACCGCCGGCCTCGGCGCTGCCGATTGCGCCCGTCAGCGGCGACTTGCCGCCGACGCCGTGCCGCCCCGCGCCGGGCAGGTTTGTGCCCTGCATCACCCCCGGGGCGAAGATGAGCAAGTTGTCCGGGCTGAACGGATCGGTGTGCGGGGGCAAATCCCGCAGTAGAAAATAGGCCACCACCGCCCGCCCGCCGACCAGCAGGCGGTAGAAATCGTCCGGCGGTTGCTCGATGCGGCTCCCGCCGCCCGTCAAATCAACGTGCAGAATCTTGCCGTGGGTGCCGCCGATCATTCCGGCCCTCCTGACCCCGGCCGCAGCCGGCCGGGTTTGCTAACTCCGTGCCAGATTTAGGCCGGCTCCGGCAGCAGCCGCCCGCCGCGCACGGTGCCGCCCAGGACCAACCCCGCTCCGATCAGCACCAGGTTCTTGACGATGTACTGGCCTTCCAGGGTCAGGCCGTAGGGGAAAACGGTCCAGACCACGCCGGGCAGAATGACGAGGGGCAAGGCCGTGCCCGGCATTTGCAGAAACAGCAGCAGCAGGGTCAGGCGCATAAACTTGCCAAGAATCAATCCCAGGCCGATGACCATCTCCCACACGGCCAGCACCGGCAGAAACAGGTCCGGATCGACGAAATAGATGGTGTTGCGGACCAGGTCCTCGGCGGGGCTCAAGCCCGGCACCAGCTTGAGCGCCCCGAACCAGAAGAAGACAACTCCCAACCCGATGCGCATCAGGACGATGCCGTAGCGGGCCATCCAGCCGGTAATGGCCCGGTCGATTTTGTCAAAACGGTCTTCCAAAACTTCCCGGTCAATGGAAAGGCTCATCGCTGGCCTCCTATCTTCCAAAACTTGCCGAATCTGGCCGGCTTGTGCGGTATGTCACAAGGATCATACCCGCCGTTTGCGATTCGTCAAGCCGGTATTTCATTGCAACTCCGGGTTATCTGCCGAAAAACTGGGCCAGGGTCTGGCTGACGCGGAAGTCCCGCATGTAGACGGCGGCGTTTTCGACGGTGAAGGGGCGGGGGTTGGGCACAAACTGCGGCAGGGCGTTGGCCGTGGTCACGTTGCTGACGGCCAGCAGTTCGAGCAGGCTGCGGGTGACGGGCGGGGCGGGCAGCAGCGTTTCCATCAGGGTCACGACCAGGCGCAGCAACGGCAGGGGGAAGCGGACCAGCAGCCGCCGGGCGCCGAGGGCCTGCAGCGTGCGCCGCTCGATCTCCTCGATGGTCAGCACTTCCGGCCCGCCGAGTTCGTATTTCTGGCCGGCGGTAGCCGGCTCATCCAGGGCTTTGACCACGCTGGTCACCACGTCTTCGACCCACACCGGTTGAAATTGCGTCTGCCCGTCGCCGATGATGGGGTAGATGATCGGGCTCAGAGGGACCAGGCGGGCGAAGGTGTTGGCGAATTCGTCCTCCGGCCCCCAGATGACGGAGGGCCGAAAAACGGTCCAGTCCAGGTCTGAGGCGGCCACGTACTCCTGGGCCTTGCCCTTCGAGGCCAGAAAGCGGTAGGGCAGCGAGGAGGCTGCGCTAAGTTGGGAGATGTTGATAAAGCGGCGGGCGCCGGCCTTCCTGGCCGCTTCGACGACGTTGACCGTGCCCTGGTAGTTGATGTCCTCGTAGGTCCGCCCGCCCTTTTCGATGGCGATGGCGACGGTGTGGACCACGGCCGTCGCCCCGGCCAGCGCCGGGCCCAGCGTCTCCGGGCGGGTGACGTCGGCCTGGGCCCATTCGATGTCCAGGCCGGCCAGCCGCCCTTCCTTCTCGGCCCAGGGCCGGCTGCGGACCACGGCCCGCACGGGCTTGCCCATTTCGACCAGCCGTCTGACGGTGTGGCTGCCAAGGTATCCCGATGCTCCGGTGACGACGATCATAGTGTGTCCTCCGTTTCTGACAGAGAAATCAATGAGAGTGAGGACCTGGTCCGCCTCCTGCTCTCTGAAGGCCAGGCAGGCGGTTTGACCAGGGCCTCACCCTCTGCGGTCAGGGTGGCGGGTCCGGCGGTTCGGGCGGCTGTGGAATAGAGTTTATCATAGACCGGTTTGCCAAATCTGGCAAATGAAACGTTATGTCAAAATCAGGTCTTGCGGGCCTGACCGGTGGCGTTGGTTGGAGGCTGGGGATTAGAGATTGGAGATTGGCTGCGGGGAACGGTTTCTGTTAGCTATGGCGGCCTTGTCTGTGATATAATCGAGGCAGAAGGGACTTGTTTTCAACCTGCGCGCGAAAGGAACAGCTATGGAATACACAATCGAAGGCGAACTGGCCCAGGTAGCCAGGATGACCTTTTCCGCTGGCGAGACCTGCTGGGCCAGCAAGGGCTCGCTGATGTCGATGGCGCCCGGCGTCGACTGGACGCTGAAAGTCCCCGGCGGGATTGGGGGTGCGGTGCGCCGCAGCCTGTCGGGCGAGGGCATCAGCCTGACCTTCATTCGGGCCAGACAGGAGGGGCGGCAGGTGCTGCTGGCCTCCAACCAACCGGGAAAAATCGTCGATTGGGACCTGGCCGAGGGACCGATTTTGACCACGCGCGGCTCGTTTGTGGCCGCCTTCGGCCAGGATATTGACATCAACGTGGTCGTGGCCCGGCGGGCGGGCGCGGCCCTCTTCGGGGGCGCGGGGCTGTTTCTGCAAAAGATCTCCGGGAAAGGGATCGTCTTGATTCACGGCGCGGGCGATTTCGTGGACCTCCAGTTGGGGGCCGGCGAGTCGATTTTGGTCAGCACCGGCAACCTGGCCGCCTTCGCCGACGCTGTGGATTACGACATTCAGGGCGTAGCCGGCTGCCGCCGCATCCTCTTCGGCGGCGAGGGGCTATTTATGACCCGGCTGACCGGCCCTGGCCGCGTCTTGTTGCAAACCCTGAAACGGCAGGCGAGCAAAGGCCCGGCCCGCATCCCGGCGACGGGCTGAGCGTAGTCAACCGTGGATCATTTCCGCCGCGTCTACACCCGGCGCGCGGCCGATTATCACCGCCTGATCGCCCCTGAGGACGTGGACAGCAACCTGCTGCCCGCCCTCGAGCGGGTCGCGCCCCTGCGCGGCCGGCGCATCCTCGACCTGGGGACCGGCACGGGGCGCTTTACCAGTTCGCCAGCGTGGACGAGGCCGTGGCCCGGACCGAGTTTTTCTTCGGGGCGGACCTGGCCCGGGCCATCCGCGAGCGCGGCTGGGCGCGTTTGCCGGAATGGACCGGGGTCTGGGGCCGGGTGCTCGACGCGCCGGCTGGAGGGCAGTAGCCGGAAGTGGGGCTGTAGTTCGTAGTAACGACTTTAGTCGTTTTTGGGCTGGTTATACAAACTATTGGGGCTCTTTGAGCTTTTATGGGGTTTTGTAGCACAAGCTGTTAGCTTGTGCGGGACAAACTAACACGCTCCGCGTGTCCTACATTACCACACAATTCCTCATAGAGCCACTATTGGCTTACCTGCGCCTCAGTGTACTACGGCGTGGCCGTGCTGGTGCTG
>JBHHXL010000081.1:0-14711 GCA_046757065.1 Anaerolineae bacterium
GGGTGGGGCGTATGTGCCCATCTCCGGTGGTGGGGAGGCCCCCGCTGCCGCGGGCCTCTTCGGCATGATCTCCGACGTCGGCGGTATTGACGACAAGGGTTTCAACCAGATCTCGTGGGAAGGGATGCTGATGGCCCAGGAGCAACTCGGCGTCGAGGTCAACTTCCTGGAAAGCCAGCAGCAGACCGACTACGAGAAGAACATCAACGAGTTCTTGCGGCAGGGATACGATGGCATCGTCACGGTCGGCTTTTTGCTGGGCGACGCGACCAAGGCGGCCAGCGAGGCCAACCCGGACGTGCCCTTCGCCATTGTAGACTTCCCCAGCCAGACTAGCGGCGATATGGGCTTGCTCTTCGCCGTGGACCAGCCGAGCTTCGTGGCCGGTTACCTGGCGGCGGGCATGACAGAGACGGGCATCGTTTGCACCTACGGCGGCATCAAGATTCCGCCGGTGGTCCAGTTTATGGTCGCCTTTGAGAAGGGCGTCAAGCACTACAACCAGCAAAAAGGCGCTGACGTGCAGGTGCTGGGCTGGAAGACCGACCCGGCCGCTGAGGGTGGCGGCGACGGCTCCTTCACCGGCAACTTCGAGAGCACGGATGACGGCCGCCGCTTCGCCGAGAACTTCTTCGACGAAGGCTGTGACATCATCTTCCCGGTGGCCGGCCCGGTCGGCATCGGCTCGGCGGCAGCGGCCAAGGACCGCGGCTTCACCATGATCGGGGTTGATACCGACTACTTCGAGCGCTTCCCGGAGACCGCCGACATCTATCTGACCAGCGTCCTGAAGAACATCGACGTGGCCGTCTTTACCGCGGTTGAGTCGATGGCCAACGGCACCTTCGAGGGCGGCACCAACTTCATCGGCACCCTCGACAACGGCGGCGTGGGTCTCGCCCCCTACCACGACTATGAAGGCAGCGTGCCGGATGAGCTGAAAGCCGAAGTCGAAGCGTTGACGGCAGCCATTGCCGCCGGCGAAATCTCCACCGGCTGGCCGGTCGAGGCCGCCCCGGCGCCCGCTGCCGGAGAAGTCAACCTGGTTATGTCCTTCGTGCCTTCGGGCGACACCGAGGAGATTCTGGCCTCCGGCGATCAGTTGGCGGCGATGGTCTCTGAAAGAACCGGATACAATGTGACCGCTAACGTCGCCACCAGCTACGCGGCGGTGATCGAGGCGATGGGCGCCGGCAACGCCCAAATCGGCTGGTTGAACACCTTTGGCTACGTTCTGGCCAACGAGAAATACGGGGTGGACGTGGCCCTGGCAACGGTCCGCTTCGGCAGCACCTCTTACAAGGGGCAGATCATCACCCGCAACGATAGCGGCATTACCTCCATCGCGGACCTGGCGGGGAAGACCTTCTGTCGGCCTGACCCACTGTCCACCTCCGGCTGGATCATCCCCAGCATCACCCTGGCAGCCGAAGGGCTGGATCCCGAGAGCGACATCGAGGTCGTTGACGTCGGTTCGCACAACAATGTTGTAACCGCTGTTTACAACGGTGAATGCGACGCCGGCGCGACGTTCGTTGACGCCCGCCGGAGCGTTGAAGACGACATCCCGGACGTCAAGGAGGTGGTGGTAGTCATCAGGGAATCTGCTGACATCCCGAACGACACCGTCAGCTTCTCAACCGACGTGCCGGGCGACGTGCGCGAGAACGTGGTCAATGCCCTGCTCGACATCGCTCAATCCGAGGAAGGCCAGGCTGCGCTCGAGCAACTGTACGAAATTGCCGGGCTGGAACCCGTTGAGGACTCCTTCTACGACGGCTTCCGGGCCGACCTGGATGCATCCGGGATCAGCATCGAAGACCTGGCTCAATAGCCGTTGAATTTTCAAGCGGACGATTAGGGGAGAGGAGCTAGCTCCTCTCCCCTATTTTTCAACCTCGCTCACGTCATTCCGAACGAAGTGAGGAATCCCTCAAGCGCTATGGCAAGTTAGGCGTTCCAAAGGCATTAGCTCATCTTTGCCGCGTACCTGCCTGCCAAGTCTCGAGTTGACGGTACATCCCAGGGATTCCTCGCTCCGCTCGGAATGACACAGCCGAAGTCACCCGAGGAAAACGAATGCTAGAAATAAAGAACTTAACCAAGGTCTACGACGATGGAACCCGGGCCTTGAACAATGTCTCTTTCAGCGTGCAAGATGGCGAGTTCCTGGTGGTCATCGGGCTCAGCGGATCGGGCAAAAGCACGCTGTTGCGTTGCATCAACCGCCTGATTGAGCCCACCAGCGGCCAGATCATCCTCGATGGGGTTGACATCACGGCGGCTTCTCCGGCCGAGTTGCGAGAGATTCGGCGCAACATCGGCATGATTTTTCAGCACTTCAATCTGGTGAAGCGCTCCTCGGTGATGCGCAACGTCCTTTCCGGCCGGCTGGGTTACGTGAACCCCTGGTTAAGTCTGCTGGGGGTCTTTCCAAAAGAAGAGCGATCACGGGCTAAACGCGCGCTCGAGACCGTCGGCATTCTAGAGAAGGCCCATAATCGAGCCGACACTCTCTCGGGCGGGCAGCAGCAGCGGGTGGGCATCGCCCGGGCCCTGATGCAGGAGCCTCGCTTGCTGCTGGCCGATGAGCCTGTCTCGGCCCTGGACCCGGCCACTTCGCATTCCGTACTCAAATACATCGAACAGATAAACCAGGAGGAAGGGGTAACGGTGCTGTGTAGCCTGCACTTCTTGAGCCTGGCCCGGGCTTACGCCACCCGGATTATTGCTTTGAAAGACGGCAATATGATGTTCGATGGTCTCCCCGAGGAAATTGACGAGAAACGCTTCAAAGAAATATACGGCGAAGAGGCCGTTCGCGTCGAGGTCAACTGACGAGAGCGAGGGACCCGACCCATGTCCAATTCAACCCATCGGCCTAACCCCTGGCTGGCAGCCGGCCTGTCGCTGATTATACCCGGTTTGGGACAGGCGCTCCTCGGTTCGACCGGGCGAGGCTTATCCGTTTTCATCTCGATAGTTATCTCCGCCGCCATCGTTGTGTGGCAAGACCTGTCCGCTCTCTCTATCCTGGTAATCTTCAGTTGGTTCTGGAACGTTTGGGATGCGTATGGGCGGGCCCGGGGCACGATGCGCTCGTTTCTGCCGCCGCTGTTGGCCACCCTGGTCGTCGTCTACACCGGGGGCTGGCTGGTGACCAAGATCGAACCGGCCAAATTTTCAGAGCAGGCCAGCCGCGTGCGGCCTATTGTGGCGGGTATGCTCTCCCCCGACGTTGCCGAACGGGAAGCGGAAGTGCGCAAAGATCGGACCCCGTTTGAAGTCCATTGCTCGGATAGCCCCCCTCCCGCAACCACCACGTTTGAGGATGAAGCGGTGATCACCCTCTCGGCGACTTGCGGGGAAGTGGGCGACACGCTGACGGTGAACGGCGCCGGCTTTTGGCCCAACCTGGCGGCAGAAATTTGGTGGGCCAACCCTATTGGTCAGGAACAACGTCTCACCAAAGAGGGCCAGCAGCTTATCGTCACCACCGATGATCAAGGCCGTTTTACGGTAGACGTCGAAGTGCCGTTGGCCGTTCCCTTGAGCCACGATACGGGCGAGCCGCAACCCCACGCGGTGCAAATCATTCAGAAGAAGATCATCGGGGGCTGGCAAGCCAGCCAGAATGGGCTGCTCGTCGTGCAAAAAATGGGCGAAACCGTCGCCCTGGCCCTGATGGCCACCACCATCGCCATTGTTTTCGCCGTGCCCCTCAGTTTCGTGGCCGCCCGCAATTTGATGAGCGGCAATCCGGTGACGTTGTCCCTGTATTACGCCTTACGCACCGCGCTCAATATCATCCGCTCGATTGAGCCTTTGATCATCGCCATTGTTTTCGTAGTCTGGGTCGGTTTGGGGCCGTTTGCCGGGGTGATGGCCCTGACCGCACACTCCATCGCCGCCCTGGGTAAGCTTTACTCGGAGCAAGTAGAAAGCATTGACTTCGGGCCGATTGAAGCAGTCCGGGCCACGGGGGCAAATTGGCTACAAATAGTCGCTTACGCTGTATTGCCGCAGGTTGTGCCTCCCTTTATGGCTTTCACGATTTATCGTTGGGACATCAACGTGCGTATGTCCACGATCATCGGCTTCGTCGGCGGCGGTGGCATCGGTTTCTTGATCGTCCAATGGCAACGGCTTAGCCAATGGCGGGCGATCGGCGCCGCTTTCTGGTCGATTATGATCGTCGTTGCCATTCTGGATTACGTCAGTGCCAAAGCGCGCGAACGGGTTGTGTGAGGTCGAAGCATGGAAAAGAAGAAAATGACACCCCCCGCTTTGCGTTATGGTCGAAACGTGGCGATTGCCATTATCATCCTCGTGGCCTACGTTGTTAGCTGGAATACCACCCAAATCGATTTGCCACGCCTGTTCACCGATGCGCCCAAGGCGATGCCGATCATCACCGATTTTGTCACGCCAGACGTGTTGGGTCGCGCCGAGCGCATAGAAAGCCTCGTCATCAACTTTCCTGTGCCGTGCGGCTCCGGGGAAGTGGCGACTATCCCCGACAGCGGTCCCCGGATTGTGCCCAGCGAATTATGTGTGGACCCCCAGGAGTTCATCACCGTTGAAGGCTTCGCTTTAAGGCCGAACACAGCGGTGCAACTGCGCTGGTTGCTGCCTGATGGGCGCCGGCTACGCAGCGAAAAGGCCACGACCGACGACCAGGGACATTTCTCGGCTGAAGTGGAGGTGCGCCCCATCGTCGCTGCTCAGGAGGGCAACATCAGCCAACTCGAGGCGGAATTGACCTGGGAAAGCGGCGCCTTGCTGCCCAGCGAAGCGCTCAAAACGACGACGGCCAAGATCGTTGAAACTATTTTTATGGCGCTAATGGCCACCACCTTCGCCTGCCTGGTAGCCGTGCCCACCAGCTTCCTGGGGGCGCGCAACGTTATGGGCACCGGCCCTGTTGGCAGCGTGATCTACTACATTGCCCGGACCATTTTTAATCTAATGCGTTCCATCGAGGCCCTGGTCATGGCGGTGATGTTTGCCATCTGGTTGGGGTTCGGGCCGTTCGCCGGGGTTATGGCCATGACCATCGTCACGATTGCCTCGTTGGGCAAGTTGTTTTCCGAAGCTATCGAGAGCATTGATGAAGGGCCGATCGAAGCGATCGTAGCCAGCGGAGCTAATCGGCTACAAGCGATTTTTTACGCGGTTTTGCCCCAGATCATACCGCCCTTCATCGCCTTTGCCATTTATCATTGGGACATCAACGTGCGCATCTCGACGATCATCGGCTTCGTCGGTGGCGGCGGGATCGGTTTGCAGCTCCAAACGTGGATTAACGAGCTGTCCTACCACAAGGCTGGAACGGCCGTGTGGGCCATTGTCATTGTGGTGACCATTTTGGATAATATCAGCTCGGAAATTCGCAAACGGTTGGTTTGATGGCCCAACTTACGACCGACTCGATAGAGCCTGGAAGTTGTGCTATAATCCCCACTGATGATTCGCAACCGGTTCACAATCGATTAGTTTTGGTTAAAGGAAATATCGGATGAGCGTGGAACAAGAAGCGGCGGCTGAATTCCGAGAGGAGCGCGTTCGACGGGCTACGAGCGGGGCGGACGTGGTGGCGCTTGGGCCTCCGCCGCTGGAAAGCGGCGACCGGCTGACGCGGCCTGAATTCGAGCGGCGTTATCAGGCAATGCCGCATATCAAAAAAGCCGAACTGGTGGAAGGAGTGGTCTATATGCCATCAGCGGTACGCATCAGTCACGCCAGAGCCCATGCGCAAGTGATTACCTGGCTGGGCGTTTATTGCGCGGCTACGCCTGGGGTTGAGTTAGGTGACAATGCCACCGTTCGTCTGGATGCGGACAACGAGGTTCAACCCGATGCCTTGCTACGGTTAGACCCGGCGCAGGGAGGGATCTCCCAGGTCAGCGCCGATGATTATCTGGAGGGCCCGCCCGAATTGGTCGTGGAGATCGCCGGCAGTAGCGCCTCCTACGATTTACACGACAAGCTGAACGTCTACCGCCGTACCGGCGTGCAAGAGTATCTGGTCTGGCGGATTTACGACAAGCAACTGGACTGGTTCAGGCTGGACGAGGGCAGGTACGTTCGCCTGGAACCCGATGCGGCCGGGGTAATCGATAGCCGGGTCTTCCCCGGTCTGAACCTGGACGTGGCCGCTTTGTTAGAGGGAGAGCTGGCCCGGGTTCTGGCCGAGTTGCACCAGGGGCTGGAGACCGAAGGGCACGTCGCCTTTGTTGAACGTTTGGGTGGGAAGTTAGTTGATTAGTAAGTTAGTTGATTAGTAGGTTAGTAGATTGGTAGATTGGTAAACTAGGAGATTAGGAGACTGGTTGACTGGGAGATTGGTTAACCGGTTGATTGGTTGGCCGGTTGACTGGGGGATTGGTTGACCCGTTGGCTGGTAAACTGGCTAACTAATTTGCTAATTTACTAATCTCCTGATCTCCTAATCTACCAACCGATCGAGGAGGAACTTATGCCGCCTGTTCTGGAGCTACGGGGCATCACCAAGCAGTTCCCCGGCGTGTTAGCCAACGACGACATTAACTTCAGCCTGGAATCGGGGGAAATCCACGCCCTGCTGGGCGAGAACGGTGCGGGCAAGACGACGTTGATGAACATCCTCTACGGCCTGTACCCGCCCGATCGCGGCGAAATTTTGATCCGGGATAAGCGGGCGACCATCACCGAACCCAACGACGCCATCCGCCAGGGTATCGGCATGGTCCACCAGCATTTCATGCTCGTGCCGGTGTTGACCGTCGTGGAAAATGTGATGCTCGGCCAGGAAAGTCTGCTTAACGGTATCTTTCTCAACCGGCGCAAGGTAGCCAACCAGGTTCGCGAAATTTCCCAAAAATATGGCCTGCACGTCGATCCAAAAGCGTATGTAAAAGACCTGCCCGTGGGGGTTCAACAACGGGTTGAAATCATTAAGGTTCTTTATCGTGATGCCCATATCCTGATTTTGGATGAGCCGACGGCGGTCCTCACGCCCCAGGAAGTTGAGGAACTGTTTGCCATCATGCGGGCGCTGGTGGAGCAGGGGGTGTCCATCATCTTTATCACTCACAAACTTAAAGAAGTGCTGGCCGTGGCCGACCGCATCTCGGTCTTGCGCCGGGGAAAAATGGTGGGGACCGTCAAGCCTGAAGAGACCAGCGAGCAATCTCTGGCGGAAATGATGGTTGGCCGCGCCGTCGAGTTGCTCGTGCACAAAACGCCGGCCACGCCGGGTGAGCCGGTTCTGACCATCGAGAATCTGGTAGTCAAGGACGACCGGCACAACATCGCCGTCGATGGGGTCTCGCTGGAGGTGTGCGCGGGCGAAGTTATGGGCGTGGCCGGGGTGCAGGGCAACGGGCAGACGGAGCTGGTCGAGGCGCTGACGGGTTTGCGCCGGGTCGAAGCCGGCGTGGTGAAAATCGACGGCCAGGACGTCACCCACGCCACCCCCCGCCAGATTACGGAGCAGGGCGTGGCTCACGTCCCGGAAGACCGCCAGCGAGATGGCCTGGTCCTGCCCTACCCGCTGACCGATAATATCGTGCTGAACACCTACTACCGGAAGCCGTTTGCTTCCGGCATCATCATCAACGAGAGCGAGGTTCGCCAAATCACCGAGCGCGTCATCAAAGAATTTGACGTGCGCACGCCGGGCATCAAGGTTCCGGCTGCCAACCTGTCAGGCGGCAACCAGCAAAAGGTGATCGTCGCCCGCGAATTTTCGCGGCCCATCCAACTCCTGATCGCGGCCCAACCCACGCGCGGCCTGGATGTGGGCTCGATCGAGTACATCCACAGCCGCATCATTCAAAAGCGGGATGAGGGCACGGCGGTGCTGCTGGTCTCGACCGAGTTGGACGAGGTTCGGGCCTTGAGCGACCGCATCGCGGTCATGTTCGAGGGCAAGATCGTCGGCATTTTGCCCGCCAATCGCGTGACCAAGGAGCAACTGGGCCTGCTGATGGCCGGCGCCCGCCCCGATGATCTGCCCACCGACGAGGAGGGGGGCGACTTTATGACCGACGTTGAGGCGGTCCTGTAGTGGCGAAGCGGACCGTTTTGTTCGATCACGACGGGGGGGTGGATGATTTCCTGGCATTGATGATGCTGCTGGCTATGCCACACATCGAGCTGGCCGGGGTGGTTGTCACCCCCGCCAATTGTTTCCTGACGCCGGCGGTGTCGGCCTCGCTCAAAATCCTGCGCTTATTCGGGCGAGCGGACGTCGAGCTGAGCCAGGGCACTCTGCACGGCGTCAATTCGTTTCCCCGCGTCTGGCGGGTTCACGCCTACGCCATTGATGCTCTGCCCATCCTCAACGAGCCGGAGGAGGCTCTGCCCGCTCCCTCGCCGGAACCCGGCCACGAATTCCTGGCCCGCAAGCTCCGAGAGGCCAGGCAGCCGCTGACGGTGCTGGTCACCGGGCCGGTGACCAACCTGGCCGCCGCTCTGGCCGCAGACCCCGGCCTGGCCGCGAAAATTGGAGAGGTGGTCTGGATGGGAGGCGCGCTGCGGGTCGGTGGCAACGTTCGGGACCACGAGCACGACGGCAGCGCCGAGTGGAACGTCTACTGGGACCCGCCATCTGCTCACACTCTGTGGCAGACAGACGTGCCGGTCACATTGTTCCCGCTCGACGCGACGGACAGAGTCCCCGTCACCCAGGATTTTTTGAAGCGCCTGGCTCGACAACGACGCTATTCGTTGTCCGATTTGTCCGGGCAGTGCTGGGCCCTAACGGTGGGCACGATCCCGGCTTATGAGTATTTGTATCATATGTGGGATACGCTGACGACCGGTTATCTGGGCGCGCCGCAGTTGATTACTTTCCGCCAGACCCGGACCGAGGTCATCCCCGCCGGACCGAGCGCGGGGCGAATCAAGGAGGTGGAGCAGGGCGGAAAGCGCATCCGGGCCGCGGAGTCCATCGACGTTGAGGGGTTTTTGAGCTACGTTCTGGAGCTCTTCCGGCGTTGAATGAAGCGTATTTGGGCCCACCATTGGCACAAATGCAGTTTGCACTTTGAATTAAACCAAGATGACCATTAACCAAAATCTAGTTACAAGACTCCGACGAGTATTGCCGGATATATTGCGTGATACGCCTGTCAAGCTCGCCTATTTGTATGGTTCGGTGGCAACAGGGGAAGCGCTGCCGACAAGTGATGTGGACATTGGCCTGGTATTGTGGTATTCACCGCCAAACGAGGACTTTGCCATGCAACCCAAAGAACGGTTACATCTGGAGTTTGCTGTCGAAGAGGCGCTGGAGCGACAGGGTATTTTCAAGGCAGACGTGCGAGTCATTGACGATTTACCATTGACCTTTCGCGGGGAGGTTGTCACACATGGTATCCGGCTATATTCGCGAGATGAAACCGCTCGGGTCGAGTTTGAAACACGTACCTGGCGAGAATACTTAGATTTCCAGCCGGTAGCTCGTATGATGCGACAGGCATTTTTCGACGACGTTCGAGCACATGGCCTATCCAGAAGACGAGATCGAGGCTAGCCATGGTAAACCCTGCCAAAATCGAGAAGCTCGTTCGTAACCTGCGTGAATATATCAGGCATTTGCAGAACTTGGGAGACTTGGGCAAGGAAGCTATTCTCTCTGACCCATACAAACGTGGCGCGGCCAGATATTATCTCCAGGTTGCCTTTGAATGTTGCCTTGACATCGGCAACCACGTCATCGCCTCAGAGCAATTCCAGTCACCAACAACACATCGTGAAACGTTCCAGATACTCAATAAGGTTGGCCTCATTCCAGATGATTTTGTATTAACCCTTTTGCAGATGGCCTCAATGCGGAATCGGTTGGTACATCTGTACGGGGAAGTGGATGATGACATTGTATTTGACGCACTTCTGGCCGCCCCTGCCGACTGCGAACGATTCGTGCAGCTCATCTTTGATTATATGCAGGCTACAGGCGGAGAGACGAAATAAGACCGGATGCTTTAGGGGGAGATCAGATACTTCATATGGAGATTAGGGGCCTTACACATCAGGAACGAGTCTTTACAGCCCTTCGGCACCAGGAAGGCGACCGCATTCCGTGCGACTTTCTGGCCACCGCAGAGGTCTGGGACAAGATGGTCCAGCACTTTCAGCCCGATACCTCGGGCCTGGAGGATATGCCCTGGCTGGAACCCGAGCGCGAGGCCATCCTGCGCCGGCTCGACGTGGATTGTCGCCTGTTTTCCTACGATATGTTTTGCAATCCGCCCGACGAGGCCCTCAAACCCGGCGCACAGGTGGATTGGTGGTCCACCCTGGCCCGCTCGACGCCCAACCGGATGTGGCGGCAAGTCCTGCCCGACGGCACCCTGTACGACATTTGGGGGGCGCACTTCCAGGTTGAGACCCATATGTTCGGCCAATATGAGGGCCTGGCCTCCTGGGTGCTCAGCCAGGCGACGACGGTCGATGAACTCAAGAGCCACCCCTGGCCGACCCCCGACTGGTGGGATTTTTCCGAATTGCCGGCAATGATCGACCGCCTGCAACAAGACGGGCCATTCCACATCCGTTTCCGGCTGGGGTCTTTCTTCGAGCAGGCCTGGGCCCTGCGCGGCCTGGAGCAGTTTATGCTGGACATCGGTATGAATCCGGCCATCGCCGAATACATTATGGACCGCATTCTGGAAGTTCACCTGGAGAATCTGAAGACGGTGCTGGACCTGGCCGGCAATAGGTTGGATATGGTCTACACCTACGACGACGTCGCCACCCAGAATTCGCTGCTCATCTCCCCCAAGTCCTGGCGCAAGCTGGTAAAACCGCGTCACCGGAAAATCCTCGACGTGGTTCATAGCTACGGCATACCGGCGATGTACCATTGCGACGGGGCGGTCGCCCCCTTGATCCCGGAGTTGATCGACATCGGAGTCGATGTCCTCAACCCCATCCAGCCCGATGCCAAAGGGATGGCCCCGGCAGAATTGAAGGAGCAGTACGGGGGGCAACTTACTTTTCATGGGGGGGTGGACATCATTCGCACCTTGCCACGCGGCAGCAAAGCGCAGGTGCAGCACGAGGTTCGGGAACGGACCCGGGTCCTGGGGCGCGGCGGGGGCTACATTATGTGTAGTTCACATCACGTCCAGCCCGACACGCCGCTGGAGAACGTGCTGGCGATGTACGAACCGGCCCTGCGCGAGCCGTGTACAGTAATATAACTATCGCCCGGTGATCATTTAAGAGACGGTCTGAAAAGTCGGATTTCAGGTGACCGGCACTTAAAAACGTTCAAACCCGGGATAGAATAGGGCCGAATTTCACGAATTTCACCGCAAAAGTGCCGGTCACCTGCCCTGTCAAATACTTTTGGCTCTTTGAGCTTTTATGGGGTTTTGTAGCACAAGCTGTTAGCTTGTGCGGGACAAACTAACACGCTCCGCGTGTCCTACATTACCACACAATTCCTCACAGAGCCATACTTTTCAGACAGCTTCTAAGAGAAAGGAGAAGCCGGTGAGTGTTAGAGTAGAGGCCAAACCCTCAACGCCTTCCAAGCAGGAACCCGACGCGCCCAGAGGCCGCCCGGCCTGGCGGCGGGTGTGGGACATCTTGTTGATTCCAATCCTGGCCGTGTTCTCGGCGCTGGTCATTGGAGCCCTGTTCATCGCCTTCACCGACGCCGAAGTCTACGCGGCCTTCCGGGAGGGGTTCGGGCGGGGGCTGGCGGCGGCCTGGCGTTCGGTAGCGGTGGCATACGGGGCGATGTTCGCCGGGTCTATCGGATCGCCTCGAGAGGTGGTTAGCGCGCTACAAGCCTACTTCGCCAGCGGCGCAACCGAGCCGTTGATTTTGGCCTTCAACCCCCTCAGCGAGAGCCTGGTCGCCTCGACGCCCTACATCTTCGCCGGGCTGGCCGTGGCGGTCGGCTTCCGGGGCGGACTGTTCAACATCGGCGGCGAGGGCCAGTTGTGGGTGGCGGCCGGCGCGGCGGTTGTCATCGGCTACAGCTTCTTGCTGCCCTGGTGGCTGCACCTGCCGTTTGCCATCGCCGGGGGCATCCTGGCCGGGGCCATTTACGGGGCCATTCCCGGCTATCTCAAGGCCAAAACGGGCGCCCATGAAGTCATCAACACCATTATGATGAATTACATCGCCTTCCGCTTCTTCGATTGGGCTTTCACCGGCATCCTGCGGCGGCCCGGCGGCGATAGGCCCATCACCGCCGAGATTCTGCCAACCGCCTATTTGCCCCGGCTCTTCCCCGACCCGATGCGCTTCCACGTCGGTTTCTTCCTGGCCCTGCTGGCCGCTTTTGCCGTCTGGTGGCTGCTCTTTAAAACGACCATCGGTTTTGAGATCCGGACGGTCGGCACCAACCCCGACGCGGCCAGATACGGGGGCATCAAGGTCACCCGTATCTTCGTGCTGACGATGTTCATCAGCGGCGGGCTGGCCGGGATGACCGGCGTCAACGAGGTTTTGGGGGTCAATCGCTACCTGGCCGGCGGCTTTTCGGCGGGCTACGGGTTCGATGCCATTGCCCTGGCCCTGCTGGGCAAAAGCCATCCCCTGGGGGTGGTCCTGGCCTCCTTGCTGTTCGGCACCTTGCGCAACGGGGCGACGCGCATGCAATCCATTGCCCAAATCCCAATCGACATTATCTCGATAGTCCAGGCCCTGATCATCGTCTTCATCGCTGCCCCGGCCCTGGTGCGCTGGATTTACCGGGTGAAAGCCGAGACCGACCTGGGCGAAGCCGTCTTCACACGTGGCTGGGGATCATAAAATCAGGAGGATCAGAGCAAGATGAGCGTAGCAGCATCAACCGCTTCCGCGATAAAAACAGAGGTCACCGAACGGCGCAGTCTGGGTTGGGGCGTCTTTTTCCTGGTTGTGGCCGCGGCCATCATCTTTTTCTTCGGCAGGAACACCGAGGCTGAGATGATGACCAAATTCAATCTGAACCCCGGCTTTAAGAGCGATGCCATCAGGCTGGAGCCGCTGATCGTCCCCTCGCAAATGACGCTGTGGGTTTTAAGCGCGGTGGTGGCCCTGATCGGCGGCTGGCAGTTGGCGCGAGGCTTCAAGAACGTGCACCTGGCCCTGCTGGTGGTGGCCCTGACTTTCATCTTCGCTTTTCTAACCTGGGCCGCGCGCGGCACGTCGATGAGCCTGTTTGGGATGTTGTCGGCCTCAATGACGGCGGCGGCGCCCATTGCCCTGGGCGGGCTGAGCGGGGTGCTGTGCGAGCGCGTGGGCGTGATCAACATCGCCATCGAAGGTATGATGCTCAGCGCGGCCATGACCTCGGTCATCGTCTCCAGCGTCTTCCGCAGCCGGGGTATGGAAGAACCGTGGTATCTGGTACTGGGGCTGCTGGCAGCGATTCTGACCGGGGCCGTGCTGGCCGCCTTCCACGCCTGGCTGTCGGTCAGGTTCAAGGTCGATCAAATTGTCAGCGGGGCGGTCATCATCATTTTCTCCGCGGGTGTGACCAGCTTCATCAGCCAGCGCTTCCTGCAACCCATCCCCGAACTGAACAGCAGCGACTTCTTCCGCCGGTTTCCCATCCCCGTCGTCTCCAAAATCCCGTTCATCGGCCCGCTCCTGTTCGAGAACAACCTGATTATTTACCTGGTCATCCTCCTGGTGATCGTCATTCACATCGGGCTGTTTTATACCCGTTGGGGGCTGCGCTCGATTGCCGTGGGCGAACATCCCCGGGCCGCCGACACGCTGGGGGTCAATGTCTTCAAGATGCGTTACCTGAACGTGATCCTGGGCGGGATGGTGGCCGGCATCGGCGGGGCCTATTTCACCATCGGCTCGGTAGGGCGCTTCGACGAACTGATCACCAACGGCAAGGGCTTTATCGGCCTGGCGGCAATGATCTTCGGGCGCTGGACGCCCATCGGCACCTTCTTCGCCTCGCTGATCTTCGGCTTTGCCGACTCATTGCAAGTCAAACTACAGGGCCTGGGCATCGATCAGGTTCCCATCCCCAGCGAGTTTATGCTGATGGCGCCCTACATTGTGACGATGGTCGTGGTTGCCGGCGTGGTGGGCCGGTCGATCCCGCCGGCGGCGGACGGGCAACCTTACGAGAAACAGTGATGGAGCAGCGTGATGATCACGTCAAAAACGTGACCTACTGCTTGAAGACCCGCAAATAACACCCCGGATTATTCGGCCTTCTCTCGAATAACCTGGGGCGTTTTGTTTTCTCCTCAAACGAAGGTAGCCCCCTCATCGAATGTTGCTGGTTCCAAACCAGGCGAATCACCCCCCAATAACCCAACAACACTCAAGCGGGGGACTACCCCAACGAACTGCGTCCGAAATTTGTCGGCCAAAGGGGAGGTTGGTTCCGGCCATCGGCGGCGTTTTTGGTTTATACTGACCCTAGGGTTTTTCCCGCTTGAACGTCCAACCCAGAACGTGGTCCGGCGCTTTCCGTTTCGTCATCTCCAACACGGACCGGCTTCGAAGGGGTGTACTCGACAGGAGGTGTCCCATGCCGGCGCGAACCTTAACTCTGTTACTGGCGATGGCCTTTCTGACGGGAGTGGCCACGCCCTTTGCCTTTCTGGCCTTGAAGGCCGGAAACTCGATTGGCGGCAGGTTTTCGTTCCTGGTGCTGCTGCTCATCGCGCCCTTGTTGTTTGCCCTGACCTGTATGGTCCTGGCGCGATGAACGAGGGGTTCGGCCCGGGTGTTTGCAAGAAAAAGCGTTGGGT
>JBHHXL010000082.1:0-14633 GCA_046757065.1 Anaerolineae bacterium
AAGTATAGAACTCCGTCGGATAATCGCACGGAACTTTGTAATTCTGCCAACCTCGTGCGCTAAATTCTCGTTTGAAAGCCTTGTTTAGCGAACCTGGTTTGTAGAGCATTCTTCCAGGCATCGTCTTTTCCTTGCTGACTTTCGTTTTATGCTTTGCGCCATCAACCGCTGCGACTACCTGTTCGATCTCTTGTAATTCAATGGCAAAATCTGTCGCAATAATCTCCCGGCCATTTTTGAAAGAGTAAATGCCTGCAATTCTCACTCGTAGTTTTCCCTTTGTTCTAGCAGTCTCTTTTGGGTAGCATCCTCCCACTCTGGAGGGATTTGGGATACCTTCTCTCTACCTGTCGGTTTATAAACAGGTTTGCCCAACGGTCTCAAACGGAGTGTACCATTCAAAAAGGAATTCAATCGATCCTGTGCAATATCAACATACTCCGACTCTCTTTCGCTCCCAATTGCTCGTCTATTATGCTTGAGAGATGCAATCAGGGATGACCCGACACCCACGTAAGGGTCAAAAACCCAATCCTCTTCATTGGTTAAGGCAAGAACGCATCTTTCAACAAGTTCAACCGGAAACTGACAGGGATGGATTGTTTTTTCTGGATGGTTTGATTTCACGTTAGGAATATCCCAAACAGACTGATCCCATTCTGTTACCAGAAATTCCCAAATATCAGAAGGGTTTTTGCCCTTTGGGTTTCCTGACGGTTTTCCTTTGTTTGGACCTTTATAATGACGCTTACCAGGATACTTCGATGGAACTCTAACAGCGTCCAGATTAAACGTATAGTCATCGTTCTTGGTAAACCACAAAATTGTCTCATACCGACCTGAAAACCGCTTGGAGGCGTGTAACCCGTGTCCAAAATGCCAAATAATCCTATTACGCAGATATAATCCAAGTTCCTTAAACATTTGATAGTAGAAAATATCTAGTGGGTAGACCTCACCTTTTTGAACAAAATTTCCAACCTGCCAGCAGATACTTCCATCTGTCCGGAGAACTCTATACAACTTTGCAATAGTTTGTTCTTGTTCTTCCAAATACTTTTTGATTGATACCTGAGACTCATAAGACTTGCCCAGATTATAAGGGGGGGAGGTAATGATGAGCTTCACAAAATTATCAGGTATCACATCAATCAATTCGCTGGCATCACCGTTGAACAATATTACATCAGCGTTTATATCAAAATGGTGTGCAATATTCTTGGGTCTATCAAAAAGTGGCAAGTTACTCATAATAGTCTCCACATTGGTTGCTTGTAGCTTTTATGATACAGGCTTTAGATTACAATGCAAAATATTCCACTTGGGCTTTTAGGTCAAGGGGATGTGTTTCAAATGGATTGAAGGAGTCCAGAATTTATTCTGGCAATCACGCTCAAAAGTCGATGACGCTATGCGATGGCAGTGCCATAAACCACCTCCCCGCCGACGACGGTCACCAACACCGAGGTATCCTTGATTTCCATCGGATCGCAGGTGAAGATGTTCCGGTCGGGCACGATAAAATCGGCGTATTTGCCGGGGCTGATGCTGCCCATCGCCTCTTCCAGACCCTCGGCGTAAGCGGCGCCCATCGTGTAAGCCTCGACCGCCTCGGCGACGGTCAGGCGCTGTTCGGGGTACCAACCCTCCGGGCCGGGGGAGCCGTCCGCCCGGCGGCGGGTGACGGCGGCGTGGATGCCGATGAACGGGTTGGGCGACTCGACCGGCGCGTCGGAGCCGAAGGCCAGCCGCACCCCGCTTTCGGCCAGGGAACGCCAGGCATAACTCAATCGCCCGCGCCGGCCCCAATGGGCATCGACCATGTCCATGTCCTGCGTGGCGTGGATGGGCTGCATCGAGGCCACAACGTCCAATTCGGCCAGGCGGTGCAAATCGTCCGGGGCCAACACCTGCACGTGCTCGATACGATGCCGTCGCGCCGGGCGATCAACGCCCCGCTCCGCTTCCTGGCGGCGCACTTCCGCGAACACGTCGAGCACGTCGTGGTTGGCCCGGTCGCCAATGGCGTGGATGACCGTCGGCAGGCCGCCAAGGCTGGCCCGGACGGCCATCTCCAGCATATCCTCCTTGTCGGTGACGACAATGCCGTAATTATCCGGCTCGTCTTCGTATGGCGCGAGCATCGACGCGGTGCGCGGGCCCAGCGCGCCGTCGGCAAAGAGTTTCAGGCCGCCGGTCCGCAGCCAGCCGTCGCCCAGGCCGGGTCGCAGGCCAACCCCCAGGGCGTGGTCCAGTTCATCCATCGCCACGTGGCTGACGGCCCGCAAACGGAGTTGATCTCGCTGCCGCAAGCGTTGAAAGGCCCCAAAGCTACGCCGCCCGTCAAGATCGTGGACCGCCGTGACACCCATCCGCTGGACGATGGCCTGGGCCTGCAACACGGCCTCGTCAAGCGTGGCCTCGTCCGGCGCTTCGATGGCGTTACGCACCAGGTCGATGGCCGGCGCTTCCAGCAGCAGGCCGGTCAGCGCCCCGGCTGGATCGCGAGCCAGCTCGCTGCCGGGCGGATCGGGCGTGGCCTCGTCCACCCCCGCCCGGGCCAGGGCCAGCGAATTGACCACCGCGGCGTGGCCGCTCTTGTGCATCAAAAAGACGGGATGGTGGGGCGCGACCTCGTCCAGATCGTGGCGCGTGGGAAAACGGCCGTCAGGCCACAGGGCCTGGTTCCAGCCCCGGCCCTCCAACCACTGGCCGGGGGCCGTTTGACCAGCCCCGGCGGCCAGGCGGCGCTTTAACTCGGCCAGGCTGGGCACTTCAATCAAGTCGATCGTTTGCAGGCTGAGGGCATACCAGGAAAAGTGAATGTGGGCATCGCACAGGCCGGGCAAGACCGGCTGCCCCGCCAGATCGATCAGCCGGGTTTGAGGGCCGCGCAGGGCGGCCATCTCCTCGGCGGAGCCTACCGCCAGGAATTTGCCGCCACGAACGGCCAGGGCGGCGGCTCGCGGGCGGGCGGGGTCCATCGTGTAAATGTTGGCGTTGGTCACAATGACATCAGCAGGCATCGGCTTCTCCTTTTTCGTCTGGTCAACCAATTGTAATCCACAGCGGCAATTGGTCAACTGCCGCCTCAGGTACGGGTGTGTCTGACATTTTAGGAGGACCAGGGGGTGTAGGGGGTGTCCCCCCAATTCCCCCCTGTGCTTTCCAAAAAATTTGGACGCACCCTCAGGTACTATAGAATTGTCGTTCATAACGAAACGGTGTAAAATACGCCAAAAGGTAAGAAACGCCGAACTCCACGGGTCAAGACAGGTAGACGATCCTGGCAAGATAACATGCGCCGATCCGACAAGGGGTGAAGGGAACTATGCGGTTGTCCAGAAATAACCTGGCATTTTTGCAGGATGTTTCTTGGAAAAAAGTGAAAAGTTATTTACGGACAGTTGCTATGCACCGACACCGCAGCCTGGGTGAATTGTCCCTCTACCTCAGCCTGCTGCTGATTTTTACTTTCCTGGTTGTGGCCCGGCCTCCTATTCCATTCTACGCCCTGCCCCTGGCCCCGATCGCGCTGGCGGCCGTTTTGTACGAATTCGCCGGAGGGACGCTGGCGGCCCTGGTGGCCATAGCCGGGGTAGCCGCCCTGATCGCCCTGGATGCAAACGTGGCCCGGCGAGCTACGACCCTGCAAGAGGCCTGGCCCATCTTAAGTATGTACGTGGCCACCGGCCCCGTCGTCGGCTGGCTGGCGGCGCGGGAGCGAGAGCGGGAACGCCGGCTCGTCTCAGCCGCCCGCCGCCTGCACGTCGTCCAAGAGATCGCCCAGGCCATCACCAGCAGCCTCGACCTGCAGGAAACACTACGAACCATCTTCGCCGAAACCCACCGCCTGGTGCCCTTCACGCGGGCGGCGATCTTGCTGCAAGAGGGCGACCGGCTGCGCGTGGCGGCCTTCAACGAGGGCCTGGGGCAATCCCCAAAGTTCATCAACCACACGTTTGCCTTAAAAGGCTCGGCTGTCGGCTGGGCCATCCAACACCGCCGGGTCTGGACCGGCGACCCGGCCGATGTGACCCAATTTGAAGATACGCGGCAACTCTGCCCCCCCCACAGTTCCTGCCTGATCATCCCCCTCCAATTCCAACGAAAAGTCATTGGCGCGTTTGTTTTGGGCGGCGAGGGATTCCACAATCCCTCCACCGCCGATTTGGATAATCTGGCCCAAATTGCGGGACAGACGGCCATCGCCATTGAACACGCCCGCCTGTTTGAACTGGAGCGCAACCGGTCCAGGCATCTGGCGGCCATCAGCGAGGCGGGCCGGGAGATCGCCGCTTCGCTGGACCTGAAACGAACGCTCAGGCTGGTGATGGACCGGGCGGTGGCCACCCTGCCGATGGATGCGGGGGCCTTGTTCCAATTCGAGACCGGCTCGGACGCCTATCAGGTAGCGGTCAGCCACAACCTGTCGCCCGATCATGTGGCTAAAATCACCTTTGCCTTCGCCGAGGGCGTGCCGGGCTGGGTGGTAGACCATCGCCAGACATTGATTGTCCCGGACGCTGCGGCTGATGAACGCGTCCACCCCTATGTCCTTGAGGAGGGGGTCCTATCGGTCATGGCCACCCCCCTGGTTGCTCGAGAACAGGTGGTTGGCGTGCTCAACCTGTACTGCAAAACGCAAACCCATGCCTTCGATGACGAAGCGGCGCATCTGGCCGAGATTTTCGCTGCCCAGGCCGCCCTGGCCATCGAGAACGCCCATCTGGTGGATGAATTACGCCAGGCGGCAGCCGAACTGGAGGCCAGAGTCGAACGGCGCACGCAGCAGTTGCGCGAGACGCAGGCCCAGATCGTCAGGGCGGAAAAGCTGGCCGTGGTCGGTCGTCTGGCCGCCTCGGTGGCGCACGAGGTGAACAACCCCTTGCAAGCCATCGCCCTCCAGCTTCAGCTTATTGCCGAGGAAGGGCTGGACGAACCGGCCAGCGAACGGCTGGGGATTGTCCAGGATGAGTTGGCCCGGATCGCGGGCATTGTCCAGCGATTGTTGGACTTCCAGCGCCCAACCCTGGGCGAACGCACCCCCCAAGACGTATCGACCCTGCTAGACGACGTTCTGACGCTGCTCGGCAAGCAATTGCAGCAACGGGGCATCAGCGTGGTTCGAGACGGCGACGGCAACCTGGCCCCGGCCCTGGTCGCCAGCGACCAGATGAAACAGGTCTTCCTCAACTTGATTCTGAACGCCCTTGAAGCTATGCCGGACGGCGGAAAATTGCAGGTCGGCGCCCAACAGTCGAACGGCCTGATCGTCGTCACCCTGACCGACACCGGCGTGGGTATGTCCTCCGAGGTGATGAACGATCTGTTCGAACCGTTTTTCTCGACCAAGACCAGCGGCACCGGCTTAGGACTGGCCGTCAGCCACGAGATTGTAACCCAACACGGCGGCACGATCGAAGCCAGCAGCCAGCCCGGCCGGGGTTCGACCTTCACCATCCGGCTGCCGGTCCATACTCAGGGAAATGATCATTGAGCGAGGTAACGATGAACGCTGTTTCCGGCCAGGTCCTCATCGTTGAAGACGAAGTCAATATCCGGGCCGGTTTGCGCGACATTTTGGCCAAAGACGGGCATACCGTGACCGGCGTGGGCAGCGGTGAAGAGGCCCTGGTGGCCCTGTCTTCGGCGGATTACGACGTGGCCCTGGTGGACATCCGTATGCCGGGTATGTCCGGCATCGAGCTGCTGCAAGCCACGCGCGAGCGCTGGCAGCACCTGGCCGTGATCATCCTGACCGGCCACGGAGACCTGGAATCGGCTATGGCTGCGGTCAAGGCGGGCGCGCACGATTATCTGCTCAAACCGGCCAGGCCCGACGCCATCCGGCAGACGGTGATCGAAGCCATTGCCGTCTCCCGTCGCCGCAGGGAAAGAACCCAGTTGCTGGCAACGTTGCGCACCAGCCTGGATCGCCTGGACGGCATAGCGCCGGAACCAACCAGCCAGGCCCAACCGGCCCCCGACGGTCGTCTGTTGCAGGTCGGCGATTTACACATCGATCTGCGCGCGCACGAGGTGCGCCGGGACGGGGAGGCGATCCACCTCTCGCCCTCCGAGTTCAAATTGCTGGCCGCCCTGGCCTCCCGGCCGGGCGAGGTCGTGGACTACAGCACCCTGGCTCGTCTCAGCCTAGGCTACGAGGCGGAACTTTGGGAAGCCAAGGAGTTGATCAAACGCCACGTCTTCACCGTGCGGCATAAAATCGAGCCGGACCCGGCTTCCCCGCGCTACCTGCTGAACGTGCGCGGCGTCGGCTACCGGCTGGCCGCGCCAGGTTGATCGAACTGGGTCATCGGTCCCACCCGCGGGCGGAGCGCAGGCGCAATTAACGCCTTGACCCAACCAAACCGTCACCGTTTCACAACCGAATCGTTTCTACCGCTTCCACATTTATGGATTAAACTTGTGCCGTATACTGTCATTACTCATCGATTAAGAACACGCACCCCTTGAAAGGAAGGCATCAAAATGGAAGACATCTTCGGCTTTTTAACGGTCAACCAGTGGTTGGCCATTTTACGAATTGGCATCGGGCTGTGGTGGCTGAAAAGCTTTCTGCACAAACCACACCGGCGGTTCGTCAGCGGCCAGATGGTGAACTGGACCGTGGCCCTGGCCGAGAACCATCCCGTGCCCGCCTACGGCCGGCTGATCAAGAGTCTGGTCGCCCCCAATGCGTCCTGGTTCCCCTACCTGATCCTGCTGGCAGAGCTGGCCGTCGCCATCGGTATGATCTTCGGCTTCCTGACGCCCCTCTCCGTGCTGGTAGCGATATTCCTGAATCTCAACTACCTCAGCCTGGCCGGCGTCAGGCCCAAGGACATCACCATCAACGCCGCTTACCAGTGCGAGCAGGGCCAGAACTATACGATGCTCGTGGCCCAAGTCGTGCTCTTCGTCTTGACGACCTCGGCCGGCTGCACCTGGAGCATCGACCACGCGCTCGGCATTTTCTGCGGCGCTTAAAGCTACCCCGGCTCCTCACCGCTCCGGCGGTTTCCAACGGCCTGAGCCAGCGGACATCGGCGGAGTCGTGAGGAACTTTGATCGATTGAAGCGGATCAAACATTCATTCAAATTTAGACACGGAGGTAAAAATATGTCCTCGGAAACCTTTCCGGCGCTGACCGATTGGGAGTCCACGCGCAAAACCTTGCATCTGTACAGCCACGCGGTCGGGGTCATTCCCCGCACCCACGCCGAGTTCCACCCCAAATGGTGGCACATCAGCCTAAACGTGCAACCCGACGGCCTGGCCACGGACGAGATGGCCCTGCCCGGTGGCGGGACCTTCTCGCTAAAGATAAATTTGCGGAATCACAACATCGTCCTCTCGACCAGCCGGGGCGAGGAGCAGACATTCAGCCTGGCAGCCGGGACGACAGCCACTGCCCTGGGGGATCAGATCATAAGCGCAGTGGCCGACCTGGGTCTCAGCGGCGACTACGCCCGCGAGAAATTCGAGAACGACGAACCGCGCCAGTACGATCCGGCCCAGGCCGAGACTTTCCTGCAGGCCCTGGTCCTGGCCGACGGCATTCTCAAAGAACACCGCCAGGGCCTAAGCGGCGAAGTCAGCCCGGTTCAACTCTGGCCGCACGGATTCGACCTGGCCTTTGAATGGTACGGGACGCGGGTCGAGACCTACGAGCACGAGGGCGAGATGCAGGAGTACCCGTCGCAGATTAACTTCGGCTTCTACCCGGCCGAACCGGCCTACTTCTACTCCAACCCCTGGCCCTTTGAGGAGGACAAGCTGGTCGATAACCCGCTGCCGGGCGGGGCGAACTGGCATCTCGAGGGCTGGCAGGGCACCATCCTGCATTACGCCGATCTGGTCGGCGACGCCAGCGCCAGACAGCGCTTGCTGGCCTATTTTGGGGAAGTCTACCGGCTGGCCGCACCGACTCTGTTAGTGTGAACCAATGGGCCTCACCCCGAACGCGCGCTGCGGGCGGGGGTTAATGCGTTAAATCGTGCAGTTGACCTGGATGTGGGACAGGCTGATAGCCTGTCCCACTGCACATCCCGGCGGTTTATGCAACACAACCTGCCCAATTTTCCAGGCCTTCGACGTCACCTATTCAACCCTTTCCGGCCTCAAAGGGCTAAAGCCCTTAATACGGTACGTCTAATCCTGCCCCCTTTCGTAACCGTTCCACAACCAAACCGTTTCCATTTGCCCCCAACCGGCAAGTAATATTTGGATCGACCGGCCAGTCTAAAGAAGAAAAGGACTGCGTTATGACATTTTTTATCTATCTGATTTCGATTGTAGTGTTTGGACTTTTGGTATCCTGGCTCAAGAACGAGCCTTAATCACTAACCCTGGAAATCTACGCGACCTCGCGCCATAGGGCTTCCGGGCTTTCGCTGGCGTACAAGGAGATACCGTTCATGAAAACCAACAACAAAACCAACAACCGTTCGAAAAATGAGGGACAGGGCCTGCTTGCGACCCGGCATTGGGTATTTATCGCCGCCATTTTGCTCGGCGTCGGCTTTATGTCATTTCTGACCTGGCGCAGCCACAGCGAGGCCCTGCAAGTTGTGTCCCTGCCACAACTCATTAGCGCCCTTGAAGCGGGCGAAGTCGACAGACTGGTCGTGCAGGGCGACCATCTGACGGCCCTCAAAACCGATGGAACCCGCCTCAGCGCCCGCAAGGAGTCGAGCATCAGCACCATTGAAACGCTGCAATTGCTGGGCGCCTCTCCCGAAGCCCTGGCCAGTTTGCCCATTATCGTGGAGCAAGCCGGCGATCAGTTCAGCGCCCTGGGTTTTGTGCTAATGTTCGGCTCGATAGGCTTCCTCGCCTATTTCTTCTTCCGCGCCTCACGTGGGGGCATGGCCGGCGGGCCGCACAGCAACCTTTTCAGGACGATGGGCCGCAGCAACCCACGGGTCATAGCCAGCTCTAGCGGCAAGGAAGACTCGATTGAACATCCCCAAATTACGTTCGAAGATGTGGCCGGCGCGGAACAGGCCAAGCTCGAGCTGCAAGAGATCATCGAGTTCTTGAAAGAACCGACAAAATTCCACAAGCTGGGCGCGCGCGCTCCCAAAGGGGTGTTGATGATCGGCCCGCCGGGAACCGGCAAAACGCTGATGGCCAAGGCCGTGGCCGGTGAAGCGGGCGTGCCCTTCTTCAGCATCTCCGGCTCCGAGTTCGTGGAGATGTTCGTCGGCGTCGGCGCTTCCCGCGTGCGCGACCTGTTCAAGCGGGCCCGCAAAGAATCGCCGGCCGTCGTCTTCGTCGATGAAATCGACGCCGTGGGCCGGCAACGCGGCGTCAGCCTGGGCAGCGGCAACGACGAACGTGAGCAAACCCTCAACCAGATTCTGGTGGAGATGGACGGCTTCGACACCGACACCAGCGTCATCGTCATCGCCGCCACCAACCGCCCCGACATTCTGGACGCGGCCCTGCTGCGCCCCGGCCGCTTCGACCGCAAGGTGACGCTGGACCGGCCCGACGTGCAGAGCCGCGAGGCTATCTTGAACGTCCACGCTCGCGGCAAACCGCTGGCCCCCAACGTGTCCATCCCCCACCTGGCTAAACTGACGCCGGGCTTCGTTGGGGCCGACCTGGAGAACCTGGTCAACGAAGCGGCCATCTTGGCCGCCCGCCGCAACCTGACCTCGATTAGGCAGCAAGAGTTTCAAGACGCGATGGAGCGCATCGTGGCCGGGCCGGAGCGCAAGAGCAAAATCCTCAGCGATGACGAGCGCCGGGTGGTGGCCTTCCACGAGTCCGGCCACGCCGTGGCTATGCACCACCTGGAGCACAGCGATCCGGTACACAAGGTCAGCATCATCTCGCGGGGGATGGCCCTGGGCTACACGATGCCCCTGCCCGAAGGGGACAAATACCTGCGCAGCCGGGAAGCCTTCGAGGACGAGATCGTGGGGCTGCTGGGTGGCCGGGCCGCCGAGGAGATCATCTTCCAGCGGGTAACCACCGGCGCGGCCAACGACCTGGCCCGGGCCACCAAACTGGCCCGGGCGATGGTCACCCGCTATGGCTTCAGCCAAAATCTGGGCCTGCGCACCTTCGGCGAGGAGCAGGACAATCCTTACCTGGGCAGGCTGGGCGAAACGCGGGATTACAGTGAAGCGCTAGCTCAAAAGATCGATCAGGAAATCCGGCGCATTCTGGACCGGGCCTACCAGCGCGCCAGAGACATCATCACCACCCAGCAACGCCACCTGGAAGCCCTGGCCGAGGCCCTGCTCGAACACGAAACCATCGACCGCCCCCAATTCGAGGCGTTGATGGCCTGACACGCCGGTTCTTTGAGTAGATTGGTTCAATCTCGGAGATTGAACCAATCTGGCAAAACCATTGTAGGGGCAGACCTGTGTGTCTGCCCCTATTGCATGACGCCAACCCCCATATTTGGGGAGTGCGGACTTTAGTCCGCTTCCAAGGAGGCAGACTGAAGTCCGCACTCCAGTTTCCTGGCGCATTTCGCCTCTTGGCAATGCTATCCCGGCGGCAAAAGGCCGGCTTTCCCCCCTGACCAAACGGTTACCATTCCGCAACCAAACCGTTTCCGCACAAGCCCCACTTATGGGTTAAAGTAATGGCGTATTTGCAATGACCTTTCGCCAGGAGGCGAATGGGTCTCCACCCATAACCGTTGAGTGTACTTTCATACAGGAGGTAATTCCTATGGCACCAAAACTTTCTAAGCTGGATCGGGAAACAACCGGCCTCAAGCTGTTTCCCCTGTTCACCTTCATGGGTTGGGTCCTGATCGGATTCTCGATCCTGGTCGGCGTCATCGTCCTGGCCCCGACGGCGGCCTCGTATTGGGGCGCTAACGCCAAGGCCACCCGCGATGCGGCCACCATCGGCTCCGCGCTGCTGGGACAGCTCACCACGCTGGCCTGGTGGCCCAAGCTGCTGCTGCCGCTGACCTTCTTCGGCGTGACTTCGTTTATGCTCGGCATCGCCCTGGAGTTCGCGGCCATCCCGGGCGTCCTGGACCGCCGCACCGAGGTCTTGACCCGGGCCGTGCCCCTGATGGGCAAGAAGTAACGCAGATACCAGTTAGTTTGTGAAAGGAGATCAACAATGGAAAAAATGCTGCAAGGAATGATGAAGCGTTACCCCTTGTTCATCGCGATGGGGGTAATGATAGTGATGATCGCCGTGATCATCGGCGCGTTCACCGCCGCCAACGCGGCCAGCTACTACGCCGTGGATAAGGCCACGCGCGACGCCAGCGTTGAACTGGCTCAGGTCCGGGCCGGCATCGAGAGCACCATCGTCTGGTTGCCCTACTTCAAGTTCCTGGGCGTGGCGATGATCCTGGCCGGGATTACGATGGCTGTTGGCATCATCAGCCTGCGCCTGCAGGACCTGGGCAAGCGAGTGATGGCCAGCGTGCCGGAAAACGCCCGCGTTCCCATCCCGCCCAAGCCGGTAACGGTTTACCTGATGCGCATGTTCATGATGCTCGGTATGCTGATTATCATCGTCGGCTTTATCGTCTCGCTGGGGGTGGCCGGTACCGCTTCGGCCGTTTTCAGCAATCCGGTAACGACCATCGACGCTGCTCAGCCCGGTTCCGCCCTCTTGAACGGGCTGTCCGCAGTCCATACGGCCGAAGCCTGGCTGGAAGCTTTCAAGTTCGTCGGCGTAGCTTTCTTCTTCCTGGGTATCGTCAACGGTTTGGCTGCGATTATCTTCGCCCTCCGCTACCAGCAAGCCGCCATCCCGCAGGTGATCGACAAGTTGCCCACCCCGGACACAGTTACCACGGACGAGCGCGACACCCTACCCCACGCCGCTTAAGTTAACGAAGGAGATATGACAAATGCAAAAGATGATTGACACTATGATGAAACGCTACCAAATGTTTGCCTGGCTGGGGCTGATCATCGTCCTGGTAGCCTTCTGGCTGGCTTACTCCGTAGGAGCCGGCGCGAACGCCACCTTCTTCTCCGCCGACAAGGCCACCCGCGAGGCGGCCGCAAGCGGCTCGGTCCTGGTAACGGCCAACGTCGCCCGCCACAGCATCACCACCTGGGTGCCGTCCTTCAAATTCCTCGGCCTGGGCATTTTGCTCGGCGCAATCACGATGGCCCTGGGCACGATCATCAAGGCCCTGCGCGACCTGGGCAAGGACGTGATGGAAAAGTGGCCGACCGACCTCAACCCCGGCGTGCCTGACAAGCCGCTTTCCGCCAAGATGTTCCCGATGATTATGATGATGGGTTGGATCATCCTGATCATTGGCTTCATCTGGGCCTTATCGCTCAACGGGGTGGCCACCTCATACTGGAACCACTCCATCGCCAACGAACTGAACCCGGCCCAACCTGGTTCGGCCCTGTTGACCCAACTGGGCGTGCTGGCCGGAACGGCCCCCTGGCTGGGCTTCCTGCGCTTCCTGGGGATGTCCCTCCTCTTCACCGGCATCACCGTGGCCCTGACGGTCATCATCCGCACCCTGCAATTCCAGGAAAAGACTCTGGAGAAGTTTGTCCAGGCCCGCTCCGGCGGCAGCTAAGGACAGTTATCTTTCCCCTCTCTCCCTTCTGGCCCTTCCTCAAACTTCAACGAGGAAGGGCCAATCCCTGGGAGAGTACTCCTCAAGCAATGAGGAAGATGCTGCCATTCAACTTCAACCTTTCTAAACTATTCAACTCCAATGGAGGGAGAAAAATGAAGAAGGCACTGACCCTTGCTATTGCTATGCTTTTGTTGATTGTGCCCATTGCCGGCGCGCAAGGCCCGGCGGGGAGCGGCATCGACGGCGGCCATCCCGACTTCAGCGTAGACGTGATGGTCTCGCAGGGATACTGGCTCTCCCGCGATCACTTCGGACCGTTCGTGATGGGCTCCGGGATGGGCGTCCCCTTTATGCCGCCGATGGATATGATCATGGCCGCTATGCCGATGATCGCCCAGAACCCGAACGACCCGGTCATGATCCCGCAAAATATGGCCCCGCTGCAGGCGATCTACGCCTCCGGCAGCCCGCAGTTGGTCAACAACCCGCTCGATTTCGAACCGCTGGACTTCGAGGGGCTGCGGCTCGACCCCGCCAGCTTTGACGAAACGGTCGGCGTGCGCGGTCAGGCCGAGACGATGCTCAAGGAATCGCAGTGGGCGCATAACTTCGCCAACTCCCACTTCGGCACACCCGACGGCGATTTCGGGGCGCAGCAGCGCTTCATCGGCATCATGGTCAACATGCTGGCCCAGATGCAGGCCCAGTACGCGATGCAGAACCTGATGGGCGACGACGGCCTCTTCCACGACTCCGATGGGGCCCTGGACTACACCGCCAATTGGGTTATGCTGCACACCATTTCCGACCTGTCCGTGCTCTCCGGCGGCAACGTGACCCCGCGCTACGCCAACCCGGATATGCACGGTATGTTCGAGGGGGCTGCCACCCAACTCTTCCGAACCCTGGAAAGCCGCACGCCCGAATCGACCGAGGAGTCGACGGCGGCCATCCGCGCCCTGGTTTACCGGGCCTGGACCGCCGATGACGGCAGCGTCCGCGATGCGGCTCTGGCCAAGGCCACGGCCATCGCCGATGGCCTGGTGGACCTGAACTCGGATGACGTGGTGGAAAACGCCACGGCCATCGCCGGCCTGGTTTCGCTCTACTCCGTTACCGGTGATACTCGCTACAGCGACGCGGCGGATAAGTTGTACCAGGTTCTGGCCAACGACTTCAACGCGCAGCACGGCGTCTTCAACTCGAAGAGCGTTTACAACGTCAACGACCTGGCCTGGCTGATCGGCGGATTGAACTCGCTGGTCCAGCACGGCAACACCGCCACCCAGGGGGAGGCCACCTCGATGCTGCTGGCCTTCTACGAAAGTTCCATCAACTTGAGCGGCATCCAGCTTTCCGCACCGCCGGGTAAAAACGGCGCGATGGCCGGCCCCTGGGAGCAGAACCTGCCCGGCGAAATCTATTACCATCCTGTCAACACCCCGCCCCCACCGATGTCCGGGATGCTGCCCGTGCCCGCCGAGGAGATCACCTGGGATGGCAGCGCCTGGTCGGTCACCAGCAACCGCTTTGTAACCGGCGGAGCAATGCACCTGGCCAACGAACTGAACTGGTTCGGCCCACATCTTGGCTCCATCCCCTTCCCGCCGCTTCAGGCCTCGGCCCCGGCCACCCTGCCGGTGTCGGGCGCTGACCGCGTCGGGTTGTCGGCCTGGGGCACGATAGCCCTGCTCCTGGGCGGAACCGTTCTGGTGGGCGCCGGCGTTGCGCTCCGGCGACGCCAGGCGGCGGCAGGTTAATCCGCCACAAATAAATGACAATCGATAGGGGCGGACGGCCGTCCGCCCCTACGCAAGCTATTTTCGTAGAGATAAAAGGAGTGCGGATTTCAATCTGCTCCTCCTTGCGGAATAAATTCCGCACTCCAGCCCCTATTTTATACGAGGAGTCGCACCGTCCCTGTGGGGCAACAACGACGCGAAGCGTGAAAATAGCGGAGTCCAATGCAGCCATATTGAGGGCTTCAGCCCTTTGAGGCTAAAGGGCTGAAGCCCTCAATACAATCTGGCTACCACCAACGGGACGAAACACGATGGACCCACTACTCCTGGTTGAGATATT
>JBHHXL010000083.1:0-14442 GCA_046757065.1 Anaerolineae bacterium
CTCCCGCCCACTTGCCCGTACGATGAACACCATATAGAATAACCGGCAACTTTGAAGGGGGTCGACGTCCACGCGTTTGATATGTCTCCTCCGGTGGGTTTCATCATCTTAATTGCACTGGCGCTGAGCTTTAGTTTCTTGAACGGTTTCCAGGCCAGCGCCAAAATTATGGCGACGATGATTTCATCGCGGGCTATGACGCCGCGCGCTGCTTTGTTGATTGCGGCAGTGGCCGAGTTTTTGGGGCCGTTCATGCTGGGCGTGGCCGTGGCCAGGCTCATTGCGGAGGGGGTGGCCGCACCGGCCGTCTTTTCGGCGGCGATGGTCATTGCCGCCCTGCTCAGCGCCAACCTGTGGAATCTTTTGACCTGGTATCTGGGCATACCTTCCAGTTCCTCGCACGCGCTGATCGGGGGCATCATCGGCGCGGTGGTGGCCGGCGCCGGGGTTGAGATGATCCGGATGGACGGCGTCTGGGCCATCGCTCTGGCCCTCCTTAGCTCGCCGATCATCGGTTTTTTTGGCGGCTACGTTGTTATGCGGATTACGTTGTGGCTGGCCCGGGGCGCTACCCCCAAAGTCAACCTCTTTTTCAAACGGGCCCAACTCCCGACGGCCATCGCCCTGGCCTTCAGCTACGGCGCGAACGATGCGCAAAAGACGATGGGGGTGATCACCCTGGGGCTGGTCGTGCTCGGCTACCAGGCGAGGTTTGTGGTGCTCTGGTGGGTGGTGTTGATCAGCGCCACTTCCCTGGCGATTGGCACAGCCATCGGCGGCTGGCGCATCATCCGCACCCTGGGCGCAAAGCTCTACCGCATACGGCCCATTCACGGGTTCACCTCCCAGTTTACCTCCGGCACGGTGGTGCTGGCGGCGTCGCTGTTGGGCGGGCCGGTCAGCACGACCCACACGGTCAGCACCTCGATCCTGGGGGTGGGGGCTGCCGAGCGCAAATCGCAGGTGCGCTGGGGGGTTATGACGGAGATTTTGATAGCCTGGTTGTTTACAGTGCCGATCACCGCCGGTCTGGCGGCGCTGTTCTACTTTGCCATCGGAACTTTGCTGGCCTGATGCCGGCTGAGCGGGCTACCGGCGAATACCGGCGGGTATTTTTGCAGGAGGAAAACAGCGGGTTATGGGTTTGAAAGACCTCTTCCGGGATAAAAGTGAGGATAAGTTTATCGATTTGTTGATCCAGCAGGCCGAGAAAACGGTGGAAGGCATTAAACTCCTGGAGCAATGCATCCTGAAACCAAACCAGGAGGCGGTTGAGCAAATACAGGCCAAGGAATACGAAGCGGACGAGATCCGGCGAATTTTAATCGATGAGCTGCACAAGACTTTTATCACCCCCCTGGATCGCGAAGATATTTTTAATCTATCCCTGAATATCGATGATATGTTGGATTACGCGCTGACCACGATCCAGGAAATGAACCTGTTGAAGATCGATGCCGACGAATATCTGATCCAGATGATCACCCTCATCCGGCAGGAGGCGGAGGAGTTGGCGATGGCTATGCACCGCCTGAGCGGCAATCCACGCGTGGCGGGCGCGCACGCCCAGCGGGCCAAAAAGTTGGAAAACGAGGTTGAGCATCTCTACCGGGTGGCTATTGCCGACTTGTTCACCAAGGCCAAGGATTTCAAGCCGCTGATGGTTATGCTCCGGCGGCGCGAGGTGTACCGCCACGTGGCCAATATGTCCGACAAGGCCAATGCCGCCGCCGATGTCTGTGGTATGGTGGTGATGAAATTGACGTAAGCGGCTGTTCAGAAATAACTTGGCATTTTTGCAGGATGTTTCTTGGGAAAAAGTGAGGAGTTATTTACGGACAGTTACTAAGTTGCAAGGGGGGTACACTGTGACCGAGCCTGATTTGATTGCGCGCTACAATTACGATGCGTTCGTGCCTGAAAAGTTCCAGCCGTGGATGCGTTTTGACGAAAGCCCGCCGCTGGGGGTCAGAGCGCCCGATTTCCCGCTGCTGGAGTTGGATGGCCAGACCATCACCCATCTGAGCGAGGTCTGGTCGCGCCACCTTTACACCATCGTCGAGTTTGGCAGCTTTACCTGACCCTACTGCGGGATGGCGGCGCCATCCATGAACGCTCTCGCTGACCGGCTGGCCGAGTCGGGCGTCGGTTCCATATTCCTGTACACCCACGAGGCGCATCCGGGCGAGCACTATCCCCACCACACTTCGCTGGAGCAAAAGCTGCGCCACGCCCGGGCCTTGCGCGATGTGTTGGGCGTCACCCGCCCCATCCTGGTCGATGCGCTGGATGGGGCCTGCCACCGGGCCTACGGCTCGATGCCCAATATGTCCTGGGTCTTCAACCGGGCCGGCTACCCGATCTACAAGTCCGATTGGACCGACGCGGGGAGCATCGCCCATGCGCTGGAATATTTTTTGGACGTGTCCGAACGGCGACGGGCCCGGGAGCGGTTAACCCCCTTTCGGGTGGAACGCCTCGATTTCCGCAACCAGGACTCCGCAGCGTTTTATCAAGGTCTGGAGCGGAACGGTCCCAAGGCGGTCCGGGAGTTTCGGGAGGCGTTTGCGTAGAGTACAGATGTTGGGAGGCGCTCAAATGGCAACGCCGGAAACAAGCTTTGAAATCTCCTGCCGAAACATCTGGAAGATTTTTGGACCTCATGCCAGGCGAGTCAAAAAAACGTTGGACTCAAACCTCTCCAGGGACCAAATCCTGGAACAAACGGGGCATGTGGTGGCGGTCAAGGATGTCTCGTTTGGGGTACGCAAGGGTGAGACATTTGTGGTGATGGGGCTCTCCGGCAGCGGCAAATCGACCCTGGTGCGCTGCATCTCGCGCCTGATTGAGCCGACCGAGGGCCAGGTGATCGTTGAAGGCGAAGACCTGACCGCTATGGATGAAAAGCGACTGCGGGAATTGCGACGCCGTAAACTGAGTATGGTCTTCCAACACTTTGGGCTCTTCCCCCATCGGAAAATCATCGACAACGTTGCCTATGGTCTGGAAGTGCAGGGCCTGGACAAAGCCGCCCGCCACGAACAGGCCAGACAGGTGTTGCAATTGGTCGGGTTAAGCGGCTGGGAAAACCATTACCCGGCCGAACTCAGCGGCGGTATGCAACAACGGGTCGGCATTGCCCGCGCTCTGGCGGTTGACCCTGAGATTCTCTTGTTTGACGAGCCCTTCAGCGCCTTAGACCCCCTGATTCGCCGGGAAATGCAGGATGAGCTGCTCAACCTGCAAAAGATGATGCACAAAACCATCATCTTTATCACCCACGATTTTCTGGAAGCCGTGAAATTGGGCGACCACATCGCGATTATGAAGGACGGGGAGTTTGTGCAGGTGGGCGTTCCCGACCAGGTGATTATGAACCCGGTCAACGATTACGTGCGAGAGTTCACCAAAGATGTCCCGCGTTCCAGGGTGCTTTCGGCCGGCTCGATTATGCAGGAATGCGAGGTGGTGGTGTCCGAAAACGACGCGCCGGAGGCCGTGCTATCCCGCCTGCAAAGCCAGGATTGCGGGGTGGCCTTCGTGGAAAGTGAGGACGGACGCTTTTCCGATTTGCTTTCGCGGGCGCAAATTGAGGACGCGGTGCGGTCAAAAAGCTCCGCTTTGAAATCGCTGGTGACCGGTCACCCGCCGGCGGTTTTCCCTCATACCAGGCTGGGCAAACTCGTGCCGCTCATTGCCGCCAGCGATATGCCGGTTCCGGTGGTCGATGACAGCCATTATCTGGTCGGCGCCGTCGATCGGACCGCCGTCATCCTGGCGCTTGGCGGCGAGGGGGAGGGCGCGGGCTGATGGTTAACTGGCAATCTTTGACCGGCTACGTCCAGGTCCGCAGGCGTGACCTGTTCTACCTGGTAGCCATCGTTGTCATTCTGCTTCTGCCTGCGTTCGTTCGTGGTTTGCCTTTGCCTATTAGCGAGTTTCCGCAGACCTGGAATCTCCACCTGCGTGAGCCAATCGACGATTTCCAAACCTGGGCGATTAGAAACCAGACGTCGCATCCATTGTTCGTCTGGTTCTTTGGACCGATCAGCGATGCCATTGATTTCGGTATCCGGCGTCTCGAGGATTTTCTGCTGTGGTTGCCGTGGCCGGTGATCATCACCGGTACGTTTTTGTTGGGCCAACGGGCCGGGGGGCTGCGGATTGCGCTGCTGTCAACCGCAGGCTTAATGTTTATGGGGCTCATCGGCCTGTGGGATGAGAGCCTGCAAACGCTGGCCTTAATGGGCATTTCCGTTTTCATTTCGCTGGCTGTGGGCATCCCCTTGGGTATCCTGGCCTCCCGCTATGACAGATTTGAGGCGGGCTTGCGCCCCTTGCTCGATGCCATGCAGACGATGCCGGCCTTTGTCTACCTCATTCCGGTGCTGCTGTTTTTCGGCATCGCTCGTGTGCCCAGCGTCGTGGCGACGGTCATCTACGCCCTGCCGCCGGCCATCCGCCTGACGAACCTGGGCATCCGGCGGGTTTCCCCCTCGGCGGTGGAGGCGGCCCGCTCTTTCGGCTCGACCCGCTGGCAGATTTTGGCTAAAGTGCAGCTACCTCTGGCGATGCCGACCATCATCACCGGAGTGAACCAGACCATTATGATGGCCCTTGGCATTGTGGTGATCGCCGCCCTGATCGGAGCCGGTGGTCTGGGCCGCGAGGTGCTGATTGCCCTGCAACGTCTGAAAGTGGGCGAGGGCCTGGAGGCCGGTCTGGCGATTGTGTTTATGGCCATCATCCTCGACCGGATTAGCCACGGTTTTAGCGAGCAGGATACGGCCCACGCGGCTCAACGGGCGCAGGGGTTCCACTTGTTTCCCAACCGCCTGGATCGTTTTGCCCTGGTTCGAGTCATTGAGCGGGGCCTGGATATGACCCTGGCCGGCGCCCATCGCCTGTCGCAAGGCGTGGCTCGCGGGCTGGCGGCGTTCATCAGCGCCGGGATGGGGTTCCTGGGCCGGAAAGATATGGCCGGTGCTGTCTCTCTCTGGTTCCAAAGGCGCGCCTTTTTGATTGCCTCCCTGCTGCTTCTAGCCGCGCTCCTGTTGGTCGATGGCCTGGTCGCCGGCATTGGCGAATTCCCCGAATCGTGGACCCTCGAATTAAGCCGGCCCGTCGATTCCGGCGTGGTTTGGATGCGGGACAACCTGTACCAGATCGGCGATTTGCCCCTCGGTACCGGTCCTCTGAACGACTTTTTGGTTGTGTACGGCCTTAACCCTTTGCGCGCTCTGTTGGAAAGCTGGCTACCCTGGCCGTTGGTCATCCTGGGGGCAAGCCTGGTGGCCTACGCCTTCGCCGGCTGGCGCATGGCGATGTTTTCGGCTGCCGGGTTATTCTTGATCGGCTGGCTGGGTATGTGGGAGCACAGTATGGATACCCTGAGCCAGACCCTCGTTGCCGTCATTATTACGGTGGTGATTGCCATCCCGCTGGGCATTCTGGCCTCGCGCAGCGATACCTTTGAGGCGCTTATGCGGCCGGTCCTCGATACGTTGCAGACCATTCCCTTCTTTGTTTATCTTGTGCCGGTGATTATGCTCTTCAGCGTGGGGCGCGTTCCGGGCATTATTGCCTCAGTTTTATACGCTCTGCCACCCGGTATCCGGCTCACGAACCTGGGTATTCGCCAGATTGCGCCGCAGACGATAGAAGCGGCTCGCGCTTTTGGGTCCACCTCTCTGCAAACCCTGCTGAAGATCCAGCTTCCGTTGGCGATGCCCGCTATTGCCCTGGGCGTCAACCAAATCGTCATGATGGTCCTGGCGATGGTTATCGTCGCGGGTCTGGTTGGCGGCGGCGGCCTGGGGTTGGAAGCCGTCATCGGGCTGGCCAAGAATCAAACCGGCCGGGGCATCGAGGCCGGGTTGGCCATCGTCATTTTGGCGATGGTTATGGACCGTATCACCCAGACGTGGGCCAAAAAACGGCAGGCGAGGGGCGCCGGCGAACTTTAGCGAAGTGAAGAGTAGAAATAACAGACCCCCAACAAATGCGTTGGGGGTCTGTGCTTTTTCCGCAGCCGTCAAGCCCTACGGTATCCAGGCCTGCCAGGTGCTCTCATTGGCCTCGATCCAGGCCTGAGCGGCTTCCTCCGCGCTTTTGTTTTCCAATTCCACCGCCGCAATCATCGAGATTTGATCTTTGGTGGAGTAGGAGAAGCTGCTCAGAAACTGGTAGACATCGGGCGCTTCGTTTTTGAGGTCAGCCCAGACGATTTTGAACAACTCGTCCGAGGGATAGGCGCAATCAACCCCGCCGGCGTCTATCTTGGCATAGCACGCATCGCTGTAAGCCGGTAGCTCAACTTGAGTTAAGTCAAACTGCGCGTGAACCGAGTGCGGGGTCCAGAAATAAAAGAGTATAGGCTCTTTTCGACTATAGGCCGAATCCAGTGCCGCCAGGATCGCCTCTTCCGAGCCGGCCACGACCACCTCGAAATCCATCCCCAGGTTCTTGATGATGTCGGCGTCATATTGGACCCAGCTTGGGTCCCCGGCCAGAAACTGGCCCTTATCCCCCGTCTCGGCGGTGCTGAAGAGCTTGGCGTTCGCCGGGTCGGTGAAGCCTTCCCAGGTAGCCAGTTCGGGATGATCCTCTACCAGGTAGGTGGGCATAAACCAGCCAATCTCGCCGACCGGGCCGAGCGGGCCAATATTTTCAACAACTTTCTGGTCATCGATGTATTGGGCCACATTTTCGGCGTGCCCCGAAGGCCACACTTCCAGGCTGGCGTGCAGTTCGCCGCTGGCCAGGGCCGGCCATTGGGCGTTCTCGTCGATGGTGACGATTTCCACCGGATAGCCCATTTTCTCCTCTAGCAGAATTTTGGCCACGGCCACGTTCACCTGCGACCCCGACCAGGGGTTTTCGGCCAGCTTGACGGTGAAGTCTTTCTGCTGGGATGCGGCCTGCTGGCCGGGGCCGCAAGCCGCCAGCGCCAGAGCCGTAGCCAGCAGCGCCAGGATGAGAAGTTGCCATCGATTGGAACTTTTTTTACTCATTGCCTCCTCCTTAAGGCAGATAGCGTTACATTTGTGAATTCCTGATTCGTGACTATTCAGTCAAATAGAAGTGATGCGCCATTCAAGACGCTTTGCGTGGAGATTAGAGATTGGGAGATTCGCCTCGCATCGTTAACCCCCTTTAAGGGGCGCTACTTTTCAATCACGCAGCCTGAAACGCTGAATCTTGCCGGTGGCCGTTTTTGGCAACTCATCGACGAACTCGATCCAGCGCGGGCGCTTGTAAGTGGCCATTTTTTCGGCGCAGTAACTGATCAGTTCCTGGGCCAGTTCATCCGAAGCGGTGTAGCCCTCGTTCAAAATCACAAAGGCCCTGGGTTTGACCAGATTGGATTGATCCGTCTGGCCGACAACGGCACATTCCAGGACCGCTTTGTGGCTGATCAGCGTGCTTTCAACCTCAACCGGCGAAACCCAGATGCCGCCCACCTTGAGCATATCGTCCGTGCGGCCGGCGTGCCAGTAATAGCCGTCCTCGTCGACGTAGTACTTGTCGCCGGTGTTGAGCCACTCACCCAGGAACGTTTGCTGGCTGCGCTCGTACTGGTGCAGGTAGAAGAGCGTCGCCGTTTCCCCTTTGACCAGCAGGTTGCCGATCTCTCCCTGCGGGACCTCGTTGCCGTCCTCATCGACGATCTTTAATTCATACCCTTCAAAGGGTTTGCCGCTGCTGCCCGGCCGGATGTCGTCGGGAAAGTTCGACAGGAAGATATGGAAATTCTCGGTCGAGCCGATGCCGTCGATGATATCGAGGCCGGTTGTCTCCTTCCAGGCGTGCCAGACGGGGGCCGGCAGGGCCTCGCCCGCCGAGACGCACAGCCGCAGCGACGACAGATCGTATTTCTCGGCAAAGCCCTCGATGGCCATCGTTGCCGCGTAGCCGGTGGGTGCGTTGTAAAGGATGGTCGGCTTGAAGCGGTCAATCGTTTCGAGCACGTTCGTTGCGATCCGGGGCGGCCCGGAGAGAAGGACGACACTGGCCCCGGCGTAGAAGGGGAAGATCAGGTTGCCGCCCAGGCCGAAGGTGAAGAACAGCTTGGCCCCGGCAAAGGTGCGGTCGTTCTCGGTCAGGCCCAGGACGTTCACGCCCCACAACTGTGAGGTGATCGGATAATCTTTTTGGGCGTGGAAAATTCCCTTGGGCGCGCCGGTGGTGCCGCTGGAATAGTTCAGCGAGCAGAAGTCGTCGCGGTGGGTTGGGGCCGCTTCCAGCTCGGTCGGCTCGCCGCCGATCCAATCGCTGTAGGCCAGGTCCCCCTCCCGGCCCCCCTGGCCGATGACGATCACGTGTTCCAGAAAGGGCGAGTCGTCCCGAATTTCCTCAATGGCTCCCAGCAGCGCCTCGTGCACGATCAGGACGCGGGCGCGGCTGTCGCGCAGAATATAGGCGAACTCAGCGGGGGTGAGCAGGGTATTCATACCGACCGCAATCGCGCCGATTTTGACCGTGCCGAAAAAGGATGTGACCCACTGCGGCACGTCGAGCGAGAGGATGCCGACACATTCGCCGATCCGCACGTCGAGCTTCTTGAGGGCATTCCCCACCTGGTTGGCCTCGTCGGCAATCTGCTGGAAGGTCATCTCACCTTCGCGACTGTAAACGGCCACTTTATTAGCCCGGCCGGGAAGGTTGCGCTCCAGAATGTCAACTGCGTTGTAATACAGGGGAAGATCGGACGCTTTCATAAGCCTACCTCCTTTGGTAAGAAATGAGTTCGGGTGTTGCACTGCCGGCGTTTTGAGGGTTTGGCCTAAGTATAATGCTCCCTGGGCACAAAGGCAAGTACTCTTTTGCTTGTTCTCGACGAAGACCTGGCAGCCGAAGCGCGGGAGGCCGTCCAGGGACAGATCAACATCGTTGACGGTCGCCTGGACAAGATCACGGGCGTTTCTGCCGGGGAGTTGGAGCAGGCAGTCGAGACCGAAAACGGGTTGCCGCTGTTCCACGGGGGGCGCGTGGCGGGTCTTATGCGCACGGCCCATCACCAGGACGCCTCGCTCTACGCCGACGTTTTGCTAGAAAATCTGGCCTGCAAGGCCACCGCCGCAGCGGGGGCAGCCTGAGCAGTAACATTTTCGATAAAATTGTGGTTGCTAAGCCAAAAGCCGGGTTTCTTTCGCTCTCTTACAGAATTTCCGAACTGAGGTTATTAGGGGAGTAACTTGAGAGGAAAATTTCTGGCAAGTTCTTAAAGCAACAACCTGTTGCTTACGGCATAAAGTGCGCGGTAGCCGCACTGGAGCAGCTAAAAACCAATAGAATCCTGGTAGACAAGTGAGCCGCCAGGGACTCGAACCCCGAACCCGCTGATTAAGAGTCAGCTGCTCTACCAATTGAGCTAGCGGCCCAAGAAACAAACACCCTTGAGGATCAAGGCTATGCGCTTGATCTGAAGTATAACATGTTCCCCCACAGTCGGTCAAATTTCGGACGGCAACGGTGCAAAATCGTCCTTTTTGCAGTTAGCCGCGTCTTGGGCTATCATCCCCTCCAACGGAAGTTGGGCGGCGACCGGGACCTGGAAGCCTGGATCAAGGACAGCCCGCTGGTGGAAGTGATTTTCCGGGAGGAATGACCGATGACTGTGCCCCGCACGATACTGGCCGCCTTTGCCCATCCCGACGACGAGGTCTTCGGTCAGGGCGGCACGCTGGCTCGCTATGCCGCCGAAGGCGTGAGCGTAACCCTGGTTTGCGCCACGCGAGGCGAGGTGGGCGAAATCTCCGACCCGGCCCTGGCCACGCCTGAGACGCTGCCCCAGGTCCGCGAGGCCGAACTGCGCTGCGCCTGCCGCGCATTGGGGATCAGCGATCCGATCCTGCTCGGCTACCGGGATTCGGGGATGGCCGGCACAGCGGACAACGACCATCCGCAGGCGTTTTGCAACATCGAGGCCGGGGAAGTTGTGCCCCGGCTGGTGGGTCTGATCCGCCGCCTGCGCCCGCAGGTTGTCCTCACCTTTGACCCGGACGGCGGCTACGGCCATCCAGATCACGTCGCCATCCACCGCCACACCGTGGCCGCCTTCCAGGCCGCCCCTGACCCGGCTCGCTATCCCGATCAGGGGCCGCCCTGGCAACCGGCGCGGCTGTTTTACTCGACACCCCCTCGTTCCCTATTTTTGGAAATAAAGGAACGGCTGATCGCGCATGGGGTGGACCCGAGGGAATTGGAGCGCCTGGAAGAAGACGCGCGGGGTTGGCCGGATGACCTGATCAATGCCAGCCTCGATATTTCCCCCCAAATCGAGGTCAAGTGGGCCGCCTTTGCCTGCCACCGCACCCAGTTTGGGGAGGACAACCTCTTCCGCCGCATCCCGGAGCCGGACCTGAAGCAATTGTTGAGCCGGGAGCATTTCGCCCTGGCCTGGCCGGAGCCGGCGCCCGGCCTGCGCCTGCCGGACCTGTTTGCCGGCTTGTAATCCTGGCCTTTGGGCGACCTATGCCCTCCTTGCGCCAAGCAACAACTGGGCAATCTCGGTCACTGGCAGGGTCATGGCCAGCAACAGTTTCCACCGGAACTCTTGATCATAAGCCACAGCAGCAAGTGAAGGTTGGGCCATGACGTTTTAATGACAGGTTGGGCGTCGAAGCGTGGCTTGTCTCTAGCACTTGCATAGAGTAAAATGGTGATTGCTTCCTGAAATCTGTTAGAAGTTCGTGTTCGAGCGATAAGGGTGTATTCTCTATGAGCTTTCACCAGTCTATGCTAGTCAATAATGTTGACAAGGTTACCCAAACATATCTTGAGAAGTTGGTCGATCTTCTCTCTCGGGATTTAGATTTCCACAGTCAAGACAGTGGATACGCATCACACAACTTTCATTCATTCCCCGCAAAGTTTCCTCCGCAGTTACCACGCAAATTCATCAAAGAATTAACCGTCCTTGGTGATATAGTTCTTGATCCTATGATGGGCTCTGGCACTACTGTGCTTGAGGCTTTTCTAACAGGAAGACTCGGGGTTGGGTTTGACATTGATCCACTTGCCCTGATGCTAACTAAGACCAAAGTTACTCCTCTCGATGTGAGACGGGTTGCCCAAGTTGGGAAAAGTCTCTTGAAGCGAGCGGTACTCGCAGTTAAGGAACGACATAGGGAGCTAGAGGAAGCCTTAGAAAAACACTGGGATTTACAAACACGGGACTTCATTAACTATTGGTTTGCATATGACACACAAATAGAGCTATTGGCTCTCATAACTGAAATAAAGCGAATAGAGGATGTACACATTAGAACTTTCTTTGAGTTAGCCTTCTCGGCCATCATTATTACTAAGTCTGGTGGAGTGTCTTTAGCGTTTGACTTAGCGCATACCCGCCCCCATCGAGCCAAGGTCGTGATTGATAGAAATAGTAAAGTTGTATTGGGGCAAGACCTTGTCGGTAGTTCTTCTCATCGCATCAGGCTTTTAACCAAAACGTTGCGTTCGCCTTTCCAGGAGTTTGAGAAGCGAGTTCAGCAGAACTTGAACGGGTTACTGGAAGCCGAGTCAGATAGAATACAGCCATACTTGGACGGATTGCTGGAACCAGAACCAGACCGAATTGAACCGTACATCGTACCTGGAAATGCACAAAGCTTACCCCTAAATGATGGGTCTGTAGACCTGATTGTGACTTCCCCCCCTTATGCTTCCAATGCTATTGACTATATGCGAGCACATAAGTTCTCTCTGGTCTGGATGGGTTTTTGTGTTGATGACCTTGGACAGAAGCGCAAGGAGTATATCGGTGGTGAAGCGGTGACAGATTTTGACTTCGAGATATTGCCCAGTAGAACTGCCAGAATAGTTGCCGACATTGCTAATCAGGATAAGAAAAAAGGTTGGGTATTGCATCGCTATTACTCGGAAATGACAAGGACCTTGCGAGAAATGTTTCGGGTGTTGAAACCTGGTAAAGCGGCGCTGGTTGTTGTGGGAAGTTCCGTAATGAGAGGTGTAGACACAGAGACTCATATCTGCTTGGCTGAAATTGGGAAGGAGATTGGCTTTGAAGTTCCAAAAATTGGCGTGCGCAATCTAGACCGCAATCGCCGCATGATGCCGGCGGGGACTAAACCTGATCTGGGGTCACAAATTCAGCAACGGATGCACGAAGAGCATGTGATTGGCTTTTATAAACCTGAAGCTTGAATTACTTGTCGGGCCTGGAGAAAGAGATGAGCATTGCCCAACTACGAAAAGCATATCATCAACGTATCTGTGAAGAAATCGTAAGATTGCAGAGAGATGGAGAGACGGAGTATCCTAACTTTGCAGATAAAGGCAATAAAGCCAGCAGGGCTATTGCCCACGGTATCATAAATCGATTGGGCTGTTCTCCAAACTACACAAAGCTTTCAGGACAAAGGGCGGGGGGGCTTTTCGAGGCGATCACCAAAGACTTTCTTGAGCAGGCTTTCGTACTTATGCGCCATCTGCGCCCAGGAGAGTGGTATTACTCCACTCAGTCACCAATCTCAAAATTTGACCAATACGAGCACTTGGCGAATCTGGAAAAAATCGTTGAGCAAGATAATGAGTTGGCGTCTGCATTGGGTAAGGATTACATTATCACGCCTGATATTGTCATTGGCAGATGGCCGGTTTCAGACGAGGAGATTAATCAAGAGACAACAGTGGTCTCGGTGGAAGATTCCCTTACCACGTTTGCACCTCTTCGGCAAGTAAATTATGAGTATCCTCGTCTCATTCTGCACGCTAGTATTTCTTGCAAGTGGACTCTTAGAAGCGATAGGGGACAGAATGCTCGAACCGAAGCCCTGAATCTGATTCGAAATCGAAAAGGCCATTTGCCCCACATTGTGGCTGTCACCGCAGAACCTCTTCCAACACGTATCTCGTCTCTCGCTCTGGGCACAGGTGATTTGGATTGTGTGTACCATTTCGCCTTACCTGAGCTACAGAAATCTATCTCAGAGATCGAGAACGAAGATCAGATGGATATGTTAATGATATTGGTAGAGGGCCGTCGTTTGCGTGACATCAGCGATTTGCCTTTTGATTTAGCAATATAGTAGGTAGGATAATCGTGGATTGGTAGTTTGCTGCCCAACAACCCATTGCACCCAACCCCACGTGCGGCGTTTTTGCAGTGTGTCGTGCCTTGCGTGGGGGTAGAGTCTATGGTCGAACCGTCACCAGCGGGCAGGTGAATAGGAGCGATATGAAGCTGCCATTTGGTACCCGGTATGTGGTTGAAGGTCCTATGCCTGCGCCCGATGGGCGAACGCCCCTCGTTCGTTCGGTTTGGTTCATTGAAACGAGAGGGCAGATTCCGCAATTTGTAACTGCCTATCCTCTGTCCAGGAGCAAAATATGGTAAGAGAACTGGAAAGTGTTGTGTTAACCACCGATCTGGCAGAACACGGCCTTAAAGAAGGCGACATCGGCACGGTTGTCCTGGTTCATCGCGGCGGGCAAGGGTACGAGGTTGAATTCATCACGCTAGATGGTGAGACGGTCGCCGTGGTTTCGCTCCTGCCCTCTCAGATCCGGCCCATTGGCCGCCGCGAAATCGCTCGCGCTCGGGTGGTAGAAGGGGTGTAGATTGTTCTTGCAGCCAGTCTCACCGCAATTGATGCCCCAAGGAGAATGTTTATGGACTGGATCACCGACCCCGAAATCTGGATCGCCCTCGTCACGCTGACCAGCCTGGAGATCGTGCTGGGCATTGACAACATCATCTTTATCTCCATCCTGGCCGGCAAGCTGCCGGAGGGCCAGCAGGACCGCGCCCGGCGCACAGGGCTGTTCCTGGCTATGTTCCTGCGCATCGCGCTGCTGCTGGCGTTGAGCTGGATCATTCGCCTGACCGCGCCGCTCTTTGTGGTGCTGGGCCAGGAAATCTCGGGGCGGGATATAATTTTGCTGGCCGGGGGCCTCTTTCTGCTGGCCAAAAGCACCTTTGAGATCCACGAGAAGCTGGAAGGGGAGGAGGGCCACGCCTCGGCCAAAGTGCGGGCCTCTTATACCAGCGTTATCATCCAAATCCTATTGCTGGATGTCGTCTTCTCCCTCGACTCGGTCATCACCGCCGTGGGTATGGTCGAAGCGGTCGGGGTCATGGTCGCCGCCGTGGTCATCGCCGTGTTGATCATGCTGTGGGCGTCCGGCCCCATCAGCGATTTTGTCAACCGCCGGCCCACGGTCAAAATCCTGGCCCTGAGCTTTCTGCTGCTGATCGGCTTTTCCCTGGTGGCCGAGGGCCTGGATCTGCACATTCCAAAGGGTTACATCTACTTTGCGATGGGCTTCTCCGTGTTCGTGGAGATGCTGAACCTGCGGCTGCGACGCAAACCCGCCGAACCGATCAAGTTGCGCGAGCCTTACGTCGAGCCGACGGCGTAACCCAATACCCAATACCCAATACCCAATACCCAATACCCAACTCTAATCCCAGCC
>JBHHXL010000084.1:0-14400 GCA_046757065.1 Anaerolineae bacterium
TCTCACGGGGGAGGAGGATGTTGAACTCCTGCCGCAGTTGGCGGTCGTTCGCCTCCGGCACAACCTCGGGGAAAGACGCGTCGAGGATGGCGCGGGCGCGTTGCCGGGCGCGCTGGCGCATATCCAGGGCTCCCGCCGCTTCCCAGTCGGCGCGGGAGGCGCGGTCAGCCGTATGCGGATAATAATATTCTCTGGTCATTAAGTCAAGCGTCTGGGGGTGGCCCAGGTAATGCCCCGGCCCCTCGGTGCAAACTTCGTGGATCACGTCCAGCGAGAGCGCCTCTTCGCTGACCTCGAGGCCGCGCACCAGGCGCATCACCTGCCCGTTGATTTCGTCGTCGATGACGTATTGCTCGTAGGCCACGGCCAGCATCGATTCCAGCATCCCGGCCGAGTGGTGGTTGTACTGCGCCCCGGCCAGGGCGGTGACGGCGGTGGTCAGCCCCTTTTCGTAGCCGGCCTGCACGTCGGGGATTTTGCTGTCGGTCAGGGCGCAGGAGTTGTAAACCGGCAGCCCGTAGAAATGGGCCATCTGGGCCGAGGCGGCGTTCATCAGGGCCATCTCGGCGCTGCCGCCGATCATACCCCCGGTCCGCAAATCCGAGACCAGCGGCATCCCGCCCATCAGCGTTGGATGGCCGGGGCGCAGCAATTGCACGTAAGCCAATCCGGCCAGCTCCTCGGCCAGGGTTTGGACCAGGGTGCCGATCAGCGAGGCCGGGGCCGTCGCTCCCGATTGGGGGGCGGAGACCAACGCCACCGGTATCCCGGCCCGGACGGCTGCGGTCAGCGTCTCGGTCGTCTCCGGGGCGAAGCGCAACGGGCTGACCATCCAGCCCAGGTTGAGCGAAAAGAAGGGCCGTTGCAGGAACTGCGCCTCGCCCCCGGCGATGATGGCGCCCATTCGCTTCAAATCGGCCACCTTGTCCGCGTAGTAACAGCCGCCCATGACGTGCTTGTGGGTGGCGGTCAGGCAGGCGTAGAAGGTGTTGACGTCGATGTCATCGTTGGGCACGTCGCGGGCAACGACGGGGCGCAGGTAAAAGTGGATGTTGTCCAGCCTCTCCACCAGCCGCCCGATGTCGTACAGATCGCGCAGGCGCGAGTGGCGGGCATGGCCCGTGTCGAGGTCGAGGACGCGAACCGCCGCGCCGCCCGTGCCCAGGTGAACGCGCCGGCCCCGCAGGTGCAGGTCGGTGCGCCCGTCCCGGCTGTAGAGCACCACGTCGCGGTTGGCGGTTTCCAGGGCGGCTTCGATCATCGGGCGCGGCAGGAAAACCCGGTCCCTGGCCGCGTCGATCTGCGCCCCCGCCCCGGCCAGAAGGTGGCGGCACTCCGATTCCAGCACCTCGACGCCGGTCCGCTCCAAAACGCTCAGGGCAGCGACGTGGAGGCGCTGCACGCCGGCTCCGGTCAGCGGGCGGTAGCGGCCCCCTTCCAGGCCGGGCGGCAGGGTATTTGCGGGTCTGCGGCGCGCCGGGGATCGGTCTCGGCGCCGCCGGCGGCGGTGGGGTTGAGTTGGCATAAATTCATCCATTTGGAAGCTAGTGGTAGAAATTAGAGATTGGAGATTAGAGATTAGAGATTGGAGATTAGGGAAGGGGTAGCATTTGTGAATCTCTAATCTCCACGCAAAGCGTCCAATCTCCCCATTACGAAATCGAGCCGATGCCGTACGCGCCGTGAAGCGTTTCCCCCTGGCTGAAGCGCCCCAGGCGGTAGGCGTCGATCGGCAGGCGCGGCTCAAGGCCAAGGACCACCTGGGCCAGCGATTCGCCCAGCGTCGGGGCCAGTTTGAAGCCGTGGCCGCTGAACCCGACCGCCACGTAAAACCCCTCAAAGCCGGGCAGCGGGCCGAGGATCGGGTTCCAGTCGGGGGTGATGTCGTAGGGCCCGGTCCAGCCGGCGGTGCAGGCAGCGTCGGCGAAAGCCGGCATCCGCCGCGACATCAAGGCCCCGATGCGGGCGATGTGCGCCAGGTCCACCTGATCCGCCAGCGCGTCCGGGTCCTCGACCGGATCGCCGTGGTCGCCGGTGCCGACCAGGACCAGCCCGCCCGTTTCGGGCCGGAAATAAATCTTGTCCGGCGTGGTCAGGTCTTTGACAATGGGCCAGTCGAGGGGGTAGGGCCAGTCGATCTTGAGGGTGATGACCTTGTGCCGGCTGATGACGTAGGGGAATTCGAGGCCGATCATCCGGCCCAGGTCGCGCGTCCAGGGCCCGGCGGCAAAGACCACCACCGGGCTCTCGAAATTGCCGGCGGGGGTCTGCACGATCTTGGTGGCTCCGTTGAGGGCCAGGCCGGTCACGGGCGTGCCGTCGCGGATCGTAACGCCCAGCTCGCGGGCGCGCCCGGCGTAGGCGGTGGTGGTCAGGTACGGGTCGCAGTAGCCGGTGCGCGTGTCGTAGCCGATGACGGCCACGTCGTCCAGGGCAAGGAGGGGGTGCAGTTGCCGCGCCTGCCGGGGGGTGAGGGTTTCGGTGTCGATGCCCAGCGCGTTTTGCATGCGGAAGACGGCCTCCATCGGCCCGCGATGCTCCTCCGGGCCGAGGATCAGGTAGCCGGTGCGCTGAAAACCGGCCTGGCCGCCGACGGCCTCGGCGAAGTTCTCGAAAATCTTGAGGCTTTCCACGGCGTGGATCAGGTTGGCCCGGATGGAGTAGTGGGTGCGGACGATGGCGCACGATTTGGCCGTGCCGCCGGAGCAGATGTCCCCCCGTTCCAGGAGGACGACGTTCCGGGCCCCGTGCCGGGCCAGGTTGAAGGCGATGCTGCACCCGATCACCCCGCCGCCGATGATGATGATGTCGGCTGTCATTGTGGTTTGTCTCCTAAAAAAGCGTTGATTCTATTGGATTCTGCGGTTACCCTGTTGATGGTTACCTTTATAGCCCGGATTAGCAGAATTTTCGGATTTAGGGGACGAGATTATCCGCTTATTCCGGGAATCCGGGCTATGTTGGCAATGCTACATCCAGGGAAATGGAGCGTTCGACCTGGGCAGCGGTTTGGCCTCGGAGAAGCGGCTGAAGGCGAACGGGGCCAGCAGCGGGCTCGATTCGCCGGTCAGCAGCCGGGCCACCTGCTCGCCGACGCCGATCATCTTGAAGCCGTGGTTCGAGTCGGCGATGACGTAGACGTTGGGCCGCATAAAGTCGAAGATGGGGAAGTTGTCCGCCGAGAATGCGCCCACTCCGCCCGACGGTTTCGGCGAGGCGAACTTGCGCGCCCCTTCGTAGCGCTTCAGGCAGTGGGCCAGCGAGGCCACCCACAGGTCGTAGAATTTGTCGTCCACGCAGTAGTAGGGGCTGCGCCAGCCATAGGGATCGACCTGGCACTCCGGCCCCACGTCGAGGGGCACCGCGCCGCCCTGGACCGAGTGCTTGTCGCGCTTGACGTAGATGCCCCACGGCTGGTCCCAAACCAGTTGGCCGTCCTCTCCGTAGAGCGGCACGTCGCTATCGACGTGGATCAGGGGTGGGCGCCCGCCGTCGTTGGTGATGTGGAGGTAGGGGTTGACCTCGATCTCGCCCTCTTGCAGGGCCAGATAGCGCCACAGGTCGGTCGATTGGCCCGGCTGGTGCGGATCGGGCACCTGGAACGGCAGGTCGAGCTTGTGCCACAGGTCCTTGATCCACGGCCCCACGGCCACCACGACCTGCCCCACCTCAATCGCTCCGAAATCGGTTTCAACGGCCGTCACCTCGCCCTGGCTGTTGAATTGGAAGCCGGTCACCGCCGGCCCGGTCAGGAGGCGGACATCTTCCAATTCGGCTTTGATGGCCAGGCCGTGGATCGCCTGCCGGCTCCAGGCGTGCCCGCCGCGATGTTCGTGGAGCACCACCTCCAGCTTCTCGGCCTGCCAGTCCCAAAAGATGTTCTGCATATACCGCCGGACCTCTTTTTCGCCGGTGACCAGGGTCGAGGGGTAGCCCAGTTCCCGGTGGCGCTGGTGGACTGCTTCCAGCCCCTCCCGCATCGGGGCGAAGGAGGCGGTCAGGTAGCCGACCGGGTTGTAGGCCAGGTAATCGGGGTCCGATTCCCAGATGTCGATGCTGTGCAGCATCAGGTGGGTCATCGGCTCCTGGTAATAATTGCAGCGGACGTTGCCGCAGGCCACGCCCGAAGCGCCGGCGGCGATGCCGCTCTTGTCGACCACCAGCACGTCCTCGCCCCGGCCCTGGCCTTTGGCCTTGAGGTATTTGGCCAGGTGGTAGGCGGTGGACAGGCCGTGGACGCCCGCGCCGATGATCAGGTATTTGGCTTTTTTGGGTAAGGCCATCGATATTCCTCCTCCTCTGAAAATAGCCCTCACCCCCCGGCCCCCTCTCCCAATTTTGGGAGAGGGGGAGTCCGGAGCCTTCGGCGGAGGACGGGGGTGAGGGCCAAGTTTTCACGCTTCGGGCGGCCTTGACCCCTGCCAGCGCCCAAACTCGCGGGCCAGGAGGCCGGGCCGGGCGTCGCGGGCCAGGAGGCCGGGCCGGGCGTCGCGGACCAGGGGCGCGGCCAGCCGTTGCCGCCGGACGGCGTCGAGGTCTATTTCTGCCAGCAGCAGAGTTTCCCCTGCGCCTGCGGCCTGGGCCACAACCGCCCCGCCCGGCCCGACGACCTGCGAGCCGCCCCAGTAACGTAATCCGCCGCGCTCGCCGGCGTAGTTTACAAAGACCACGTAGGCTCCGTAAAGGGCGGCGTGGTAGCGGTTGATCAGGCTCCAGGTGGCCGGAATATCCAGGCTCTGCGCCAGCGCCCCCTCGCGGCTGGCGGCGGGGTAGATGAACAGGCCCGCGCCGTACTGCGCAGCCAGAAACGTCCAGGGCGCGAACCAGGCATCGTTGCAGATCATCAGGCTCGTCTGGCCGAAAGGGGTGCTGAAGCAGGCCAGGCGCTCGCCGGGGGTGAAGATGTCCCCCTCGCTGAAAGGGGGGTAGCCGACGGGCTGCAACTTCCGGTGCCAGTAACGCACCTCGCCCCGGCTGAAGTAGGCCGAGGCGTTGTAGTAACGTGGTCGCTCCGGCCCCTCCTGGCGCTCGACGAAACCGGCCACCAGATCGATGTCCTGGCTGGCCTGCTGCAAAGTGTGAATGGCCGCATCATCCTCGCCCAGCGCGGCAGCCTGGACTTCAGCCGGGGTCAGGCCGTCGCCCGACAGGCTTAACTCCGGGAAGACGATCAGGGCCGCGCCCTGGCGGCGCGCCTCGTCGGCCCAGGCCAGGTGGGTGTCCAGGCGTTCCCGGAGCGGCGCGGGTTTCATCTCGATCTGGGCCAGGGCCAGCTTGGCACGAGACATTTTTCACTCGCCGGATTGGACGCTTGCAGTGTGACGGACCCAGGGCGAACACATAGGTTCGTCCCTACAGTCGTTCGCCCGGTGATGAATTCACCGGGCTATACCTGTGGCAGTGCCCCATAAATGGGGCTAATGGGTGCGTAGCCCACGCAAAGCCCGATTTATCGGGCGCAGTATTGGTAGCCCGGAGATTGATCTCCGGGCGAGCGCTTAAGGTTCCATCACCGCCCGCGGCAGCCGGATGTTAAACTCGGCCCGAAGGCGGGCGTCGAGTGCGGCGGAGATGTGGCCGGGCCAGTTCGATGCCAGCAGCGCCTTAGCCCGCCGCCTGGCCCGCTGGCGCGCATCGAGCCCGCCGGCCAGCTCCCAGTCGTCGCGGCTGCGGCGGTCGCCGGTGTGAGGGTAGTAGTACTCGCTGTTCATCAGGCCGAGGGTTTGGGGGTGGCCGAGAAAGTGACCGTCCCCATTGCAAACCTCGTGGATGACGTCAACGGACAGTGTCTCGTCGGTCACCTCGATGCCCCGCACCAGGCGCATGACCGAGCCGTTGATGTCGTCGTCGATGACGTACTGCTCGTAGGAAACGGCCAGCATCGACTCCAGAAAGCCCGCCGAGTGGTGGATGAAATTGGCCCCGGCCAGGGCAGCGGTGGCGCTGCTGAGGCCCTTCTCGTAACCGGCCTGGGCGTCGGGCAGCTTGCTGTCGGTCAGGGCGGATGAATTGTAGACCGGCAGGTCCAGGAAATGGGCAATCTGGGCGGCGGCGGCGTTCATCAGCGCGAACTCGGGGCTGCCGCCGGAGAACGCGCCGGTCCGCAGATCGGCCACCGAGGGCACGTAGCCCAAGATCACCGGCTGGCCGGGCCGCAACAGGTTAATGTAAGCCACGCCTGAAAGCTGCTCCGCCGTGATCTGCACCAGCGTTCCGGCCAGCGCCGCCGGAGAGGTCGCCCCCGCCTGCGGCGCGGAGGAGATGACGACCGGCATCCCCTGGCGCACAATCTCGTCCAGCACTTCGACCGTTTCCGGGGCGTAGCGCAGCGGGCTGACCGTCCAGCAGTTCGTCCAGGAGACGAAAGGACGCCGGCGCAGCGGCTCCTCGCCACCGGCGATCATCGCCGCCAGCCTGACCACCTGCCGCACGCTGTCGGGCGAGAAGCAGTTGCCCATCACGTGTTTGGTCGTTGCGGCCAGGCAGGCGTAGTAGCTGTTCACGTCGAGCGCGCCGGCCGGGATGTCGCGGGCCACCACCGGGCGCAGGTAGAAGTGGATGTTGTCCAGGGCGTCCACCAGGCGACCGATGTCGAAGATGTCGCGCAGGGTGCTGTGGCGCACGTGGCCGTCCAGGTCGAGCACTTTGACCGCCGCCCCGCCCGTGCCCAGGTAAACCCGGCTGCCGCCCAGCAGCAGGTCGCGTTCGGGGACCTGGCCGCAGAGCTGCACCTGGCGGGCGGCAGTGCTGAGGGCTTCGGAGATCAGGCGGCGGGGGATGAAGACCCGGTTCCGGCCGGCGTCGATTTTGGCCCCGGCCTTGCGCCACACCTCGCGGCAGGGGGAGGGCATGACCTCGATGCCGGTTTCGTCCAGGACCGTCAGGGCGGCCTGGTAGATTCGTTCGACCTCGGCCTGGCCCAGCGGTCTGTACTGGCCGCCGGGCAGCCCTGCCGGAACGACATTGGGTTTGGACCACGCCGCCCCGGTATGCCGGAGTTCCCGACCTCGTTGACCTCGCCTGTCACGTCGCGCCATTAGTTTATGTCATCCGTCGGCATTTCGGGTTCCTTGCTCTCAGAGACGGCCTGAGAAGTCAGGTTTCAGGTGACCGGCACTTAAAAGCGCTCAAACCCGCAAAAGTGCCGGTCGTCCGCCCTGTCATCTGCTTTTTAGACAGCTTCTCAGGCGGGCTCGCCGCGTTTAATTGCCAGCAACTTCTTGGCCGTCTCGACCGCCACGGCCGCATCCCGGCAGTAGGCGTCGGCCTCGATCTCCTCGGCGAAAGCGTCGTTGAGCGGCGCGCCGCCCACCAGGACGATAATATCGTCGCGGATGCCCTTTTCCTTGAGGGTTTTGATGACCACGTCCATATAAGGCATCGTCGTGGTCAGCAGGGCGCTCATCCCCAGGATTTCCGGCTGGTGCTCCTCAATCGCGCCCAGGAAGCTGTCCACATCGTTGTTGATGCCCAGGTTGATCACCTGGAAGCCAGCGCCCTCCATCATCATCGCCACCAGGTTCTTGCCGATGTCGTGGATGTCGCCTTTGACCGTACCGATGACCATCGTCCCGACCTGGGGCGCGCCCGTTTCGGCCAGCAGGGGGCGCAGGATGGACATGCCGGCCTTCATAGCGTTGGCGGCCATCAGCACTTCGGGCACAAACAGGATACCGTCCCGAAAGTCGATGCCGACGATGTCCATACCGCCCACCAGTCCCCTGGTCAGAACCTCGTAGGGGGTTAGGCCCCGGCCCAACAACTCCTGGACCTCTTCCGCGATCTCGTCCGACAGGCCGTCGTATAGATCATCATGCATAAGCTCTATGAGTTCGGGGGTCTCCATAGTTTTGATGTCGATTTCTTCGCTCATTACAAATCTCCGGCTATTCAGATTGGGTTGATCGTCGCCGGCGGCTGCGCCGTGGCGGTCGATTTATCGTTTGGGTTGGCAAGATGGCTGCCAGATGGGGAAATGGGTCTGAGGCGTGGGGCAGGGCCATTGCCGCTACGAACTCGGTCTGGAAGTCCGGATCGACGGCCGTTTCCACGTAATCGACCCAGCGAGCGATTTGGGCGATTTCGGCTCGTTGCTCCCGGTTGAGCAGGGCGATGCGCGCCCCATCCCCGGCGGCGTTGCCCACGGCGGTGACCCGCTCCAGCTCGCAGTCGGGGATGAGCCCCAGGACCATAGCGTGCAAGGGACTGATGTAGCTGCCGAACGCGCCGGCCAGCACCACCCGGTCCACTTTCTTCACCCCCTGCTGGTTCATCAACAACTTGATTCCGGCGTAGAGCGCCCCCTTGGCCAGTTGGATGGCCCGCACGTCGTTTTGAGTAACTACAATCGGTTGCCCGCTGGCCGTCTGCCCCGGCCCGGCCAGGATGTATTCTCCGGCCCGGCCGTTAAAGCGCAGCCGCGACGACCGCTCCGCCGCCGCCCGGTTGAACAGGCCGTCCGCCGTGATCGCTCCGGCCAGGAACAGTTCGGCCACGGCTTCGATGATGCCGCTGCCGCAGATGCCGGTCGCCCGCGTGTCCTCCGGGGGAACGTCCTCCGGCCCGATCCAGTCGTCGTGGCCGAGGACCTTGAAGCGCGACTCCAGGGTCTGCCGGTCGATTCGCACCCGCTCGATTGCGCCGGACGCGGCGCGCTGGCCGTGCCGGATCTGCGCCCCCTCGAAGGCGGGGCCGGTCGGGCTAGAGGCGGACAGGACCTGCTCCCGGTTGCCCAGCAGTATCTCGGCGTTGGTGCCCACGTCAACGACCAGCATCGTCTCCGGCTGGCGGTGCGGCGCTTCGGCCAGGAGGACGGCCACGTTATCCGCGCCGACGTGGCCGGCGATGCAGGGTAAGATATGCACGCGCGCGCCGGGGTGAAACTTCAGCCCCAGCTGGCGGGCCTTGAGGTCCAGCGGCCCATCGACGGCCAGGGCGAAGGGCGCGCCGCCCAACTCGACCGGATCGATGCCCAGCAGCAGGTGGTGCATGACCGTGTTGCCCACCAGAACGGCCTCGACAACGTCTTCAACGGTCAAACCAGCCCGGCTCGTTGCTTTCGCCGCCAGCTCATTCAGGGCGCGGATGATGGCCCGGTGCATACGGGCCACGCCTTGTGGCTCCATCATGCCGTAGCTGACCCGGCTCATCAAATCTTCGCCGTAGCGGACCTGGGGATTCATCATAGCCTCGGTGGCCAGGACGGCCCCGGTCCGCAGGTCGCACAGGTGGGCGGCGACCGTGGTCGAGCCGATGTCCACGGCCAGGCCGAACAGCCCTTCGGCGTAGCCCGGCTCGACGCGCAAAACCTCGCGGTCTTGCCAGAGGGTGACGGTGGCCGTCCAGTTACCCCGGCGCAGAGCGGTTTGCAGATGGGGCAGGAGGACCGGATCGATGCTCAGGCTGGTCAGGTTCCACTGTTCGGCCAGCGCGTCCTGCAGGCGCTCCCAGTCACCCCGGCGGTCTTCCAGTTCGGCCGGCTCGATTTCGACGTAGACCTGCCGCGCGGCCGGTTGGATGTCGATAACCCGCTCCGTGGCTGCCTTGGCGATGATTTGCTTGCGGGCCTGGCTTTCTTCGGGCACGGTGATGAGCACGTCGTCCAGGACGCGCGTGGCGCAGGCCAGCCGTCGCCCGTCGAGGTTATGCTGTTGGCGGTAGGCCGCCTCACGCCCGTCCGCGACGGAGACGTGATCGGCGGCGGAAGTCAGGCCGTGTTTGGGGAACCGCCCTTCCTCAATGATGATCTGGCATTTGCCGCACGTTTGCCGGCCCCCGCAAATAGCCTCGAGTTCAACGCCCAGGCTGCGCGCCGCCGTCAGAAGATCGGTGCCGTGAGTTATCTGGCCCCGCCGGCCCGACGGCATCAGAACCAGCCGGCATTCGGCTGGGCCGGCGGGTGGCCTTTCGTCTTTTTCCGTTGTGTTTGCCAAATCAGTTATTGGTTGGCTCATCGTTTGCGCAACGGCTTCTGCTGGGAGAGAGGCCGTGATCTCGCTAAGTAACTGTCCGTAAATAACTTTTCACTTTTTCCCAAGAAACACCCTGCAAAAATGCCAAGTTATCTCTGTACAACCACTAATTATCGATAAAATGTCGTGAAACGACCATAGGACAAACGTCCAATAATTATATCAAAAAGCTGTGCTGAATGCATAAACGAACAAAATGTCCTCCACCTGGCCGGTCGGTTCCGCCCGTCGGGCCAGATGGGAGAGTTTAATCCAAACGGCGCTCGATTGCAACTTGTGTTTTGATTTTGTGTACGTCGCTGTGTTGGAAATCGTTGAGCTTCGTCGTTTCTTCGGAGAGGAGGACGATAGGCCGGGAGATGTTGCGGGCGATAAACGTGGCCGGGATGATGGCGATGACCGGGACCGCCAGCGAGATGAGCAAACTGGCCTGAGGGGTCTGCTTGAAGGAGCGTTCAAGTTGATTGAAACCAGATTTGCGCTACAATGAGATGGAATTCCAAAAGGAGTGGACGATGAAGGCTGACATCAAGGTTGGGGGAAAACTACCCGATTTTGAGCTGCCGGACCACCAGGGCCGGTTGGTGAAGCTATCCGAACTGACAGCGCCCACCGTTTATGATCGGATGATGGGTTTTGACGACGGCTACCCGCTGGTGGTTGTTTTCTACCGGGGTTTCTTCTGCCCCCGCGACGGGGCGCAGATGCGCCGGTTGGTGCGGTTTCAGGAGGAACTGGCCGTTAACTACGGCCGGTTGGTCGCCATCAGCGCCGATGCGCCGCAGGTCTGCGCCGCCTATCGCGCCGGGCTGGGCGCGTCGTTTCCGTTCTTGAGCGATGCCAACCGGGAGGCAATCGACCGGCTTGGGATTCGGGATGAGACCGAGACGGAATACCCGGGCTGCGCCATTCCCACCACCTTTGTCTTAGCGCCCGACCTGACCATCAGTAAGGTCTACGACGGCTGGTTCTTCGTCGGCCGGCCCACGTTGGAGGAACTGCGGATGGACCTGCGGGCCTTGATGGCTCGCCTGTCCAACTACAGCTACGAGGCTTACAACCAGGCGGCGATCAAATCATCGCTGCGCATCCCGGCGGAACGGTGGCAGGCGGGCGCGCCGCCGCCTGGGCAGAGTGGGCAGCCGGTTGCTCGCGGCGTTGTCGAATGGTTCGATCTGGACCGGGGGTACGGCTTCATTCGGGGCGACGACGGCGGCCGGGTCTTTATGCACTTCTCGGCTATCCCCGGCCGGGGTTATCGCACACTGCCTGCCGGCGCTGAGGTGGAATTCGAGGTCGTCACGGGGCCGCGCGGCGACCTCTGCGCTTACAATATTTACGTCATCGCCAAAGGAGAGGAAAGTTAGGGTGATCGCTTATTCTTAGCTGGTTTCTAGCGAAGCTCTGCCTCAAACCGTCAAGTTAAGTGGAACACAGATTTTATTTTTAATCTGTCAAATCTGTGTGAATCTGTGTCCAAAACCTTGACTTATTTCGTCGAGATTCGCTATGTGAAGATGTCTAGGCTCGGGTGGAAGCATCTAAAATCGTAATGCCAACTAGCTGATCATCTCGATACCGAAGTAGCATTCCTTCATCCGTCATCTCAGTGTCAGTTGCTTTTTGGGGACGTTGAAAGCTGAGATAAAGTACGTCGGCCTGGCTGTCATAGTCCACCCAAAAGCGCTTTGCGGGAAAATCAAGGAGCAAAGGCACCGCCTGAGAAATCGCGTTGGAAATTTTAGGGTTCATTGCCTTTTCCATATTGCCTTCTTTCGGTCGATCCTGCTACTAAAGTACGCAGTGATGATGAAGCCATCATCGCCGGATACTTGCCGGTAGATTACCATTAAATACTGCTTATGTCCATAACCTCGTACCGCGATGAGGGAGCCTCGATAACCAGGTAAAATAAGATCGGGATTCTCGATAGTTGCCAGGATGTCATCATAATAGCCCGCCAGATCATCATGGTTTTCTACGATGTGAAACCATCGCTCGGAAGTAAGACGGATAGGAACTCCCTCGATAGACAGGGCAAAATCCATTATCGGAGTCCAACGTATTGCCGGATGGCGCATTATCAGCAAAGTCTACTGTAGCATTATAGCGAATCTTTCTGAAACAACAAAGCAACTGATGGTGACCCTGATTACAGGAGATGCATACGCTGTCCAACATGATCGTCGCCCCCGAACCCATTGCCTTCGAAGCGGCGGCGCGGAGGGATGGCGCTGGAGGTTTAGAGGCAGCGCAATTGGTGAAGACCGGCCTGGCCGGGTATCATTACGCGGTATGGGCATATCTTTTCAAGAGTTATGAGCGTCGTTATCGATGGCATTTTCTCCGTTGCGTAATGTGAGTATTGTCGGTATTGGGCAAATCCCAATACAAAAGCGATATGATCGCAGCCTGCGTCAAATGGGGTCCAGGGCGGTGAAGCTGGCGATGCAAGACGCTGGCATCAACTGGGTGGATGCCCTGTTTGTGGGCAATATGCTGGCCGACGAATTGCAGGGCCAGAAGCACCTGGCTACGCTCGTGGCCAGTGAGGCCGGGTTGCGGGGTGTTGAAGCCTTGCAGGTGCGGGCGGCCACGGCCACCGGCGCGGCGGCGCTGCGTATGGCTTATTTTGCCGTAGCCAGCGGTGAGGCCGACCGGGCCATTGCCCTTGGCGTGGAGAAGATGAGCACCGGCCCGGCCACCCCCATTCTGGCCAAGGCGCTGGACGCGGAAAAGGAGGTGCCGCTGGGGGCCACGCTCATCAGCCAGAACGCCTTGTTGATGAAGCTGTATATGGAGCGCCACCAGGTGCCGGAGGATGGCTTTGTCCAGTTTGCCCTGAACGCGCATCGCAACGCCCGCCACAACCCCAACGCCCTATTCAACAAAAAGCGCGTCAGCGCCCGCGATGTAAAAAACTCGCGGATGGTTATCCCGCCGCTGCGTCTGTTCGACTCGTCGCCCATCTGCGATGGGGCGGCAGCGGTTGTCCTGGCCCCCAGCGACGAGGCCCGGGCTTACACCGACCATCCTGTCCGCATCCTCAGTTCCAGCGTAGCCACCGATTGGTTTCGCATAGAGGATCGGCCTGATCCTTTGCAGCTTGAAGCGGCCCGCCTCTCGGCGCGCAAGGCCTACCGGTCGGCCAATGTGCATCCCAACGATGTTGGCTTCTTCGAAGTGCACGATGCCTTCAGCATTATGGCCTGTTTGTTGCTGGAGGCGGCGGGGTTTGCCGCCCCCGGCGAGGGCTGGCGCATGGCCGCCGAGAAGAAGATTTCATTGAAAGGCCCGCTGCCGATTGCAACGATGGGCGGCTTGAAGGCCAGGGGGCATCCTATCGGGGCCACGGCCCTTTACCAGACCTGTGAGATCGTTTTGCAATTGACGGAGCGGGCGGGCAAGAATCAGGTCAAAAATGCATCGGTTGCCCTGTTGCAGAGCGTGGGTGGGGCCGGTTCCACGGTCCTGACCCATATTTTTGGAATGTAACCGCTAAGAGCGGGCTACAACTTGGTGCGGATGGCCCACAGATCGGGGAAGGCAGGTTTGAACAGAGTCTCAACCAGGTACTTGACGCCGAGGGAGCCGCCCGTGCCGCGCTGGGTGCCGATGGTTCGCTCAACCATCTTGACGTGGCGGTAGCGCCATTCCTGGAAGCCCTCGTCCAGGTCAATCAGGCGCTCGCAGATTTGGGAGGTCCTGGGATCGTGGTGGTAGATGTCCACCAGGATTTCCTGGACTTCGGGCGAGGGTTGGACCGACTGGCTGGCCTCGCGCGACAGCAGCGTTTGAGGGATGTTGTAGCCTTCGAGGGCCAGGTAATGCAAGAAGCTATCCCACAGCCCGGGTTGTTGATAGCGCGCTTCCAGACGTTGCCGGCCTGCGCTGCCTTCGGGAAAGCGGGCTACCACGCCCGCATCCTTGAAGCCCAGCACGAATTCCAGTTCGCGGAACTGGAACGATTGGAAGCCGCTGGCCGATTCAAGATGGTCGCGAAACGAGAAAAACTCCACCGGCGTCATAGTTTCCAGAATGTCAATTTGGGCCACCAGCGTCTTCAAGATGGTCAATATCCGCTTCAGAGTATGCAGAATACGCGGCATGTCCCCGGAGGCCAGTAGCCCCTGGACGTAATCCAGTTCGTGCAAGGTCTCTTTGAACCAGAGTTCATAGACCTGATGGATGATGATGAACAGCATTTCGTCGTGTTCGGGGTTTTCAGAGCGGGGATGCTGGAGAGCCAGAAGTTCATCCAGTTTCAGGTAGCTGGAATAGGTCAATGGCATAAGTATCTCCTTCTTTACAGGACGGCAACGACGCGAAGCGTGATAATTTCACCCCCGCTTGTGCGCCGCTCCGCGCCTCCCCGCCAGCGGGGAGGAGTTGGGGGAGGGGTATTTTCAATGGAGTCAAACAGTCCCTG
>JBHHXL010000085.1:0-14252 GCA_046757065.1 Anaerolineae bacterium
ATTTACCGTCAGGTAAAGGGAGGATTAAAATGCCTAAAGCGATCTGGAACGGCGCAGTTTTAGCCGAAAGCGATGAGACCATTGTGGTGGAGGGTAACCACTACTTCCCCCCCGACTCCATTAACCGCGAGTATTTTCGCCAGAACGAGCGGCACACGGTTTGCCCCTGGAAGGGCACGGCCAGCTACTACGATGTTGAGGTTGATGGCAAAGTGAACCGCAGCGCGGCCTGGTACTATCCGTCGCCCAAGTCCGCCGCCAAAAACATCAAGGGCTACATTGCCTTCTGGAATGGCGTTAAAGTCGTTTCGGGCGACAAGGAACCGCGCCGGGGGCTGTTGAGCCTGTTTGGCCGGTAGCTGGCATCGCGCCTTTGGCGCTTGGCCAATCGAAGAATGTGAGACAAGAGCCGGGGATTTGGCATCCCCGGCTTTTGCGTGGATGCCCGGCATAGGCTAGAATCCCCGTCCGTTGTTTGCATTTCGTTCCCTGCGCCGGGTGTCAACGTGACGGAATCTCCTCGGCGGCCCCTGGTTGGCCGCTTCGATCTGAATTTAATCCTGGTCGGTTTGCTTCTCCTGCCGGCTTTCCAGCCGCTGTTCAAGCCGACCCTGACCCAGAGCTCCGACGGCCTGGCCCATTTGTACCGGGTGGTGGCCCTGGACCGGCTCATCGAGCAGGGGGTGCTGTTCAGCCGCTGGCTGCCGGACCTGGTCTATGGCTACGGCCTGCCGCTTTTCGTCTATTACCCGCCCCTGTCCTACTATCTGACCGAATTGCCCCACCTGCTCGGCCTGGACGTGGTCTACGCCCTGAACCTGTCTTTCGGCCTGGCCTTGCTCGTCTCGGCCTGGGGCGTCTACCTGTTTGTCAGGGATAGTTTCGGAAGCGGGGCCGGGCTGGTGGCTGCCGTGGCCTTCGCCTACTCGCCCTTTCAACTGCTCAATATCTACGACCGGGGCAGCCTGCCCACGGCCTGGGGAATGGCCTTCTTTTCGCTGGCGCTGTGGGCGTTTTACCGTCTGATCGGCCACGAGCCGGGCTCGCAGCCGGGCCTGCGGAGGGCTATCCAACCGGCGCTCCCCCTCTGCATTTTGAGCCTGGCGGCGTTCCTACTCTCCCACAACATCACGGTCTTGATTTTCAGCCCCTTGCTGGCCGGTTACCTGCTGCTCTTCCTCTTAATGCGGCGGGACCGGCGCGCCGCGCTGGCCACGGGCCTGGCTTTGCTGGCCGGGGCGGGGCTGGCGGCCTTCTTCCTGATCCCGGCCCTGGCCGAGCGCGAGTTCGCCCAACTATGGCGCTTGACCACCCCCCCCGATTTTGATTTCCACTTCCATTTCATCGATCTGGCCCAGCTTTTGAGCCTGCCCCCCCGCGTAGATACCGGTCTGCTCAACCCCGTAGCCCCGCTGACCCTCGGCCTGGGGCAGTTGTTGCTGGCCCTGGGGGGGATGGCCGGTCTGGCCTGCCTGCGAGCCCGGCCGCAGCGCGGCCTGATCCTGTATTCCGGGCTGGCCTTGCTGGCCGCGATCTTTATGCTATTGCCGGCCTCCGTGGGGATGTGGGAGCGGTTGCCCTTCATCGAGTTGGTGCAGCGCCCCAGCCGCCTGCTGGCTCTGCCGGCCTTCCTGATGGCGGTCCTGGCCGGGGCGGGCGTTCGTGCCTTTGCGGGGGGAGCGCCGGGCAGGCCCTCGCTGCCGGTGATGGTGGGCAGCATCTTCATCGTTATAGCCGGGGCGCTGCCGCTCCTGTATCCCCGCTATCAGTTGCTGCCCTCCACCGCGCCCGGCCTGCTGGATATGATGGCCTACGAGCACGCCACCGGCTCGGTTGGCACCACCGGCTTCGGCGAGTACCTGCCCGTCTGGGTGCGGCAGACCCCCCCCGACTCGCCCTTGGAGCCGCTCTACCGGGCGGGCGAGCCGCTGGACCGCCTGGATCGCACTTATCTGCCGGCGGATGCCATCGCCACAACCCAGGTGATTGGCCCGCTGGATAGCACCGTCAACCTGACCTCGCCGGGGCCGGCCCAGGTCGTCTTTCACACCTTCTACTTTCCCGGCTGGGGGGCGTCGATCAACGGCCGGCCCGCCGAGGTCGCGCCGGTCAGCGAACGGGGACTGCTCGCCGTATCCGTGCCGGCGGGCGAGAGCGTGCTGCAAGTGCGTTTTCGGGACACGCCTGCGCGTCGGCTGGCAACGCTGGTTTCCATTGCGGCCCTGGTCATCACCGGCGCGCTGATCCTGGCGGCCTGGCGGCGTCGGGGAGCGGGCCAGGCCGGGTCTGCGCCACAACCCCTGCCGGGCGGCCAGACGCTGGCCCTGTTTGGATTGGCCTTGATCCTGACGTTAACGAAGTCGCTCTATTTGGATCGATTTTCCAATCCCCTGAAGCGAGGATTTGACGGGCAGCACGTGGCCGGGGCGCAGGCCGACCTTCAGGCCAATTTGGGGGATCAGTTTACGCTCCTGGGCTACAATTGGAACGGGCCGGCCGTGACCTCCGGCGAGTCGTTGGAGGTGATCTTGTTCTGGCAGGCCCGGGCCAGGCCAAATCTAAACTACAGCGCGCTGGCCCAGGTGGTCGATACGGCCCGCAACATTTACGGCGCGCAAGATAATCTGCATCCCGGCCAGTATCCGACCACTCTGTGGCCGCCGTGGGGCTACGTGGCCGATCCGCACGCGATCCCCATCCCGCCGGGCACGCCGCCGGGCGATTATTTCCTGGTGGTGGGGTTGTATCGACCGGACACCTGGGAGCGGTTGCCCGTGCTTTCCCCCGGTCTGGATTCCTGGGGGGATGTGGTGGCGGTTCAGCCGGTCAGCGTCGCCCGGCCGGACCGGCCGCCTGCCATCGACGAGTTGGGCATTGCGACGCCGATCCGGAGGGCGTGGGGCAGTGATTTGCGCTTGCTGGGCTTCACCGCCGCCGCTGAGACGCTGGCCCGGGGCGATTTTCTGCGCCTGGCCCTCTTCTGGGAGGCAGGTTCCGCCCCCCTGCCTGATGTGCAGGTCAGCCTGCGCCTGCTAGCCTCCGGTGGCGACATCGTGGCCGAGCGCACCGTTCGCCCGTCAAACAACCGTTATCCGACCCGCGCCTGGCAGCCCGGAGAACGCGTCCGCGACAATCACGCCCTGTGGGTCCCGCCTGATTTGCCTGCGGGGAGGTATGAACTTCAACTGCAATTGCTGGGGCCGGATGGGGAATCGCTGGGCGATCCGCTGAAGTTGAACGTGTACGAGTAACGTGTTTTATCTACACTGAAACATTGAGGTTTGCGCCGCCGGGTGCAGAGGCCGCCATCCTGGCATAGTTAGCGGCAGCGGCTTCGGGGGGGAAACGGGGAGCGGCCGGGGGCTGGCTTTCTTCCCGTTGTTGGGCCGCAAGCTCCTGGCGAGCCGCTGCTTCCTTGCGGCTGGCCTCGGCAGCCACCCGGCGGTCTTGTCCGGAGGGGTCTTGGGGCGCTAAGGCCGCTCGCCGGATTTGCTGCATCTTGCGGATGGTCGCTTCCGGCTCTCCGGGGATTTCGGACGTATCGATCTCGACTTCGCCACTCACGGCATAGCGTCGCCCGTCGGGGCCGGTTTCGTATCCGTAGACCGGATCGCCGATGGCGTGCTGGCCGGCGGCAGCCTGGTGCGCCTGCTTGTGGGCGCGAACTTCACGGTCTCGCGCTTTTAGCTCCTCGACCTTTCGTTGGTCTTCACCGGTCAGGTCGGCATCTGCCCCGGCCAAGCCCCCAGATGGGTTGCGCGCCCGTTCCGGGGCAACAGATTCGCCGCCGGCCCCGCGCGCGTCGGAGGCGAGGTTGCCGGGGTCGCCGTAGGTGATTCTTGGATAAGCCTGGATAGCTCCGCTGATTTCCATAGACTTTGGAGCCTCATCTTTGGTTGATTGGTTAACTGGTTAACCAGCTAACCAATCTCCTAATCTCCTAATCTCCGGCTGAAGCCTCGACTCCGCAAAACTTGCCCCAAAAGTGAAATACACCCAGGGAGGATGAAACGTTTGTTTTTTAGGGGCGTTCCCTTTATAATGGTCAACAGAAGCTTCTAACCCAGACAATATGGAGCCAATAGGCAGTGAATATCACGGGCTATATTTGGCGGGAAGACGTGGTTGACAAACTGGCCTGGAAACATCAAATCTCGGTAGAAGAAGTGTTAGAAGCGTTCCAAGGTAAGCCTCGCGTCGAACGGCTTGAAAAGGGTCATCGGCCCGGCGAAGATCTGTACGTGGCCTTAGGTCAAACTGACGCCGGGCGATACCTGACCATCTTCTTCATCCACAAGAAAGATGGTCGAGCGTTGATCGTCACGGCCAGAGATATGACCAGAAAGGAGCGCAAACGGTATGGTAGAAAATAAGATGGCCAAAGACCCTTTGCCTGAAACCTTTTCCACTTTCGAGGAGATGACCGATTTTTGGGATACCCATGACGTCACCGACTACGAAGAGTTTTTAACTCCTGTCGATGTCGACGTTGCCGCTCATCCTTCACACCAATACATTATCACACTTTCTGATTCCTTAGACGCCACATTGCGTAAAGTTCAGCAAAAGGAAGGCGTGCCTCTCAATACGCTAATTAACCTGTGGGTACAGGAGAAATTGCAGCAATATGCTGACTTGCCTGGAGGATGAGCGGTGGAAAAGAGTTTTGGGCTCTTTGAGCTTTTATGGGGTTTTGTAGCACAAGCTGTTAGCTTGTGCGGGACAAACTAACACGCTCCGCGTGTCCTACATTTCCACACAATTCCTCACAGAGCCGAGTTTTGGAGTGAAAATAGGGAGTTGTGCCAACCATATTTTGGCAGTTGCCAGATTGGTTCAATCTCCGAGATTGAACCAATCTAATCCATCCACTTCCTTATGAATAATTATCTTACCCAGCAACCCGTCCCATTCCTGGCCTTCGAACTGCAATACTTTCGCCTCCCCCGCGAGCGTTGGGAATTGATGTTGGCCCGCCTGCGCCAGATGGGGGCCAATGCCGTCAGCACCAGCCTGTGCTGGGGCTTTCACGAGCCGGCCGGGGGCCAATTCGATCTGACCGGGGCGACGGACCCCCGGCGTGATGGGGTGGGTTTTGTGAAGCTCTGCCGGGCAATGGGCCTTCGGGTTCTGCTGAATGTCGGACCCTTCATCGACGCCGGGACGTTGGGCGGGGGCATCCCGGCCTGGCTGCTGCGCCGGCCTGAAATCCACGCTCTGCGGCCCGATGGCAGCCCCTGGCTTCACCCCCCTTCCGGGCAGCCGCGCTGCACCTTCGAGCATCCCCTCTTCCTGAAGCACATCCGGCGCTGGTTCGAGCAGGTGACGGAGGCCCTGGCCGGGCAGCAATGGCCGGATGGCCCCATCGTGGCCCTGCAAGTGGACGCGACTCCCCCCTGGACGGAGCCGGTCGATGTTCACTTCCCGGCGGATTACAACGAACACGTGGCCCGGGTGCAGTGGCCCATCTGGTTGCGCCGGCACTACGACGGGGTCGAGGAACTCAACGCCGCTTACGGAGCCGGTTACCGCACGGTGAGCCAGGTCGAGCTCCCGCACCGGTGGCGAAAGCCCGAGTCGGTGGCCGAATTGCGGCGCTGGCTCGACGCCCGCCGTTTCGTGGCCTGGAGCCTGGCCCACGCTCTGGAAACGTACACCGGCGTTCTGCGCGAGTTGGGCTGGCAGGTCCCGCTGGGCCACAACCTGGCCTGTCCGGTGGGGGAGGCAGCCGGCCTGGCCGTGGACCCGGGGGCGATGGCCGCGGCTTGTGATTGGTTGGGCCAAAGTGCGCGGTTGCCTCTGGGCGGCAACGGCCCGGAACGCCCGGTTTCTTTCGAAGAGTACGTGTCTGCCTGCTTGTGGCGGGGCAAGCTGGCCCGCAGCTACTCGCTCGATCCGCCTCCTGTGAAAATAGCGGGCCGGGCCGCTTGCGCGACGCCCGGCGATCCGGCGGCGTCCCGCAGGGACGGTCCGCCTCTCTTGATTTCCGAGATGTCCGCAGCCCCCCGGTTTGAATTGCAGGCCCCCTTCCTGGGTGGAGCCGGGGCCGTTGGCCTGGATCACGCAGTGCAGGTCGACCCGGACCCTGCCCCCATCGGCGCGGGGCCGCAATGGGCAATGGAGGCCGCTCTGCGCCCCGACGGCTCGCCGCGCCGCCGGGCCTGGCACGTCCGCGCCCTGTTCGCTTATCTGGCCGCCGGTGGGGTGGATTACGTCGCCGCCCAGGTTCCGGCCAGGGTGGCGGTTGGTTACAGCCATCTGTCGGAGCAGGTTGTTGCCTGGGGGGGTGATCTGCCTGGTTCCATCGCCGGCCCGGTCCAAAACACCCTTCGCGCCGGGACTGGCCCGGAGTTAGCCCGGCAGCTCCTCCAGGCCGGGGTCGATTTCGATGTGGTGGATGTCGATCGCGTTTCGGGCGAAGGGTTAGCTCGCTACCGGTGGCTGTTGCTGCCCGGTACGCCGGTTATCGGGCGCGATGCCTGGCAAAAGCTGAAGGAGTTTGCCGCCGGTGGCGGGCGTCTGCGCCTGGTTGGGGAGGCGCTGCCCGCCCTCGATGAGCATTTCCAGGCGTTGGAGGCGGGGCAGGCAACGGATGAGTGGCTCGTGTCACCGACTGCGGATTGGAGGACGGTGCTGGCCGACGTGGAGCGTCGCGCCTGGGTCGATGTCCCTGAGGTTGATGTGATGGTGCGCTACGGCGCGGAGGCGGTCTATCTGGCCGTGGTCAATCGTCGTACAAGTTCCTTCAAAGGGGACGCGCACTATCTCGACTCCGACGGGGCGACGAGGGCGGTGCGTCTCGAATTAAGCCCGCGCCAGATGGGGCTGGTCTCGGTGCGCGGGGGCGAATTGGCCGGCGCTGCCTGGCACGCCGGGGGCGGGGGCGAGGTTGCAGCCGGGGCCACGCGCTTTGCCTTTGAGGGGGATGAGGCTGCGGTGGCATCCATTGATGGCGGGCTTGTTCTGTCCGCGCCGGATCGGGGGCGCTTTCGATTGACTCGACCCGGTGAGTGGGGGGACGTCGTCGCCTATCGCCTGCTGTTCGGTGGGGAGATGGTTGTTCTAAAGACCCGCGTTCGAGGGCAGACGCTCAGCCTGGACTACGTTGCCGGGGACGAGCGCGGCCTGACGGAAAGCGTCTGGCTGCTGGCCGGTGGAGCCGCTCTGCCGCCGTTGCTTGCGGAGCATCTCCAATCGCTGCTGGCCGGGCAGGCGCAGGTGGTAGATCGCTGTGCCGATCTGTGCGCCTGGCTGGGTGAAACGCTGGCGGCCGGGCCGGATGCGTCGCCAGCGCCGGACGTCGATACCGTGGCTCTGGCAGATGCCCGGCGGGGCCTGGACGAAGCCCGCGCTGCGTTGCGGAAGGCGACCGCTTCCCTGGGGGCTTTGGAGATGGAGGTGGCCGGTATTCGCGGCGAGGTCCGCTCCGAAAGCTCGCTGCGACCGCTGCTCCTGGACCTGGCAGGTTTGAGCGAGGCCGCCCGGACGCGCTTGCTGGAAATTGGGGCGGCGTGCGCTAACGCGGCCCAGATGTTGCGAGCGGCAACAGACGGTCAGGCCCGGATGTCCGGGGATGTGCCCCGGACCCTGGAGCAATATCAGGAGGCGCGGTCCCGGCTGTTGGACGGCGTCTCCCAGGCGGGGGGGGAATTAGCTCCGGCGCTGGCTCGCCTGCGCGGCGATCTGGCCGGGGAGGTCCTGCCCCTCTCCGCCTGGGCGGTTCATAACTGGCTGGAGCACAGTTTGCGTAGTTTGTTAACGGCCAGATTGGGTATGCCTTAGCCGGAGGCACGTCTGTGGGCGGCCAGGTTCCCAATACCCAATCACCCGTAATAGCGAGGTGCCAATGGTCGCCGTAATCACCGATAGCTGCGCCAGCATCCCCACCAATCTGGTTGAGGCATTGCAGATAACGGTGGTGCCTTACTACATCCACGAGCAAGGTCGCACCCTGCGCGATCTGGTCGATGTCACGGCGGAGGAGTTCTTCCGGCGGTTGCCGCAGGCCAGGACCTTGCCGACCACGGCCAATCCCAGTCCGGGCGATTATCTGGCGGCGTTCCGCCGGGCGGCGGCGCGGGGCCAGGAAATCGTGTCTATCCATATGACCTCCAAGGGGAGTGGGGCCTACCAGGCGGCCCTGGTGGCGAAGGAAATGGCTGCGGATGAACTGCCGGAGGCCGAGATCGAGGTTGTTGACACGTTGCAGGTCGCCTTGAGCCACGGCTGGGCGGCCATCGAAGCGGCGCGGGCGGCGCAAGCCGGCGCCGACCTGGAGGCCGTGGTCGAGATGGCCCGGCGCGTGGCCGGGGCCAACACGATGATCCAGACCGCCGACACGTTGAAATATCTCTACCTGGGGGGGCGCATTGGCCGGGCGCAGCACTTGGTGGGCTCGTTGCTGAACATTAAGCCCCTCATCGGAATGGAGGAAGGCGTCATCGTGCCTCTGGGCAAAGCCCGAAGCCGGGCCAGGGCCTATCAGGCGATGGTGGGTATGATGGGCGAGGGGTTACCCGCTGGCGCGGCGATCAAGCTGGCCGTGATGCATACTGCGGCCCCGGCCGAGGCGCAGCGCATGCGGCAAATGGTAGAAGCCCGGTTTCAGTGCCAGGAGACGATTATCGCCCAACTTTCGCCGGCGCTGGGCGTTCATACCGGGCCTGGATTGGTGGGCGTCAGCTATTTCCCGGTTTGAAGCGAGTGAAGGGGGTTTACTCCCCCAGCAACCGGCTCATCGTTTGGGCCAACTGCTCGATATTGACCGGCTTTGGCAACCAGTCCACAACCCCCTGGGCCAGCAATCCAAAATCTTTCGCCTCGCGGGGGTAGCCGGTCATCGCCACGACCTTCAACGTAGGGTCCTGGTTCTGCAACATCTGGGCCAGAACCAGCCCCCCCATTTCCGGCATCGTTATATCTGTCAAAACCAGGGCGATATTATCCCCCTGGCGGTTGTAAACGGTCAACGCTTCCTGGCCGTTGCTGGCGGTCACAACCTGGTAGCCCAGTTGGGTCAGCATAGCCTGGATAACTTCTAACACCTCCGTCTCGTCCTCAACGACCAGGAGGAGCTCGCCATTTCCCCGGCGTAGTTCCGTCTGGGGGGTTTTGGACTTGGCCTTCTGGGGCGCGGGCGCGGCTGGCAGGTAAAGGGTGAAAGTGCTGCCTTGCCCCTCGCGGCTGGTTACATCGATGCAACCCCCGTGCTGTTTGACGATGCCGTAAACCTGGGCCAGGCCCAACCCCGTGCCTTTCCCCACCTCCTTGGTGGTGAAAAAGGGCTCGAAAATATGGGGCAGAATTTTGGGGGGGATGCCGGTTCCATTGTCCTGTATCGATAGGGCCAGCCACCTGCCCGATACCATCTCGGGGCAGGGGTTTGTTTTGGAGGCGCTCGGCGTGTATTCGACCAGATGGAAATGCAACCTTCCCCCGGTGGGCATAGCGTCCTGGGCGTTAAGGGCCAGGTTGGTTAACACCTGTTGCATCTGCGTCGGATCGGCGTTGACGAGGCAATCGCGGCAGTCGGGGTCGATCTCCAAAGAAAGGTGAATGTTCTCCGGGATGGTGCGTTCCAGGAGCTTGAAGGTTTCTTTGAGGAAGATCACCAGGTCTATGTGGCGCTTCTCGGCGATGGATTGGCGACTGAAGTCGAGAATCTGGCGGACGAGTTGGGCTGCCCGTTGTCCCTGCTGCACGATCCGCTCCAGGTCGTGGCTCGAGGTGGGGCCCAGGTTGGGGTCCAAACGGACCAGCTCGGCAAAGCCGATGATGCTGGTCAAGATATTGTTAAAATCGTGAGCGATGCCGGCGGCCAGTTGCCCCACGGTTGCCAGGCGTTCCTGCATCTGGAGTTTTAGCTCATTCTGACGCTCTTGGGTTACCTCTCGCAAGGCAAGGACCCACTGCTTTTCGGGAGTGTTGATGGGCCGGGCTTTGATTTCAAACACCCGTTGCGGAAAGCCATCCAGTTCGATTTCGAGGGGTAAGGGGTCGGCGTGGCGGGCCAGGATCGTTTCCAGGGAATAGTCTCCGAGGTTGGTTAAGACCTCGCCTTCGCTGATAGGGTTGAGGGCCGTCAAAGCCTGGCGACCGGCCGGGTTGCTCACCAGCAGACGCCCCTCCTGGTTCAATAACAGCACCCCCTCCGGTAGGTGAGCTACCAGGTTTTCCAGCCGTTGTTGCTCGGCGGCCACCAGGTTGCGTAGGCGCTGGATCGCCTGGGACGCCTGGTTAGCAACGGTGTAGGTGAAGCGGATGCGATCCCCGGTGAACTGCTCCTCGGTTTTGGTGCTGACGAACAGTAACCCCAGGATTTTTCCATTCAGCAAGAGCGAAACTTGAAAGAAAGCGCCCAACGCTTCCAGGGGAGGCTGATCGCCCCCAAAGGTTTCAGGTCCACTAAGATTTATAATGGTCAGTTGTTCCGGGTGGAGCGGGCGTTCAGACAGGCCGGCCATCGTTGTCAGCACCCGCGCTTCGATGTCGGACTGGACCGTGGACGCAAGGGGACCGGTGGGTTGAAGGTACAGGTCGCATTTCTCCGCGGTCAACAGGCAAACCCCGGCCACTTCGTAGGGAACGACGTGCAGCAGATGAGTCAGAACCAGCCGGAAGAGTTCGTCGTAACTCATACTGTAGCCGATTTGCTGGCTCAGCTCGTAGAGCACTTGCAGGGTATAGGTGCGGTCGTTGACGCGCTCTTCCAGTTCGGCGGCGTGGCGCTGCACTTGAGCGTACAGGCGGGCGTTCTGGATGGCGATGGCGGCCTGAGCAGCCAGAGACTCGAGAAAGCGGCGGTCATCCTCGCCAAAGGCATAAGGCTGGAAGGATTGCACGGAGATGGCGCCGATCAGGCGCTCGTGGGCCAGCAGGGGGACGCCCAACCAGGCTCGCGCCGGCTGCGTCAGGTGTCTGGGTTCGATGGGTAATTTAGTGGTATGCAAATCATCGATCAGCAGGGACTGGCGGGTGCGCATCACCCAGCCGGTCAGGCCGCCGTCTTCCAGCGGCACTCTCATCCCAACGGCGTCCGTTACCACCTGCTCGGCTTCTATTGCCAGCACGATTTCATATTCTTCGGATTCTGGATGGTAGTGGAAAACGCCGAAAATGTCCAAAGCCATTAGCTTCTGGATAGGGTCGTAAAGCCGGGTCAAGAGCGTTTCAGTTTCCAGGATGCTGCCCGTGGCCAGGGCGATGTCGTACAGACTGGATAGCTCTTGCGACCGGCGCTGCGACTCCTCGAACAGCCGCGCGTTTTCAATGGCAATGGCGGCCTGGTCGGCCAACAGGCGCAGCACCCGCAGCTCGGATTCTCGCCAATCCCGGGGTTGAGGGTCGAAAACGGAGACCACCCCAACGGTGCGGCGGCCAATTTTTAGCGGTAGCCCGACGATTGCGCCCATCTTTTGGGGAGGGATGTCGCTGAACAGAGGATGTGTATGCATGTCAGACACGACGATGGGAGCGCCTTGCTGGGCAACCGTGTAGTGCAGACCCTCCGGGCGGGGATCGCTGACCGGCGACCCTCTGTGGCCGTCGGCCCATAGCCCAACGCCGGAAGTCAAGCAATCGCCCTGGTAGAGGAAGATGGAAACATTGTCCACCCCCGCCAGAAGCCTGAGCATACTCTTCATAATGGCTTCCAATACGACCTCTAGTTCCAGGCTGGAGGTCAGGCTGAGGCTTGCCTGGCGGATGGCCTCGAGTTCGGCGGCACGTTGAGTCACGGTTTCGAAGAGGCGGGCGTTCTCGAGGAGGACCGCGGTTTGGCCGGCAAAAGCGGCCAGTCGCTCGGTATCCCCGGTTCCGTAAGAATCTGGCTTGATCTTGTCCACGGAGAAGAAGCCGATGACCTGATCGTGAATGATGATCGGCGCGCCGGCCCAGGAGCCGATAGAAACCCCGGTTTCCACGTTCACCCACTCCGGAAAGGCGGCTACGTTCGGGATGACCAGGGGCTGTTTGGTCGTGTACATCTGGCGCAGGGTGGCCGTGGTGGCGATGTCGAAGGACAGGCTCGCCATCGCCTCGACGGCCTCCGGGCCGAACTGCTCATAACCGACCATGCGGGCTATGCGGGCCTGCCCCTCGTCAATAAGCAGGATCGAGGCGGCGTCGCAGGACACGACCCGCGCGATCTGTTCGAGCAGGTGATCGAGTAGGGTTTCAAAATCCAGGGTAGAGCTTAAGGCCACCTCGACTTCGCGGAGGGCTTCGGCCAGGAGGCGCTGTTCGCGTTCAGCCTCGAACAGGCGAGCGTTTTCCAGAGCGATGGCGGCGGCGTTGGCCAGGGGGTGCAAGCGTTCGGCGTCCCTGGCCGAGAACCTGCCGGGGGTCTGGCCATCGAGGCGGAGCAGGCCCAGGACGCGCTCGCCCAGGCAGATGGGCACGGTCAAAAACGACCGGATCCAGGCCGTCTCTTCAAAAGCGACCCAATCCGGTTCCTGATGGGTGTCGGAAACGATCATGGGCTTCCGGGAGCGAACGATCTCGGTATCGAGGGGTAGATCGCTCAGGCGCTGCACCAGGTTTGAAATAAAGACTTCGCTGCCAACATCCTCGTAGCCGTGCCAGCGGGCCGAGCGCAAAATGTCGCCCTCGAGGAGCATAATGCTGGCCGTGTTGAAAGGGACCAGGCGATGCGCCTGGTGAAGAATCTCATCCAGGACGGCGTTGCGGTCCATTTGTGAGGCGATAGCCAGGGTCACTTCCCGCAGGGTTTCGGCCAGGAGGCGCTGTTCGTGTTCGGTTTCGAGCAGTTGCGCTTTGGCAATGGCCAGGGCTATCTGCTTGGCTACCTGTTCGCCCCGCTTGACTTCGGTGGGCGAGAAGTGGTGGTACCGGCTGAACACGATCAAGGCCGCGCCCAATTTGCTCTCGCCGGCAATTAGCGGCAGCCCCAGGATGGAGTGCATCCGAAACACAGCGTTGATTTCGGGGTTGAAATAGGGCGAGTTGAACACATCCTCAACGACGAGGGCCTGCTCGGCGCGCAGGACGGCTCCGGTGACCGTGGCCTCGCCCGATTTGGGGCGCATCGTGGGGTATATCTCGCGCAAGGGGCCAAAGGCTGCGGTCGGGATGGTCGCCTGCCGGGCCTCATCCCAGAGGGTGATCAGGCAGCCATCGGCCTCAAAGACGTCGCCCAACCGGTCGGCCAGGGTTTGCAGGGTGGTTTTCAGGTCTGGCGTTTCGAGGGCGGCCTGGGTGATGTCGTTGAGCACCACCAGGTACTGTTCTCGGGCGCGAAGTTCAGCCGCCCGGGCTTCGGCCAGTTCGTGCTGCTCGCGCTCGGCGGCTTCGGCGCGCTTTCGCTCGGTGATGTCTTCCAGTTGGCCTTCGTAGTACAGGACGCGCCCCCGCTCGTCCCGGGCCGCCTGGGCGCTTTCCTGAACCCAGATGATCTGGCCGTCGTGCCGGCACTGGCGGGTTTCGAAGTTGTGCACCCGACCCTCTTGCTCCATCAACGCCTGCCAGCGGAGGCGGTCCTCGGGGTCCACGTAGAGATTGGAAATATTGACCGCCAACAGCGACTCTCGGTCGGGGTAGCCCATCATCTGAACCAGGGCCCGGTTCACGTTGAGAATTTGCCCATCGGGGGCGGCGCGGTAGAGGCCCACCGGCACGCTTTCAAAGAGACGGCGGTAACGGGCTTCGGCGTCTGCCAGCCATTGGTACTGCTGCGTTTGCTCTAATATTGATTGGACCATCCCCGGCAGCCGGGCGAGTTGTTTCGGCGATTTGGCCAGATAGTGCGCCGCGCCGGCGCTGGTGGCCGCCTGGTTGGCATCGACCAGCAGGATCACCGGCTTGTTGGGATAACGGTCGTTGATGGTGCGCAGAATCACCTGCCCGCTTGACCAGCCCAGGTGATCGTCGGCGATGGCCAGGTGGAAATCACCTCTCTCCAGGGCCTGCTCGAAACCCGATGCTTCGGTGATCTGCTCTATCTGGAGATGGGAGAAAGTTTGGTGCAGTTCGCGAATAATAGAAGCGCAGTCGTCGGAGTTGGCGCCGATGAGAAGGAACCGCAAAGGGGTACTCATCATCAAATGTCCGTCGTTTTGGCTCCCCTGCTCTCGGCATCCGAGGCGGGGCAGCGGTAATGCTTGAGTCTCAACGATTGGGCGGAAAGAGCTTCAGAAGGTAGGCTTTTACCCATTGGCCGCCGTCAGCCCCTAACTACGGTGCCTAACTCATTCTATCACGCCATTTCCTATCGCGCAAGGCTTCAAAAGCGGGGG
>JBHHXL010000086.1:0-14156 GCA_046757065.1 Anaerolineae bacterium
CGTGCTGTCGCCGTTGAGCGGCACGCAGTTCATCACCGTCGTGGTCGATGTCAACTCGCCGCTGGCGAACGGGACAGTTCTGACCAACACGGTGGACATCACCAGCACCGAGGGAGCCACCAACACGGCCGTCATCACCACCGGCGTGACCTCGGCCCCGGTCTTCGGCCTGCTCAAAACCGAGAGCCAGGACCCGATTGGGGCCGGCGAACGGTTGACCTACACCATCGCCTACTCCAACAGCGGCAACGCGGTGGCCACCGGCGTGCTGGTGACCGACACGCTGGACAGCAATGTGACGCTGGTGAGCGTGGCTCCGCCGACGACGACGCAGGCCGGGCAAGTGCTGGGCTGGAGCGTGGGCGTGCTGTCGCCGTTGAGCGGCACGCAGTTCATCACCGTCGTGGTCGATGTCAACCCGGTGCCGACCGGCGGGCTGCTGGTCAACAACGTCGAGATCTCCAGCGCCGAGGGCGCGGGCGACACCGCCCAGGCGACCACAACCCTCCTGGTGCCCGTGCTGGGCCTGTCCAAAACCGATAGCGCCGACCCGGTCAACCCCGGCGACACGCTGGTTTACACCATCTCCTACTCGAACACGGGCAACACCGCCGCCACCGGCCTGATCATCACCGATACTTTGCCGGCGGACGTCAACGCGACCGGCATCGTTTCGACGGCCAGCGGCGCCGTCTTTAACGGCGGCACCTTCCCCACCTTTAGCTGGACCGACGCCAGCCTGCCGGCCGCCACCCTGGAGACTATCGTCATCAGCGTCACCGTCGGCGCGCCGCTGCCCGATATGACGGTTCTGACCGACGTGGTGACGATGACCGCCGTCAACACCGCCACCGTCCTGACCGATCTGGAAACGACCACCGTCCGGGCCGCCGACGTGAGCGTCAGCAAGACCGTTGCCCCCGATCCGGCCCTGGCCGGGGACCCCATCGTCTACACCATCACCTACAGCAACGTGGCCGGCGCGCCGTCGGCGGCGGTGACCATCACCGATACGCTGCCGGTCAGCGTCAGCGTCTCGGGGGTCATCTCTTCCGGCGTGGCGACCTTCAGCAGCTTTGTCCCGCCCCGGACCTTCGTCTGGGGGGACATCGTCCCCGGCGGCTCGGTCAGGACGATTGTCGTTACCAGCACCGTCATCACCGGACCCTGGCCGGCCATCCTGCTGGATATGACCAACGCGGTGACCATCGCGATGCCCGTGCCGGAGTTGAACCAGGCCGACAACGCGGGCAGCGTCACCAGCCAGGGTGGGCCCAACCTGCCCTTCACCATCACCCTGACCGCCGCGCCGAATCCGGTCCAGGTCCAGGGACCGGCCTTCATCACCGCCACCGTTCAAGACCCATTCGGCAACCCGGTCCTGAACGGGACGGGCGTCAGCTTCTCGACCGATTTGGGGAGCATCACCCCCTCCGGTACGACGGGCAACGGCCAGGCCTCGGTCGATTTGACCTCGAACACGGCCGGCGTGGCCACGGTGACGGCCCAGGCCAACAGCGTCACCCGGACCACGACGGTGACCTTCACCCCCGGCCCGGCGGCCAGCTTCATCTTCTCGCCGCCCGTCACAACCCAGACGGCGGGCATTCCGTTCACGATCACGATCATCGCCGTCGACAGCTTCAACAACGTGGCCACCGGCTTCAACAGCGCCGTGACCCTGGCCGATACGACCGGCACCATCGCCCCGACGACCAGCGGCCCCTTCAGCAGCGGCATCTGGACGGGGACGGTGACCATCACCAAAGCGACCACCATCTCCCCGCCCACCGACCAGATTACGGCCACTTTCGGGGCAGCCAGCGGTTCCAGCAACAACTTTGAAGTGCTGCCCGGCCCACCCGCCCAGGCTGTCCTGACTGTGGATACGCCGCGCCAATGCGGCGGGACGGCGATCCAGAGCGCGGTAGTCCGCGACCAGTTCGGCAACGAGGTCCTGGCCGGGGAGGTGGTGACCTTCACGGCCAGCGCCGGTAGCATCGAGTCGCCGGTCACAACCAACAACGCCGGCCTGGCGACTGCCGTCCTGACCGCGCCGCTCGGCCCGCCGCCGACGGCGACCGTTACTGTGGATGTGGACGGCGTCCCGCCCGTTGAGGGCAGCGACGTGGTCACCTTTGCCACGCCGGGATTGCCGACCGACCTGACCGTGGTCGCCGTGCCGCCGACCGTGCCGATCATGGGCAGCGCGACGGTGACCGCGACCGTGGCCGACTGCACGGCCAATCCGTTGGGGAATGCCCTCGTTACTTTCGGTATCATCAGCAATCCGGGTGGAGCCTCTCTGTCTCCCAGTGGCGGCCAGACCAACGCCGCCGGCGTCTTCAGCGGCACCTTCACCGCCGGTGTCTTTGGCGGCGTGGCCCTGGTTCAGACCAGCGTCTCCACCTTCAGTACCTCGCTGACAACGACGACGGCCATCACCATCACCGGCGCGCCGGGCTTCAGCCCGCTCAAGCTGGTGGAGCCGAACACGGTGACCGTCACCGGCGGCTCGACCCTGACCTACACCGTCATCGTCTCCAACACCGGCGACGCCATAGCCAGTGGCGTGCGCATCACCGACGCCATCCCCTCGGGCGCAACCTACGTGCCGGGCAGCGCCAGCGCCGTGCTCGATGAGCCGGGGAGCGGCCTGACCAGTCTGCCCGTCTCCGGCCCGACGCCGCTGGTGGTCGATGTGGGCACGATCACGCCGGGCGGCGTCGTCACCTTCAACTTCCAGGTGACGGCCTCCACCGGCCCGACGGTCACGAACGTGGCCACGGTCGGCAGCAATCAGTTGCCCGACGTGAACAGCAATTCGGTCAGCACCGGCGTGGGGGCCGGGCTGTGGACCATCCACCTGCCGCTCATTATGAAGCAGCATATCCCACCCTTGCCCGACCTGGTGGTCGATCTGGTTGAAGTCTCGCCCGTCAGCCCCTCGACCGGGCAGGATGTGGTCATCTCGGTCACGATCCGCAACGCCGGGTTGGTGAGCATCCCTTCGTCCAGGACCTTCTGGGTCGATGTTTACATCACCACCAGTTCCATCAGCCCCGGCGTCAATACCCGCTGGAACGACATCTCCGGCGCGCACGGCGTGGCCTGGCGCGTGCCCGGCCTGGCCGCCGGCCAGTCGTTGACCTTCAGCAACCTGGTGCCCAACCAGCACTTGATCGATCCCGGAAACTGCGACAACTTCAGCGATTTCACGCCGTCAACGGTCGGGAGCTGCTCCTGGCCGGCCAACAGCAATCGCTTCAGCGCGGTAGACACCTACTTCGTTGTGGCCCAGGTCGATACCTTCGCCGAGGATGCGTCGGTATCCGACGGCAACATCACCGAAGGGGATGAAAGCAACAACCTCTCGACCGAGGTAACCGTGGTGGTGGTACCCGGGCTGACCTTGAACGAAAGTCCTGGGGAAGTACGGGAAGCAGCGCCGGCAGGAGGCCCGGCCGCACCCGGCGGGCCGCGCCCGGCGTTGCTACCGAAGGAGGAATGACGATGAAGATGTTGAACGAGTCCGCGAGCGCCCGGCCCGGTTTCAGGCCGGCGGCCCTGCTGCTGGCCGTGCTGTTGCCGCTGGGCCTGATGCTGCTGCCCGGCGTGGCCCACTCCGCGCCGCCGGGGCAGGGGGGCGGCCCCCGCCCGACCGTGTCCCTCGAACCGGACCAGGGCGGCGGCGGGGGGAGTAGCGGTTCGGGGGGCGGCGTGGCCGGCTTCGGCGAGTTCCGGGCCGACACTTGCGCCAATGCCTCCGGCCGGGCGCTGCTGTGGGGCGCGGGCGGCCTGGGTGACGTGGGCCTGACCCTCGACGGCGGTAGCTGGCACGTGGACCAGGTCAGCGCCGGCGATGGTTCCTATAACTTCGGAGCCCTGGGCAGCGGCGTCGGCATTCTGCGGGTCAACATCGGCCAGGAGGCGGCCAAAACGCTGCGCCCGATGATCAACAACGCCGCCATCCGGCTGACCTGCGATTTTCACACCCAGGTCAACGTTGGCTTTTACAGCACGGCTCGCCGGCCCCAACCGCCCGGCGAAATCTGGATGGGGGCCGAGCCGCGCTTCCTCAAGCCGGGCGGTACGGCCAGCTACCACCTCCTGGTCCGTAACTCCCTGCCCACCGGCCTGAGCCAGGCCGTCGTCACCGATCTGCTGCCGGAGGGCTTGACGGTGCTCGATGTGGTCGCCACCGGCGGCCAGGTCGAAATCCTGGATGACCGGATGGTGACCGTCTTCCTGGGTGATATGGCCTCCGGCCAGGAAGAGAACATCAGCATCAAGGTCAAGGTCGCCGCCGATTTGGAGCCGGGGGGCGAGCTGCTCAACAGCGCCGCCCTCTTTTACGCCGAGAGCGCCGCCGACCAGGACTGGCTGAGCCTGCCGGTCGGGGTCGCCGAGACCGTTGAAGAAACGGAAGGGGCGGCGGATAGCGCCGCCAGCGCCTCTGAAGAACCGGCGGCAGCGCCCGATGAGCCTGCTGAGGCCCAGGCCGGGGCCGCTGCAACCGAGGCCCCCGCTGCCGCCGAAGCAGCGGCAGCGCCCGCCGGGGAGGAGGAAGCCTCGCCGGAGGACCTGCCCGATACCGGCTGGACCCTGACCGCCAGCCTGTCGGCCATCCTGCTGGCCGGGCTGGTGATGTTCCTCCTGGCGCGCGGTTTCCTGTCCGTGGCCGAGTCGCCCGGGCGAGATTAGGTGGATTTGGATACGCTTTGGCTTGATGGCGAAAGCCTGACCATCGACCAGGTGGTGGCCGTGGCCCGGGGCGCGCCCGGCGCGCCACAGGTGGGCCTGACCGACCGGGCCGTGCCCAAGGTGCAGCGGGCCGAACGGGCCGTGGCCGAGATCTTGGCCCGGGGCGAGGTGGCCTACGGCATCTCGACCGGCTTTGGCGCCTTCAAAGACCGGATCATCGCCCCGGACGAGGTCGAGCAACTCCAGCGCAACATCGTTTACAGCCACGCGGTCGGGGTGGGGGAGCCGTTCGACATCCCGACCACGCGGGCCATCCTGCTCATTCGGGCCAACACCCTGGCCAAGGGACACTCTGGCATCCGCCTGGAGACGCTGAATTTGCTGCTCGGCCTGCTCAACGCCGGCGTGCATCCGGTCATCCCGCAGCAGGGCTCCCTGGGGGCCAGCGGCGATTTAGCGCCCCTGGCCCATATGAGCCTGGTCCTGCTGGGCGAGGGGGAGGCCGAGTACCGGGGGGAAATTTTGCCGGGGGCGGAGGCCCTGCGGCGGGCGGGCCTGGCCCCGGTGACGCTGGCGGCCAAAGAGGGGCTGGCCCTGACCAACGGGACCACGGTGATGTGCGCCCTGGGGGCGCTGGCAGCCGAACAGGCCCGGATGTTGAGCCGGGCGGCGGACATCGCCGGCTGCCTCAGCCTGGAGGCCCTGCACGGGACCACCCTGGCCTTCGATGACCGCATTCACGCCGCGCGGCCCCATCCGCGCCAGGTCAATTGCGCCCGCTATCTGCGCCGCCTGCTGGCCGGCAGCGAATTCACCCGCCAGCCCGATTACACCAACGTCCAGGATGCCTACACCCTGCGCTGCATCCCCCAGGTCCACGGCGCGGTCCGGGATGCGATTGCCTATGCCCGGTGGGTGATCGACATCGAGCTGAACTCGGCCAGCGACAACCCGCTGATCTTTATCGACGATGAGGACCGGGCCACCGTCATTTCGGGCGGCAATTTTCACGGCGAAATCCTGGGCATCGCTATGGACTACCTGACCCTGGCTCTGGCCGAGTTGGGCAACATCTCCGAGCGCCGCATCATGCGTCTGACCGACGAGGCCAGCAACGCCCAAACGCTGCCCCCCTTCCTGATCAAGCATGGCGGCCTGAACACCGGCTTTATGCTGACCCAGTATACGGCGGCGGCCCTGGCCAGCGAAAACAAGGTCCTGGCCCACCCGGCCAGCGTGGACACCATCCCCACCAGCGCCAACGTCGAGGACCACGTCAGTATGGGCTGCGCCGCCGCCCGGCAGACCCACCAGGTCCTCAAGAATGTGGAGTACATCCTGGCCATCGAGTTGATGGCCGCCGCCCAGGGCATCGATTTTCGGCGAGAGGCGTTGGGGCCGGAGGCCAGGCTGGGGGCGGGCACGGGGGCGGCCTTTCAACGTGTTCGGGAATATGTGCCCTTTTTGGAGAACGATGCTATTATGTATCGGTACATCGAGGCGGTTCGCCGCCTGATCGATGACGGTAGCCTGGTCGGTGCGGTTCGGGAAAAATTAGGGGAGTGAAACCCGCAAGATGAATCCGTTAGATTTGTTGATCGTTCTGCTGATTCTGTTGGGTACGCTGAGTGGCCTCATTCGGGGCGCGTTCAAACAGATTTTGGGGCTGGTCAGCTTCTGGCTGGCGCTGATCATCTCTTTATGGCTGTACAAACCGTTGAGCGATGAGATCATCGGCGGGGTGCTGACGAGTATGTCCGCCTTTGGCCGGGATACCCTGGCCTTTCTCTTCCTGATGATTGTTTTCAGCAACCTGATCGGCCTGGCCTTGCGTCTGGTGAGTACGCCGCCGGAAGAGAAAAAACGCCGAAAAGTGGGGCAGTTTGAAGAAGCGGTAGAAAGGGGCAGCCAGCGCTTCATTTTCGGGCCGTTGAACGCCCTCGGCGGCCTGGCCCTGGGGTTTTTGAGCACAGCGGTCTGGCTGAGCGTGCTGCTGGCGTTGATTCAATTTGCGCTTACGGCTGCGCCCGGCTCGGCCCTGGCCCGGACGATGGCTACCGCGCGGTTGGTGCCGGTGATGAACGGCATTTTGAGCTGGGTCTACGTCTCGGTTCGCCTGTTTGTGCCGGGCAGATTGCCGGGGATTTTTGCCGCTTTCATCGGCGGTTAAGGGGGGAGCCGGGCTTACTCTTCATCCTTGAAAAGATCCCCTAGCTCTCGCTCCCACACCTCATCCAGCGGCATAAAGGACATTTCCGTGAAATCGTCGGCCAGCTTGGCCAGATATTCTTTGACGTTGAGTTGCGGCAGCTTTTGTTCCAACTCGTCGATCTTGGCATCCATCGAGGCGATGAGTTCGGCGCTTTGTCGTTCAAGCTCCGACAGATCGACCGCCAGGCCGAACATATGGTTGAGTCGTTTCAGCAGGTCGTGCCAGGCTTTGTAATCGCTCTCGATGCTGATGCCCTGGACCTGCCTGGACAACGACGAAAAATCATAAGCGGGCACAAAAGCATAGAAGACGAAAAACTCAACGCCCCTTTGTTCGGCCTTGTCGAGCAGGTAGGAACCGATGGTGGCCCCGCCTTCGTAGTTGGAGAACCTGACCGCGTACCTGGCCAGTTCTTCCTTCATTCCCCTCAGGCTGTAGACGCACGAAATCTCCCGGTCCTTGTCGTAGGGCATCGCCCCGTAAACCCCCCCGACGACGGCCACTTTTTTAACCCCCAATTCCTGGACTACCTGGAAGAACGCTTCGGCGTAGCGGTCAGCGTTCAGGTGGGGTTCCTCGCCCAGGAAAATGCACAGGCCCTTGCCACCGTCTCCGGCATAGAAAAACTCATTGGTTCTGGTCGATAGGGCTTTGCGGTAACCGTCGTCGAGTTTGATCTCCGGCCTCAAGAAGTGGTGGGTGCCGGGGATTTGGAACAGGTAAAATTCGTCCGATTTTATCTCTCCGATTTTTCGAGCGCCGCTTTGCTCGATGAGGAACTGGGGCAGGCCCGACGAGATTGCGCCCGCGTCCGCCCATTGATGCCAGCCGGCGATCAGGTAGATTTCTTCCGCCAAAGGCTTTTCCAAAATTTCGACCAGATCGTCCATACGCTCCCCCTCCTATTAGTGTCTATTAGTGATCGGTCTTGGGTTGGAGCGGGCTGTTTGAAGCCATACTACGAGGGGAGGATTGATCGGGACGCGCGTCGTACGATCCGGCCAGGCTGCGGCGGCGAATGTGCCACACCTCGCGGAACATATTGATCGTGTCCCGGACGGGTTTGACCTGGCTGCGCTCCATATAGTACCACTGAATCGGAACCTCGATGATGTGGTAGCCTTGCTTTTGGGCGATGTGCAGCACTTCGACGTCGAAGGCCCAGCCGTCGATGGTCTGGTAGGGAAAAATTGCCTGGGCCGCTTCGCGCCGGAAACACTTGAAGCCGGCCTGCGTGTCGTCGAAACCGCGCACGGCCAGGACGCGGACGATGAGGTTAAAGACCCGCCCCATCAAATGGCGATAAAACGGTTCGTGGAAACGGCGCGCGCCCGGCGCTTCGCGCGAGCCGATGGCTACATCGTAGTCATCGCAAACCGGAGGCAGAAAATTGGCGACCTCCTCGATGGGCATCGACAGGTCCGCGTCGCAGATGAAGAGGTAATCCCCCTGGGCGGCCATCATTCCATGTTTGACGGCGTGCCCCTTGCCCCGGTGAGGCAGGGACAGGAGCAATACCCACGGATATTGGTCGGAGAAATGCTTGACAACTGCGGCGGTGTTGTCCTCGCTGCCGTCATCAACGACGATGACCTGGCTCTTGAAGGGTTGAGCCTGCAAAAAATCTACGATCTGCCGCAAACTCGACGGCAGGCGAGCCTCCTCGTTGTAGGCCGGCACGATAATGGTTAAAAACGGCTGTGTCATACCAGGAACCCTGCTACCCCGCTCCCTTTGCGCTTCAACAGGAGCGGGAGCTTTGATGGGATGATGATACGTCTGCTCGTCCCATCCCGTGACAAGTGGATTTTACTCATAGGTGGTCTTTTGGCAAGCCACCCGGATCAGGCCAAAATGCCAAAAAACAGCTTTGTCGATCCGGGCCAGCGGTGGTAACATTTGCTCTGGAGGTGACAACGTGACCCGTATTCTGTTCAAATTGATGGTTTCAGTTAGCCTGGCCTGCCTGGCCCTGGGCGGGGCTCTGTTTCTTGTTGAGGCCGGGGCGGGGGTTGGCGCTGCCAGGGCCGACGAGCCCTTGGCGGCGGCGGACGTGCAAATCACCCTCACCCAGGTGGCCGGTGGCTTCAGCCAGCCGGTGCAGGTCACCCACGCCGGCGACGGTTCCGGGCGGCTGTTCGTGGTGGAGCAGGGCGGCCTGATCAAGATCGTGGGCGTCCTGACGCCCTTTCTGGACATTTCGAACATTCTCGTGAACGGCGGCGAGCGCGGTCTGCTGGGATTGGCTTTCCACCCTAATTTTGAGAGCAATGGACGGTTTTATGTAAATTACACCTGCCGCAGCACGGATAGCGCCTGCCCCAGCGATGGCGATACGATCATCGCCCGCTACGCCGTGTCCGGCAACCCCGATGTGGCCGACCCAAACAGCCGTTCCATCGTGCTGGTCGTGGCCCAGCCCTTTAGCAATCACAACGGCGGGCAGTTGCTGTTCAGCCCGGTCGATGGCTATCTCTACATCGGCTTGGGCGATGGCGGCAGCGCCGGCGATCCGTTCAATCACGCCCAGAACCCGGCCCAGCTATTGGGCAAGATGCTGCGCCTCGACGTGGACAGCGCCACCCCCTACACCATCCCGGCGACCAACCCCTTCACCCAAACCGGCGGCTTCCGGGGCGAGATTTGGGCGCTGGGGCTGCGTAACCCCTGGCGTTTCAGCTTCGACCGGGCCAATGGCGATCTCTTCATCGGGGATGTGGGGCAGGGCCAGCGGGAGGAGGTTGATTATCAGGCGGCCGGCGCGCCGGGCGGGCTCAATTTCGGCTGGCGCTGCAAAGAGGGGACTCTGGTTTTCGAGGATACCGTTGCTCCATGCGATGACCCGGTTTTCGTGGCCGGCCTGACAGACCCCATCGCTGAGTTCGATCAAATCCCGGCCAATTCGGATGCGGTGGCTGGCGGCTTTGTTTATCGCGGCAGGCTTTATCCACCGCTGGTCGGGCGCTATTTTTACGCCGATTTCGGCTCGGGCAGAATCTGGAGCATCGTCAAAACCGGTCCAAACCCGGACGACTGGTCTGCCCCGGACCTGGAACTGGATACGAGCCTCTTGATCAGTGCCTTTGGCGAGGATGAAGCGGGCGAGCTGTACGTCGTCGATTACGGGGGGACAATTTATCGCCTGGCCGACGCCAACGGCCCCAGCCCGAACCTGACCGGCTCCCGGAAGCGCGTTTCCAGCGCCAGCGCCATCCCCGGCCAGGTGGTGACGTACACCATTCGGGTGAGCAACAGCGGCGCTTTGGTCGACCAGACCGCTTTCGTAACCGACGCGCTTCCCACCGGCCTGAATTACCTCCCCGGCACGCTGACCGCCACCCAGGGAATTGTAACCGACGCCCCCGGCCCGGTGTTGTTGTGGCAGGGCCAGTTGACACCCAGCGAAAACATCACCATCACCTATCGGGTGACCCCCACCGGCGAGGTTACCGGGGGCCTGGTCAATCAGGCTCAGCTTGCCGGGGCGGGGTTCAGCCCGGTTGCGCTGTCTGTAACCCTCCTGGTTGTACCCGAGCCGGGCCCGACCACAACGTTGCAATTTTTCTATCTGCCGCTGCTTCGCCGCGATCCGTAAGGCGGTACTTGCTGACGGACACCTCTCCAATTTGACGAAGGGTGTCTGTTAGCAAAAGGCGGTAAAAATAACCATAGTTCTTTGGGTATTCCCGGGGTCACCCCCCGTATCTGGTAGGGGCACGGCGCGCCGTGCCCTTACATCTGGTCTAATGCCACGGAAAACCCTGAAGACCCATAACCATTTGGCGGGCCACTCGTTTACCGGTGGCGGATCGTCGGTTTGAGGCCCAACCGGAGGCGAAAGACGTTAAATCTGGAGATCAGGTGCACCCAGGGGGAGCTGAGCTGGCCGTGGGCCTCCGCCGCCGGCAGGGCGGCGCGAAACTCCTGGGCCGTGGCAAAGGGGGGGAGGGTCACGTAGCCCCGCCCGATTTCCAGCGCAGAGTGGGCGTCGCTGCCGGCGGTGCCGGGCAGACCGTGGGCCCGGGCGAAGGCCAGCGCGCGTTCGTTATCCTGCGGGCGAAAGCAGCGGGCGTTGAAGACCTCGATCGCGTCCAGGCGGTCCACGATTTGGAGCAGGGCTTCCTCCCGCCAGCCGCCGTTCCGGTGCGGGTCGAAGGGGTGGGAGACGCTGACCACCGCCCCTTGCCCGGCCAGGCGGTCCAGGGTTTCGTCCGGCGAGAGGTGGGGCGGCACGTATTCCGTAACAAAGTAGGCCAGCAATTCGCCGTGCGTGGTTAAGATCTCCTCGCCGGCGATGACGAAGTCGGGGTCCAGGGCCTGTGCGGCCAGCGCCCCGGCAATCGAGTTGTGATCGGTGATGGCGATGCGCTGCAATCCCCGCCGTCTGGCGGCCTGGATCACATCCGCCGGGCGGGTGGCGCAATCTTTCGAGGCGCAGGTGTGCAGGTGCAGGTCTACCTTGATGGGGCCCGTCATCGAATGGCTCCCGGCGCAAGGGCTGGCCTCATTTTTCTTTACGTAGTTTGACATCACAGCTTTATCCGCTATTATTAGTTTCATTGATTTCTGAAAGTTCAGAACCTTATGGATCAACTTGAGCGCATCAAAGAGCAGTTTATTCTACACTGGGGAGAAATGGGCCCCCGGTGGGGCATCAACCGCACGATGGCCCAGGTGCAGGCCCTGCTGTTCATCTCGCCGGAACCCCTGTCCGCCGAGGAAATCATGAACGAGTTGCAGATCAGCCGGGGCAATGTCAGCATGACCCTGCGTGAGCTGATCGATTGGGGTATTGTCTACAAGGTTCACCTGAAAGGAGAACGGCGCGAGTATTTTACCTCAGAAAAGGATGTTTGGGAACTGTTTCGGACGATTGCACGTGAGCGCAAGAAACGCGAGGTTGACCCCACGGTCAGGTTGCTGAAAGAGAGCGTCGCCGCTTTACAAAGCCTGCCCGATTCCGAAGGCCAGTACGAGCGGGAACAGCTTGAAAGCCTGCTCGATTTTTTTGAAACCGGGGCCAGCATCTACGATGAACTTCAGGTGCTGAGTCCGTCCAGCTTGTTGAGCCTGGCCAGCTACGGGTTGAAACTGAAAGGCAAAAATGAATAGCCTCTCTCTTTTTGCTGCCTGATTTCAAATTTTTCTGAAAACTTTGAAATGAATGTGTTCCAGGAGATGGACGGTGTACACTGAAACGAAATCTGCGCCCCTGGCCTTGACGCGGGGAATTGTCGATTACCTGATCTTGACCTACGCCTTTCCGGCCGAACGGTTGGCCGCGATGTTGCCCCCAGGCCGGCAACCTGCCAGGCAGGGCCGGTGGGGGCTGGTGGTGGCCTCATTTGCCACCATCCAGGTTCCGTTTCCGGACCGGCCCGGCCTGGATACCTTTCGCATCCAGTATGGCATCGTCAGCCGGCCCTCACCACGGCCAGACGGCCTTCACCCGGAGATCTATCTGATCCGTGGCGAAACGGACTTCCGCCTGATGGAACGCTATGACCGGTTGTTAATCCACTACCGCTTGCAGGCTCCCAGCTTCTTGAAAGAGCTTAACCAGGGCATCCTGTCGTTGTTTCTGAGCGGTACGCCCGGCCACGCCGATGCCCGGATCGAGGTCGATTTGACCACGCCTCGTGCGGGGTTGCCAGCCGGCTCCCCGTTTTCGTCCGTGGCCGAGGCCCGACGTTTCTTCGAGCCGGTGCTCGGACTCACGCCTGTTTGTGGGAACGTCGTTCTCGGAATGCCCGGCCCCGGCATCGATTTTCGACCGGTCTTTGTCTTGGGCCAGCAGGTCCAGTACATTGAAGACGGTCCATTCGGCGACGAGGGCCGGTTGGCAGGCGCATTTTATCTGACCGAGCTGGAGCATCGTAGCACAGCCGGTTGCCAGATTCCGCTGCACGCCTATAATTGAGGGACTCAGTGGATCCAATTTGTAGCGCAAACTAACAGTTTGACCTACATTACAGGCCCAAATTTGGATCTACTTAGACTTACTAACGGACCAGACATTATGCAGCAAAGTACGCGGAGAGCCTATGGAAGTTCTGGGAATTGATGTTGGCGGCACGGGCATCAAAGGCGCGCCGGTAAACATCGACACCGGCCAATTCTCAGCCGAACGCTACCGGCTGCTGACGCCGAGGCCGGCCACGCCGGAGGCGATGATCGCCACCATTGCCGAAATTGTGCAGCACTTCAACTGGAAAGGTCTGGTGGGGTGTGGCTTTCCGTCGGCGATCAAAGGTGGCGTGGTCTGCACGGCCGCCAATATTTCCGAGGAATGGATCGGCCTCAACGCTCAAGAGGCGTTGCATGACCTGACGCAATGCCCGCTGGTCGTCATCAACGACGCCGACGCCGCCGGCCTGGCCGAATTGCGCTTTGGCGCGGGGCGCGACCAGCAGGGGTTAATCCTGGTCGTCACTTTGGGCACGGGCATCGGCACGGCCTTGTTCGTCGATGGCCGGTTGGTGCCCAATACGGAATTTGGTCACATCGAAATACGGGGGATGGAAGCGGAGGATCGGGCCGCGGCTGTTGTTCGGGAACAGGAGAAGCTGTCGTGGAAGAAATGGGCCAGTCGCCTCGACGAGTACTTAACCACAATGGAGCGGTTGGTCTGGCCCGATTTGATCATCGTTGGGGGGGGGATCAGTAAGAAGCACCACAAATTCTTACCACATCTGACCGTTCAGACCCGCGTGGTTCCGGCCCAGATGCGCAATCAAGCCGGAATCGTAGGGGCTGCCCTGGCGGCGGTTGTGTAGTGCCTCGCTTTACGCTAACCCTTGGCCTTAACTATCCGAATTACCTGGCCAGTTACCTTTTTCGCGTTGTTTCCTGACAAGGGCGCTGATCTTTAGAGTCTCATCCCTGATGCGTAAGGTGTCTTCCAGGCGCATTCGCTCGTCCATAGCCAGCGATAACTCAACAATTCCCAAAATCACCGACAGGTGTTCCTGCACCTTGTCAAAGAATCCGTCGTCTATGGTTGCCATAGCGACCTCCAATTAACAAACTGCGTTGTTTGGATGTCGCCGCCCAGGGTTATTATAGGTTGAGAATATAGGAAATTTGTTAGAAGAATATGAAAAAGTCATTATGATTTCGTAAATTCCTGTTGTTCGCCTTGCGAACGGACGCCCTGGTTAGCCCTGCTATGAAAATAGCTGCCTGTTTCACGCTTCGCGTCGTTGTCGTGCCGGAGGCTCGGTTGCACTCTTGTGAACAT
>JBHHXL010000087.1:0-14150 GCA_046757065.1 Anaerolineae bacterium
GGGACGCACCCGGTTGAGCCAGGACTTTGCGACGGTGCGCCAAGCGTGATATACTACGTCCAATGTAGGGTTAGAGGCTGCACTCTGATGGACGTTGAAATCAGAACGATCCGCACTTTGTCGGACCTGCGACGCTGTCACAACATTCAACGGGCGACGTGGGGCTACTCCGATTTAATGGTCATCCCTTATACCCAGTTGTTGTCAACGGTGCACAACGGTGGGGTGCTCCTTGGAGCTTATGTCAATAACGAGTTGATTGGCTTTGTGTACGGCTATCTCGGTATGGCCAGCGGCAAACTATACCTGTTTTCGCAACGAATGGGCGTGCTGCCCGACTATCAGAGCCAGAGCATCGGCTACCGGCTAAAAGCGGCCCAACGAGAGCAAATGCTCCGTCAGGGCATCGATATGATTGTCTGGACCTACGATCCGCTCGAAGGGAAAAACGCCACCCTGAACATCGAAAAGCTGGGGGCAGTTGTCCGCACCTACGCCCGCAACATCTACGGCATCGTCCAAAATCCGCTCCAGATGGGTCTGGCTATGGACCGCTTCCTGGCCGAGTGGCCCCTGATGAGCGACCGCGTCCGCGAGCGGATGCGCGGCTATATCTCCCGGCCCGACGCCGAAGCGTGGATGTCGGGCGAGGTTTACCCGATTGCCAATTACGCTTCCTGGGAGCAAGACCTGCCCCGCCCGATGGCCGCCGACCTGGAATTAACGGACGACGTGTTGCTGGTGCAGGTCCCGTCCGACCTGCAAGCCATCAAACGCACCGATCTGACCGTGGCCCGGGGCTGGCGCACGATGACGCGCCAGATATTCGAGCACTATTTCCGGCGAGGCTATGTCGTCACCGGCTTTGCCAGCAGCCGCAAACCGGGTACGCCCAATATCTACAAGCTGGAAAATGTCTCGTTCCCGGCCCCCATCGACTTCTCATCCTGGGCTACCGGCATCATCCTGGATGACAATCCTTCCCCGCCATAGCCCTATGGCCGTTGCCATTCGCCCCGCCCAACCCGGCGACCTGTCGACCATCAGGCGCATCGCGCAGGCCACCTGGCAGGCCACTTACCCCGACATCTCCTCCCGCAACCGGCGATCCTTCATCAGCCGGGCTTACAGCGACCGGCAATTGTCGCCGCTCCTGACCTCGCCGCAAGACTGGTTTTACGTGGCCCAACGGGAGGATGCGGTGATCGCCTTCGCCCATTTCTTGCAACGCGCCGGCCACAACATCGAGCTGGCGCGGCTGTACGTCCTCCCCGCCCGCCAGCGACAGGGCGTCGGCACGGCTCTGCTTTGTCACGGGTTGGCCGCCACAGCCTCCCTTGGCTTTCGCCATTGCTTCGCCTCGGTCCACGTCAGCAATGCGGTTGCTCGACGGTTTTACGAGAAGCACGGCTTCACCCGTCACCGCTCCCTGGGCCAACCCCTGGGCGATCAGTTGTTGCATTTGATTGAATACAGGCTACCCCTGAACGCATCCCAACCCCCAACGAGGGTGTGTCCGACATTTTAGGAGGACGGGGGGCATGGGGGGTGTCCCCCCGCTTCGCGTCCCCCCTGTGCTGTCCAAAAGTTTTGGACGCATCCCACAACGAGGTACTGTCATGGACCAGCTAATTGATTTTTTGAAGGCCCGCCAGGTTGAAATGCTCGACACGCTGGCCGGATGGGTGAATCACGACTCGCCCACCTACCACAAAACGGAAGTCGACGCCCTGGGCCGGCGTATCGCCCGCGCATTTACGGAGGCCGGGGCCAGGCTGGAGGTTCACCCCCAGCCGGAGCGCGGCGATCACTATAGCCTCACCTGGGCTCCCGCCGGGGCGACCGGCCAGATTCTGCTGCTGGGGCATTTCGATACGGTCTGGCCGATGGGGGAGGCGGGCAAGCGACCGTTCACCGTCAGCAACGGGCGGGCCACCGGCCCCGGCGTTTATGATATGAAAGGCGGCCTGGTCATCGGGCTTTACGCCTTCCAAGCGTTGATCCGGCTGGAGCGCACCCTCAAGAAGCGACTGGTATTCATCCTCAACAGCGATGAGGAGATCGGCAGCCCAACCAGCCGCCACCTGATCGAGGAGGCAGCCCGCCGGAGCGATTACTGCCTGGTCCTGGAGCCATCCCGGGGTGGATCGCTGACCGTCTGGCGTAAAGGCGTGGCCCGCTTTGAGCTGAAGGTCACCGGCCTGGCTTCCCACTCCGGCGTCGATCACGAGAAGGGGATCAGCGCCATCGAAGAGCTGGCCCGGCAGGTTCAGTATCTTCATTCCTTGACCGACTACGAGCGGGGGACAACGGTCAATGTTGGCCTGGTTAAGGGGGGCAGCGCGGTCAACGTCGTCGCCGCCAACGCCCAGGCCCACATCGATGCCCGCGTCAAAACCGAAGAGGAGGCCGGGCGGATCGTTTCGACCATTCTGAACCTGAAGCCTACCCTGCCCGGCGTCAAGGTGGAGGTAAGCGGCGGCCTCAACCGCCCCCCCTTCGCCCAGACCCCGGCCAGCCAGGCCATGTTTGCGCAGGCGCAGGCGGTCGCCGCCGGGCTGGGGTTCGAAGTGGGCTCGACCGGCTCCGGCGGCGGCAGCGACGGCAACTTCGCCGCGGCTCAGGGCGTGCCCACGCTGGATGGCCTGGGTCCCGTCGGCGGCGGGGCCCACGCCCTGAGCGAACACATCCTGGTCGATTCGCTGCCGCAGCGGGCGGCGCTGGTGGCCGGGTTGGTGCTGGCGCTGGGCGGGTAGTCCCGTGGCTTCCTACGCGCACGTCGTTCTATCCCCCCATTTCGACGACGCGGCTCTCTCCTGCGGGGGGCGCATCCACCACCTGACCGGGCGCGGCCAGCGGGTGCTGGTGGTGACCCTGTTTGCCGGGGACCACGGCCCGCGCCTATCCCCTTTCGCCCAAAGCCTGCACGAACAATGGGGCCATCCAGCCGACGTGATCGCCGCCCGCCGGGCCGAGGATGACGCTGCGCTGCGCATCCTGGGCGCCGACACCGCCCGTCTCGATTTTCCCGACTGCATCTACCGGGGCGCTGCCGGTGGCCGCCAGGGGTACTACACCGACGAAGCGGCGCTCTTCGGGCCGGTTCACCCCGCCGAAAGCCATCTGCCGGACCAGCTGGCCGCGGCCATCGCTGCCTTGCTGCCGGGCGAAACAGCGGTGACGGTCTACGCCCCGCTTTCGGTGGGCAACCACGTCGATCACCAGATGGCGCACGCCGCCGCCCTGCGCTTGAAGCGGCCCAACCTGACGGTGGTTTTCTACGAGGACTACCCCTACGCCGATTGGCCGAACGCCCTGCAAGCAGCGCGAGAGGCCAGGGGGGCGCAAAGCTGGACGGCCCGGACCATGCCGTTTGATCGAGTTGACCTGGCCGCCAAGATCGAGGCGGTGCGGACCTACCAATCTCAATTGGGAGTGCTCTTTGGGAACGAGGCGGCGATGGTCGAGCGGGTGACCGCTTACGCCCGTCGCCTGGGAGGAGGGCAGCCGGCCGAGCGGACGTGGCAGCCCGCGGCCTAACCCAACCGCCGGAACCAGGGGGTCAGCAAGGCCAGGGCCAGGATCAGGACCAGCAGCAGGCCGAGATAGGCCGCCGGATTTTCCCCCAGGCCACGGCTCAGGGCGCGGAAGACGAGGCCGATCAGGGCGAAGGCCACCAACCCCCAGGCGATCATCACCAGCAGCCAGCGCAGTCCCGGCCCCAGTCCCCCCAACAGGGCCGAAACCTCGCAACGAAAGGAGCAGTAGCGCCAGGCGAGTTCGCTGCGAGTTTCCGGCGCTGCAAAGGCCCGCCCGCAGTGAGCGCACGTCTCCGGGTGTTCCAGTCTGCTCATCCCTTCTGCCCCAAAACTTCGTCCACCCCCAGCAGGGGCGTGGCCAGCAACGATTGCGCCCGGCCAAGATCAAGGCGCAAATCGAGGGGAACCGGGAAGGGTTCAGCGGCGGCCAGGCCCGCCTGCAAATTCTCCGCGCCCTCAGCGCCCCAATAGGCCAGCATGCGCCGGCCAAACTCCCAGCGATTTAGCGCCTGGCCGCCGGCGATGTTGAGGATGCCGCTCGGCGGCGGGTGGCCCCCGGCCAATTCGAGCAGGGCGCTGACCAGCGTGGCGGCCCAAACCGGCTGGCGGATGACATCGGTCCACAGGACCAGGGGCTGCCCGCTCCGCAACCTGTCGATGAAGCCGGCGTTGCTGCGGTCGACCTCGTCCAGGTCGTAGATCAGCGAAGTGCGCACAACCGTCGCTCCGGGGGCGGTTTCAAGAACGGCGGTTTCGGCGGCGGCTTTGGAACGGCCGTATGGATTGACCGGCGACAGGGGGGCGTCTTCATCGTAGGGAGGGTGGCGGCCGTCGAAAACGACATCGGTGGACAGGTGAATGAGGCGCGCGCCGGCGGCGGTCGCGGCTTCGGCGACGTGACGGGAGCCCTCTGCGTTGACGGCCATCATCTCCGCTTCGGGCCGGCCGGGGTTGGCAGCGGCGCAATGGACGATGACCTGGGGGCGATGGCTTGCGACCGCCCGCCGCACCGCTTGCGCGTCGGTTACGTCCAGAGCCAGGGGCCGGCCGGCCGTCACTTTTGCCCATTGCCTGCCGTAAGCGGCGATCACCTCGAAGCCGGTAGTGGCGGCGCGCCGGGCCAGCCGGCGGCCCAGGTAGCCGCTGGCCCCGGTGATGAGGAGACGGGGTTTCATCCCTGGCTGCCCGCATTCAAGCCTGTTCTTGAAGCATCAACAGGTCCCGCCGGTCCTCATAGGCATCCAGCAATTGGCGGGCCTGGTCGATTTCGGTTGTCAGGCGCTGGATGGTCAGTTCGATCGATGCTTCATTTTCGGTCAGGTGGGCCAGAACGGGCAACGCTGCCGCCTCCAACGCGCCGATTTTCACCATCTTTATCTTCAAAACCCGCTGGGCCAGGGCCAGTTCCGCCTCTTTGCGTTGGATTTCATCATCCAGGGCGGCGATAAGTTCGTCCAAAATGGCCAATTGTTCTTCCATTGGAATTGCGTCTGCGGCTGACATAGGTGAACCTCCGTTTGTTGAGCTGAAATACGATTACAGTCCGGACCGCAACGGCTTATTCATTCAGGCTCTGTGAGGAATTGTGTGGTAATGTAGGACACGCGGAGCGTGTTAGTTTGTCCCGCACAAGCTAACAGCTTGTGCTACAAAACCCCATAAAAGCTCAAAGAGCCTTCATTCATTGAACAACTGCCCCACGCTGATGCCCAGGTGGATGCGCCGGATGACCTCGGCCAGCAGAGGGCCAACCGACAAGACCGTGATTTTGTCCAACCGCTTGTAGGGCGGCAGGGGCACGGTGTTGGTGACCACCAACTCGCAGATGGGCGAGGCCCGGAGCCGTTCGATGGCGGGGTCGGTCAACACGGGGTGGGTGACGCAGGCCGAAATATCGCGAGCGCCTTCCTGCAACAGGAAGTCCACGGCCTCAACGATGGTGCCGGCCGTGTCGATCTCGTCATCGAAGATGATGCAATTTTTATTCCTGACCTCGCCGATGACGTTCAACGCCTCGGTCCGGCTGCCATCGGGCAGTTGTACGCGGCGTTTCTCAATGACGGCCAGGGGCACATGCAGGGCCTGGGCGAAATTGCGGGCCCGTTTCGTAGCGCCGATGTCGCCCGCAACCACAACGGTGGAGGCAGCGTCTCGTTTCTGGAAATATTCGCTGAGAAGGTGGAAAGCCGTCAACTCATCCACCGGAATACTAAAAAAACCCTGGATCTGTCCGGCATGCAGATCCAGGGTTAAGAACCGATTTGCGCCCGCCACGCCCAGCAAGTCGGCCACCAGGCGGGCCGTGATGGGCACGCGGGGCTGGTCCTTTTTGTCCGTGCGGCCATAACCGTAATAGGGAACAACGGCCGTGATCCGCCCCGCCGAGTCGCGCCGGATGGTTTCAATCATTATCAGCAGTTCCATCAAATTGTCGTTAACCGATTTCAGCTCGCCCTGGGCGTTGACTGAGGCGCAGGTCGGCTGGATGATGAAGACATCCTTGCCGCGCACGCTGGAATGTAACCGGCAAAAGGTGTTGGTATTCGAAAATTGAAACACGTCTGCCGCGCCCAGAGGCACGCCCAAAATCTGGCCGATCTCCTCGGCCAGCTCAGGATTAGCGTTGCCGGTGTAAATGGCAATTTCTCCGTACATCGAACTCGCCTCTCCAACTGTTGGTACTAACATAGGATGCATTGGACATATTAAGCTTGTTGCGGTTTACTTACCCCGAAGTAAAAGCCCCACCCTCGTACTCACGGCGTAGTATACTCATGATCAGATGGTCGAAAAACCTGCCCTCGCGGAAAACCACTTCGCGCAGGCGACCTTCCTCCACAAACCCACATTTCCGGTAGCACTGAATGGCCGCCGGGTGATCTTCATCGACGCGCAGGGAAACGCGATTGAGGTTCAGCGTCTTGAAGGCAAAATCCAAAAGCAGATGGATGGCTTCCTGGCCGTAGCCCTGGCCCCAGTACGATTTATGGCCGATAACGATGCCCAACTCGGCCAATTGCAGCCGGTGGTCTATGCCCATCAGCCCGATGCTGCCAATGTGCACCCCCTCTTGGGTCTCGATGGCAAAATTTTGGATGTTGGGATTCTGACGCTGGCCCTCGTACCATTCCTCCTCGTCCTCGCCGTTCATCGGCAGGTAGAGGGTCAGGTGTCGAATCACCTCCGGATCATTGAGCCAGGCCACATAGTTGGGTAAATCGGCGCGCTCGATGGCCCGGAGCACCAGGCGCTCCCCTGTGATCATAGATGCTCCCTCCTATGCCCCCAAAAGCTGTTGCACAGCCTGATAAGGATCAACTCCGCGCCGGACGACCTGTTCTAATAAGGTTGCCAGTTGAGTTCGATCAACATCGTGCAGCAATTGCTCCATCATCTGGTCACGCAGCAGATGCTCCAATTCGCTGGCCAGGCGGGCCCGCTCGCGCCGGGCCAACTCTCCGCTTTGCTCCAGATAAGCTCGATGCCCGGTCAAGGCATCGACCAGTTCCTCAACGCCCTGGCCCCGGATGGCGCTGGTCAGGCAAATGGGCGGGCGCCAGCCGTCCGTTGAGGCCGTTTCCCCGGAACCCAGGGCAATTTCCATCAGAGCGCCGTGATGCACGAGGTATCGAGGCGGTCCGTCCTGGCCCAGGTCGAGCATCATGGCCAGGGCGGCTGCCGCCCGGTCGGCCCCCTGGCGGTCGGACTTGTTGACGGCAAACACATCGGCAATCTCCAGGATGCCGGCTTTGATCACCTGCACTTCGTCACCCAGGCCGGGCGCTTCGACCACGACCACGCTGTGGGCGGTGCTGGCAATCGCTACCTCGCTTTGGCCGGCGCCAACGGTTTCGACCAGGACCACGTCGAAGCCGGCGGCATCCATCACTTTGATCATATCCGCCGAGGTCCGGGCCAGGCCGCCCAGGTTACCTCGCGAGGCCATGCTCCGCACAAAGACGCCCGGATCGCCCGCCAGGTCGTTCATGCGCACCCGGTCGCCCAGGATCGCGCCGCCGGAGAAAGGGCTGGTGGGATCGACGGCGATAACCGCCACCCGCTTGTCGCGGGCGCGGTAGACTTTGGCGATTTCATTGACCAGGGTGGATTTTCCGGTGCCGGGCGCGCCGGTGATGCCGATCAGGTGGGCCTGGCCCGTGTGAGGGTACAAGATTCGGAGGGCCTGCCGGGCAGCCGGCCCGCCGTTCTCGACCACGGTCAGCAAACGGGCCAGGGCGCGCCGGTCACCCGACAGGGCTTTTTCAGCCAGTTCCATTGCCGGGCCGCACCTTCTGTTTGATGAAATCGATGATCTCGTGGGTTGAGGTGCCGGGGCCGAACACCCCCTCGATGCCGGCCTGTTGCAGGAGTTCGACATCCTCGTCAGGGATGATGCCGCCGGCCACAACCAGCACGTCATCCAGGCCGGTTTCTCGCAGTTTTTCCACAATCTTGGGCAGAAGGGCCATATGCGCCCCGCTCAAGACCGATAGGCCAACCACGTCCACATCCTCCTGCAAGGCGCTTTCGGCGATCATCTCCGGCGTCTGGCGCAGGCCGGTGTAAATCACTTCCATGCCCGCATCCCGCAAGGCGCGGGCGACAACTTTCGCGCCCCGGTCGTGACCATCCAGGCCGGGTTTGGCAACCAAAACTCGAATTTTGCGTTCGATCACGGTTCGGAGTTGCCTCCTTCGAAAATCCCCTCACCCCCCGGCCCCCTCTCCCAATTTTGGGAGAGGGGGAGTCTGGAGCCTTCGGCGGAGGACGGGGGTGAGGGCCAAATTTTCACACTTCGCGTCGTTGTCGTCCCACAGGCTCGGTCGCACTCCTGCAAAAATGCCAGGTCATTCCTGGGCAATCGCTTAGTCACATCTCCAGACTACCCTAAAACTTCGTCAACCTTATTCATCAACTGCAAGGGGCTAAAGGGCTTGGTGAAATAATCATCCGCTCCGGCTTGTTCGCCCTTGGCTAAATCCTCCGGCTTGTCCAACGCCGTCAAGAGGACGATGGTGCAGCCTTCGGTGCGCGGATCCCCTTTGAGAGCGCGGCACACCTCAAATCCATCCAGCGGGCTTTGGGGCATCATCACATCCAGGAAGATCAAATCCGGCCGCTCGGCCTGAGCGACAGTTACCGCTTCATCCCCGGAGGAGGCTTCAATGATCTCGTAATCCCCAATCCTGAGCGTGACCCGGACCAGCTCTCGAATTTCCTTCTGATCATCGACGATGAGGATCTTTTTCATAATTGCTCCAATTAAGATTTTAAGGCCAGCCTGATCCGCCCTAAAAACTCATCGAAATCGAAGGGCTTGGTCAGGAAATCAACCGCGCCCAGCGAGTAGGTGTTCTCGATGTGAGACAAGGCCGACTTGGCCGAGACCACCACAACCGGAATATCGCGGGTGGCCGATTGCTGGCGTAGTTGGTGCAATATCTCCTCCCCCGACATATCAGGCAGCATCAGATCGAGCACGATCAGATCGGGCAGCTCAGATCGAGCCAGGCCCAGGCCGGTCATGCCATACGTAGCCGAGAGGGTCTTGTACCCGCCGGCGCTCAGGATGCGCTCTTCTACCTCTAGCACGCCTCTTTCGTCTTCAATGATCAAAATCGTAGGAATGCGATCTCTCAGGGGGATGGTAAAGCTGATGGTCGTCCCTTCACCGGGCCGGCTACGGGCGATCCAGATCCGCCCGCCGTGGGCTTCGACAATGGTTTTGACCACCACCAGCCCCAGGCCAATACCCTCAACGGCGGTTGAGGTAGCATCGGCCCGCCAGAACTTTTCAAAAAGGTGTTTCTGTTCCTCCTCGGAGATACCTTTGCCCTCATCGGTCACGCTAAAGCGCATATTGGCCGGGCCTTCGTGGGTTTCCACGGTGATCTTGCCCCCATCCGGCGAATACTTCACGGCATTGGAGAGCAGGTTATCGAAAACTTGCTGGATTCGTACCTTATCGACCTCAACCTCGGGCCAGGTAGAGGGTCCGACCAACTCGAAGGTGTGGGCCGGGGCCTTGAGCTGCCATTGTTCAACGATGTTAGCCAGCAGGGGCTGAATATCGACAGGTTCCGGGGAGATGGTAAACAACTCGCCCGATTCGATGCGAGCCAGGTCCAACAAATCCGAAACCAGATCGGTTAGATTGAGAGATTGTTCGTAGATGTAGCTCAGGAACTCTTTGGTTTCAGGCCCGGAAATGTCATCGCGCATGATGAGCAGTTCGGCATAACCGCGAATGGTGGTTAGCGGGCTGCGCAATTCGTGGGCGGCGGTCGCCAGGAATTCGGTCTTCAGGCGATCAAGCTCCTTGGCTTTGCTCACATCTCGCTGAATACCGACAAAATTTACAATCTGGCCCTCTTCGTCCCTGATGGGGGCGATGGTGAGCTCGGCGTCGTAGATGGTTCCATCCTTGCGGCGATTCTGCAATTCACCCCGCCAGGTTTGCCCCATCAAAATTGTATTCCACATATTCTTGTAAAATTCAAGCGAGGTTTTTTTGCTGCGCAAGATGCTCGTTTTGTGTCCAACGGCCTCCTCCGAGGTGTAGCCGGTTAGCTCCGAAAAGGCCGGGTTGATATAGGCGATGACGCCGTCCCTATCGGTAATGACGATGGCATCGCCCGCGCCTTTCAGGATTGCCGCGGTTTGCTCCTGCTCGCGGCGGATGGTGGCCGTTCGCTCCTCGACGCGCCGTTCCAGGGTGGTGGCGTACTCTCGCACCGTTTCGTGCAGTCTGGCGTTTTCGATAGCAATCGCCACGTGCTGGGCGAAGGTGAAGGCCAGGTTGATGTCGTCCGGGCTGTAGGCGCTGGGATGGTGGCTGTCGATAGCGATCTGGCCGATGATTTTATCCTTAGAAATCAGCGGCAGCCCAATCCAGGAACGAACGCGGGCCGAACCGGCCCACTGGGTATAGCGATCATCATAGCGCACATCCTCGATGTAAACTGGCTCGCTGCGCTCCTGGATCTCCTGGTAAAGGGCGTTGTCCTCGACCGGGACGGCAATTTTTAACACCTCCAGCAATTTATCCCGGAAGCCTTGCCCGGCGACCAGGCTTAGCTGATCGTTTTCTTCGAGGAAAATCGCTGCGCTGTCATAGGGGATGACCGTTGCCAGCTGCCCCAGAATTAGCTCCAGGACCCGGTTCAAATTCAGGCTGGTGTTCACCAGGTATCCCACCCGCTGCAACGTCTCGGCCACGTTGCGTTGGGCCTCGGCTTCCTCCAGCAAGGCGGCTCCATCCAAAGCCGCGGAGGTCAGCTCGGCGAACGCCGTCAGCATCGGGACATCGTCCTCGTTCAGGCCGGCGGAGATGGCAAACAGCAGGTGGCTGATCGAGCCTCGCGTATACAGGGCCACGACAATCCCCTGCGCCGGGCCTATGCGCCTGACCAATCGCTCGGCCAGCCAGTCAAGATCGGGGGGCAGCACGCTGCGCACAAACGAGGCGTCGACGGTGATGAGTTGCGGCTGGTTATGGCGCACGAGCGCATCGCGGAAGTCAAAGCTTTCCAGCGGCAAGGTGTAGTTGAGCGACGACGAATTTGTTAGCCGCTCCACATCCTGCTGCAATTCTGGTTCTTGCAACGCTACCACCACGGTTGTCAGGGTGTCATCCGCGCGGTTTACCCGTCCGATGATGGCGTTAATCCCAAAACCCAGCAGGTTCTCAACCAAAGCGTCCAGAACAGCCTGCTGGCTGTGCGCCTGATTGATGGCCAGGACCAACTCATTCCAGATGCGCCATTGCTCACGCCCTGGCCGAAATGACTGGATTGATCTCTTCGATCTTGCTGGGGCTACCTTATCACTCATTCTCGTCCTGTTTGGAGAGGGCCAAACGGATAACAAAGGTTGTGCCGACACCAACCTCGCTCTCGGCGAAGATTTGTCCCTGGTGATTGTCGATAATTTCTTTGCTGACGGCCAGCCCTAACCCGGTCCCCACCGATTCCGGTTTGGTGGTAAAGAACGGCTCGAAAATCCTGGCCAGATTCTCCGTGGGAATACCGGTCCCGCTGTCTGTGATCCGCGCCTCAGCCCAGTCAACATCGTTGTGGCGGCTGGCCCCGGTTTGCAGCCTCAAAGACCCGCCTTCCGGCATAGCGTCGATGGCATTCACCATCAAATTCAAGAGTACCTGGGAAATCTGAATCTGGCTACAATAAATCGGGAGCGGCGTATCACTATAATCTTCGTTGACCTCAATGCTGGCGTGCCGGAAACGCACCTCCAAAAAATGGACCGTGTCCTCGACCAGATCGCTTAAGTCTGCTGGCTCCCTTCGCTCGGAGCGGGTGCCGGCCAGGGTAACCATTTGCCTGAGCAAGATATTGGCCCGCCTGGAAGCGTTCAATATTCGCTCGGCAATATCAACCAGGTCTGGTTCGATGGTTTCCTTGCGACGCAGAATAAGCTGGGAGTAGCCTAAAATTGGCGTGACCAGATTGCTGATGTCGTGGGCGACGCTGGCTGCCATTTGCCCCATCAAGATCAACCGGTCGGAGTGGGAAAGGCTGGCGGCCTGCTGTTTAAGCTGTTTGTCGCGGTCCCGTTGCCTGCGGTACAGGTCGGCCAAATCCTGGGCATAGGCCAGGTTTTGGGCCTGGGTGCTTTGTAATTGCTCTTCCAATTGCTGAATGATATCCCGCGCCCGGGCCTCGCCCACCCTGTAACGGTCCAGCTCCTGGCGGCTGCGCTCCAACTCGGTGGACAGCCAGCTTACCTCAGGTGGCTCCGTTGCTTCACGGGTATGGCGAGGCAAAACGACCTCCACCGTCGTGCCCTCGTTCAGTTTGCTTTCAATCGAGATTTGCCCGTTATGCAAAAGGATGATCTTGCGCGTGATCGATAATCCCAGCCCCAGGCCCTCGGTACGGCGCGTGGTGTGCTCTTCCACCTGAAAGAACGGTTCGTAAACGTATTTCAAATCAACCTGAGAGATACCGATCCCCGTATCCTGCACCGAGATGACGTAGCGGTCGTCCAGAACTTTGGCTTCAACGTGAACGGTGCCCCCGGGTTGGTTGAAAAAGATGCCGTTTTCCACCAGGTTTTGAAAAGCGGTGAGCAGCATCTGCCGGTCGCCGCGAACCTCCAGCGGTTGCTCTGGCAGCGTTAGGAGGACTGCCACCCCCTGTTTCGAGGCCGGTTCCTGGGCGGCGGAGACAACCTCCTGAAGCGCCGTCTCCAGGGGCATCGGCTCGGGGCTGAACGCAGACTGGCTGGAAGAGGCAAAGTTTATCAGATCATCAACGGCGTTGCGCAACCTTTCGCTGGACAGCAGGATATTGTTGACCATGCGCCGCGTGTCGCTATCCAGGCCCCGCTCCTCGGCTAACTGCTCCAGCAGCGAGGTGAACCCGATCAAACCGGCCAGCGGCGTTCGCAATTCGTGGGCAGCAATGTTGAGGAACTCGTTGCGCATGTTCGACAGCCGCTCTTCCCAGGTGACATCGTGCAGGACCACCCCCCAACTGTCGCCGGGCAACCTGGCGGCCTCGACGCTCAAGATGCGGGGGACGGGTTGGGTTAGCCTGACTCGCTGTTGAACTTTGGCGGCTTGACTATGCAGAAGCTGGTCAATGAAGTTGTGTACACTATCCCCTGCCAGCACATCCGCCAGAGATTGGCCAATGGCGGAACCCTCTGAAAACTCAAGCATCTGTGCGCCCGCCAGGTTAATTTGCTCAATGTGAAGACCAGCATCGATGACGAGGAAGCCATCGCTCATACCATCCAGGGCCGCCGCCAGTTTTCGGTTGGCCACCTCCAGGGCCTCCCGCTTTTCCTTCTCCTGGATGTAGATTTCGGCCATATCCCGGCCATAGCGAAGCACCTGCTGCTGCGTCTGCTCTAGCTGCTGGCGGGTTTCGTCCAGTAATCTCTGAGGATCGTCGTCCAGTTGTTGGGTCATAAGCTAAGTGGTTGTCCAGATTTAACCTGGAATTTTTGCAGGATGTTTCTTGGAAAAACGCGAAAAATTATTTACGAACAGCTACTAAGTACCACTTACATCCGGCCTTTTCGCCTGCGCCTTTTGATATAACTCAATCAACACACCGTGCGTTGTTTTTGGGTGGATAAAGACATATTTCTGCCCCTGACCGCCAACGCGGGGCTCGTCCTCGATGACTTGCAACCCTTTGGCCGCCAGCGCTTGCATTGCCCTTTCAATGTTCTCCACTTGCAGGCAGATATGGTGTATCCCCTCGCCACGATTGGCCAGAAATTTAGCGACGCCCGTACCCGGCGCTGTGGGCTGGACCAATTCGATCTCCCCATCGCCCTGGGGCATAGGCAAGAAGGCAACTTTCACCTTTTCGAGCGGCACCTCTTCACGGCGGGCCAGAGGCAACCCCAGCGCGTCACGATATACTTGCAAGGCCGCCTCAATATCCTCCACGACGATGGCAATGTGATCGATTGTTGTGAGCACGCAAACTCCTCAGATGTCAGACGCCAGATTTCAGATTTCAGACTTTAAACTGTTGGTCTATTTTGATCTGTATTCTGTATTCTGTTGTCTGTCCTCTGTTGTCTGTCCTCTGTCGTCTGTCCTCTGTCACACGGTCTCCGGCGGCCTGTACTCGC
>JBHHXL010000088.1:0-14127 GCA_046757065.1 Anaerolineae bacterium
CACACAATTCCTCACAGAGCCAGATTTCCTTGGTTGTCGGAGACCCTCCGTCAAATTTGAGAGGTGTCCGTTAGCAAGATCGGAGATTAGAGACCTCAGTTCGATAATTCAGAGAAGTGGTCAAATTAGCTCACGGATGAACACAGATTTCATAAAAAACAAAGAGGAAAATCCGTGTTTATCTGTGTTCATCCGTGAGCCATTATCTAATTCCCGAACTCAGGTTAGAGATTTGAGAGGGTATGCTACGGCCGTCTGATGCGCCTGCCTGCCCATCTCCTATTCTTGATCTCCTGTTTCTTCCGAATGGCGCAGCCCCTCGACAACGAGGGCGTATTCCCGGGCCAGGCTGTTCGCCTCGTCCTGGGATTTCGCTTCGGCCACAACCTGAAAGTAGGGTTGGTCCGGGTCAGGCAAGATCAACACCCACCGGCCATCGTCAACACCGATCTTGATCCCATCCACCGTATCGGCGCGATAATCTTCGTATTGCTGGTTCAGCAGACGCATCACTTTGCCCTTGGTATCCCAGGGGCAAGGCACCCGCTGTTGAGCAACGTGGAACGGCGGGAGTTCGCGTACAACTTCCGACAACGAGGTGTGCTGAACGGCCAAAAACTCCAGGAGTTTAGCCAGAGCCATCATCCCGTCGATTGAGGGTTGAAACGCGGGGAAGATAAAATTGCCCGCGCCGTCGCCGGCCAAAATGACCCCGCTTTGCCGGGACGCCTGCATCAGCGCATGCGCATCGACTTTGGTGCGCAGAATGTGTCCATCGTACTGCCTGGCGATCTGTTCAAACGTCTGCGGCTGGTTGACGGGAATCGCTACAGTGCTACCGGGCGACTGCCGGAGGGCCAGAGCGGCCATCGCGGCGCAAAACACGGTCCCAGATACCAGTTCGCCGTTGCTATCGACCACGTAGATTTTCTCGCCGCCGGCGTCCAGCCTGAACCCCAGGTTGGTTCCCAGCGTCTTGGTGATGAGCTTAAGCTGGTTGAGCGCACCCTCAAACTGCTGATGTTGAACGGACATTTTGGTTTCATCGACATTGGCGTTTAAGGCCACCGCCTCGCAGTTAAGCTCATTGAGGATATTTGGCAGCACCTGGGAAACCGGTGAACTGGCGTAGTCAACCACCAGCGCAAATTGGGCGGCTCGAATGGCATCTACGTCGATAGATTTCAGAAAATCCTCGGTGTAACGCTCAAGAACGTGGGGGGCGTACTCGATGGTTCCAATCTCATCCAGGTAAACCCGGCGGAAGTCTTCCCGGAAGAACACGCGCTCTACCTGTCGCTCGGCATCCTTGCTCAAATTCAAACCATTTGAGTCGATGAAACGAATATCGACCACGCGCTGATCGAAGGGAGAGACCCGCACGTGCATCCCACCCACCGCCTCACTCACGGCGGTGTAGTAACGGGCCACCGGAATCGGCTGAGAGCGCAAATCCCACACCCGCAGACCCGCCGACGGCAGCCCCGAAACCACCGCCCGCTTGAGCATGCGCGGGCTACGATGCGGGTCGCGGTTGATGGTTACAATCGCCCCCTTGGGTAGCGTCGCCCCGAAGGCTGCCCCCAGTTTGGCCGTGAATTCCGGGGTGAGATCGACGTTGACCACCCCCGTGACCCCATAACGACCGAACAAGACCCGCCTCCCCTGCGACCCCCAGATGATGCTGGTTTTGACCGTGGCTCCGGGTTCCACCTCCTTGCCGGGCCAGATTTTTACATTAGGATGGATAATGGCCCCTTCCCCAATGATCGTGCCATCGGCGATCACACTTCCCTCGAAAACCACCGCTTTCGATTTGAGCGCGCACTGGCGCAAAATAATCGCGCCGCGTAGCTCAACGTTTTCTCCGATGTAGCAATTACGCCAGATGATCGAGCGGTCTATCTGGGCCCGGTCGTCGACCACGGTGTAATCTCGGATGACGGTGGGGCCATGGATCACCACCCCGCTTTTGATTTTGACCGAATTGCCGAGGTAGATGGGGCCAAAGAGCCGGGCGCCGGGTGCGATGTCCACGTCCTCGCCGGTCCAGATGCCGCCCCCGATGTGGTGACCGAGATCGATTTCCTGGATTTTACCCTCGAGTAAATCTGTCAGCGCCCGGCGATATTCCGAGATGTTGCCGATGTCGCACCAATAACCGTCGGCGACCCAGCCAACAATACGATCATTGCGCTCCAGCATCAAGGGGAACAGGTCACCGGAGAAATCGTAGGGGACATTGGCCTCAAAAAGGTCCAGGACCTCGGGCTCCAGAACGTAAATGCCTGTATTGACCGTATCGGAGATGACCTGGCCCCAACTCGGCTTTTCCAGAAACTTGGTGATATGCCCCTCGGAGTTGGTGATAATGACGCCGTACTCCAGCGGATTCTTGACGCGATAGAGGGTGACGGTGGCTTTGGCCTTTTGTTTTCGATGATATTGAATGATGTCGCTCAAATTGAAATTGGTCAGGGCATCCCCGCTGATCACCAGGAAGGTGTCATCCAGGAGATATTGGGCGTTTTTCACGCTGCCGGCTGTGCCCAAAGGCTCTTCCTCAACGGAATAGACCAAATCCATATCCAGGCTGCGCCCGTCGCCGAAGTAGTCCTGAACCATATTGGCTAAGAACTGCACGGTAATGATGACCTCATGGATGCCGTGCCGCTTGAGCACATCCAAAATGTGCCCCAGGATGGGTTTGTTGACGACAGGCACCATTGGCTTGGGGCGTTCGATGGTTAAGGGGCGCAAGCGAGAGCCCGACCCACCCGCCATAACCACAGCTTTCATCGGTATATCCTGATCGATAGAGTTGCTCCCCCTCAAGTATAGTCCCAATGCGACAAAAACCCAAAATGCTTGCAAATTACTCTGCGCTTTGGTAAAATCATGATTATGTTATTATCAGTACTTGAGAAAACGGAGGAGCCAGGCACGCCCACGTGCTCCGCCAGCGCGGAGCCGCACCCAGCGCTTGCGGCTGGCTCCTCAAATTCTCATCTACTGATTATCGAAAGGGCCAGACCGCGATGAGTAGCCAGACCGTACCTGTTCTCCACCCAAAACCGGTTCCGCGAGTGGCAAGGCACCTGATGTTGGGGAGCATCCTCTTTGGGGGGGGCTTGCTGGTCACTTTGCTATTTGCCATACTGGCCTATCAGGTGCTTTTTCTGCACCGGGTTTACCTGGGCGTGACCGTGGGCGGGGTGGACGCCGGCGGTATGACCCGCGAAGAGGTGGCTTCGCTGGTGCGCCGCCAGGCCCCGGAGTACCTGTCGCGCAAGATCACGATCACCGACGGCCGCCAGCAGTGGACGTTCAGCGCCGCCGAATTGGGGGTACGGGTCGATACCGGGCGGACGGTGGACCTGGTTTATGGGGTGGGGCGCAGCGGCTCGTTCCTGCAAGATATGCGCCTGCACCTGGCCCTCCTCGGCAATAATTTCAACATCGACCCGGTCATCACCTTCGACACCGGCCCGGCCAACTACATCCTCGAAGACCTGGCCCGCCAGATCGAACGACCGGCTGGCGACGCCCGTCTCATCATTCACCCCGACCTGAGCGTTGAAGCCGTACCCGCGCAAAGCGGGTATCGCCTGGATGTGAAAGCGGCCCGCGACCGGCTCTACCAGGCCGCCCGCCAACCCGGTTCGCCGCCGGTTTTCCTGCCCGTCGAAGAGATTTCGCCCCGGATCGTTGAAGTCGATGAGGCTCGCAACATCGCCGCCACCCTGCTGGCCCGGCCGTTGACGTTCGCCTTCAGCGGCAGCGATGGCTCCAGAAGTTGGGAACTTGAGCCGGCGGCGCTGGTAGAGATGATGACCGTCCAGGAGACTTTCGACGAAACCGGTGTGGGCAAGATCGCCCTTTCGATCAAGCGCGATGCCTTTACCGAGTATTTCAGCCGCCTGGCCGCGGAAATTGACCGGCCAGCGCGCAACGCCTGGTTTGAGTTAAACCCACAAACTTTCGAGTTAACGGTGCTGAAGCCAAGCCAGGAGGGGCGCACCCTCGACATCGCCCGGGCCGTCGAGGCCGTGGCGGCCATCACCCGGCAACCGGTCGAGCGCCTGGAACTGCCCGTCTTTGTCCAGCCCCCGGCCGTGCCGATGGACGACCCCGAAAGGCTGGGGATCACCCATCTGTGGAGCAGCGCCACCACCTACTTCAAAGGCTCGTCCGCCGGGCGGGTACAGAACATCAGCGTTTCGGCGGCCTCGTTTCACGGGCTGGTCATCCCGCCGGGCGGAATTTTCTCCTTCAACGAGCACGTGGGCGACATCACCGCCGAAAATGGCTATGAGGAATCGCTCATCATTCGTGGGGACCGGACGGCGGTCGGCATTGGCGGGGGGGTGTGCCAGGTCAGCACGACGGTGTTCCGGGCGGCGTTCTTTGGCGGCTTTGAGATCGTCGAACGCTGGGCGCACGGCTACCGGGTCAGTTGGTACGAAACCGGCAGCTCCCCCGGCCTGGACGCCACGATCTACACCCCGGACGTCGATTTTAAGTTCCGCAACGACACCGACAGTTTCATTTTGATTCAAACTCACACCGACCGGGAAGCGGGCACGGTGACCTTCGATTTTTACGGCAAGCCAAATCCCCGTGAGGTGGTCGTCAGCGAGCCAACCTTGACCAACGTCGTGCCCCACGGAGAGGACGTTTACCAGATCGATCCGGCCTTGCCGCCGGGCACGGTCAAGCAAGTTGATTGGGCCAAAGACGGCGTCGACGTGACGGTCAGCCGCATCGTCAAAGAAAACGGCGCGGTGCTTCATCAAGACACGTTGTTCAGCCGTTACCGGCCCTGGCAGGCTGTGTACCTGGTTGGCCCCAACCCAGAATCTGAACCGAAGAGCTAACGTGGCTGGCGAAACCGTTCTTGTCGCAGATGATCGGGTAGATAATCGCGAGTTTTTGCGGGAGTATGTGCTGGAACCCAACGGCTACCGCATGATCACTGCGCGCAACGGCAAAGAGGCATTAGACATCGCCCTCTCGCAAGAAGTTGATTTGATCATCAGCGATCTGGTTATGCCCCAAATGGGCGGGCTGGAACTGCTGGAGAGCCTGCGGGACTCTGGCAGCGAATTGCCCGCCATTTTGATGACCTTCCACGGCTCGGAAGAAACGGCCGTCCACGCCTTCCGGCTGGGCGCGCGCGATTACATCATCAAGCCCTACTCCGTGGAGGAGATGCTGGCGGCCATCGACCGCGCCCTGAGTGAGGCTCGCCTGCGCCGGGAACGGGACAAACTCACCCAACATCTCGTGCGCGCCAACCGGCAGCTAAAAAGCCACGTGCAAGGACTCCGCATTTTATCCAGCATCGGCCGTTCGATTACATCATTGCTGGACATCGAGCAGGTTCTGAACCGCATCGTTGAGGCCGCGGTCTACCTGAGCAACGCCTCAGAGGGCTTGCTGATGCTCATCGACGAAGATTCGGGCGATCTTCTTCAACGAGCCGCCTGCCGCCCCGGCCAACGCCAGGCCCAAAGCGCAAACGCCAGAAGCGACGATGCCGTTGCCGGGGAGGTCATTCACACGGGCGAGCCGGTAGTGACCGACCGGGGCGAGGCGGTGGGTGCGTCTCTGGCGGTGCCGCTAAAGGTTGGGGAACAGACAATCGGGGTGCTGGCTGTCAATAACCAACGTGGCGATAACCCGTTTAGCAAGCGCCATCTCGGTTTGCTATCTGCCCTGGCCGATTACGCCAGCATTGCCATTTTGAACGCGCACACGCATGCCGAACTCGCCTCGGAAGCGGTTGAGGCGGCGCGCTACGGTAAGGTATTGGAGCAGGAGGTTGCCGCCCGGACGCTGGCCCTGGCGAAAGCGCAAAGCCAGTTGCAAAAGGCCGAGCGATTGAACGCCATCGGCCATTTAGCTACGGGCCTCGCCCACGAGATCAGCGCCCCCCTCGAAGCCATCCTGCACCACGTTCAAGCTTTGGGCAGCAACTCGAATGACGAGGTGCGAGCGCACCGCTTGTTGGATGCTATCGAGCAGGAGATTTTGGGCTGCCAGCAAACCCTCAGAAGCCTGTTGATTTATACCGGCGAGGCGCTGCAAGCCAAACAGGCCATCGATGTCAATTTGCTGCTGGAACGAGCCTGGGAGCAACTCAAAACGGAGAAGAACCTGCCCGCAACCCTCGAAATCGTCACCGGCTTCGACCCGCGCCTGCCCCTGGTTCAAGCCGAAGAAACCCAGTTGGAACGAGCATTCTACTACATCATCCGCAGCGGTTGCGATTCAATGGCAGCCGGCGGCGAGTTGCGCCTGATCAGCCGCACTGTGGGCGACGAAGTTCAGGTGATCATCGCCGATTCAGGCCTGGGCATTCCGGCGGAGGAGATGCAACATCTGTTTGACCCCTTTTACAAAACTTCGCGCCACCCGTATGGTTTGGGCCTGTCGATTGCCCACGGCGTGATCGAGCGCCACCGGGGCCGGATTGAGGTTGAGAGCCAGGCCGGGCAGGGAACCACCTTCACCATCTACCTGCCGGTTGAAACTGGTTGATCTCGCCCGGCCCAGCCCAACCAAATGAAGATGAGCGGGGCAACATAGGCCGCCGTTACCCCGGTCAGCGCGTAGCGCACAAAGCGGAAGAACATTCCAGGTGGAAAAACCAGCCTTAAACCGGCCCACACCGCCACAACCAGGACAATAGCCACGTAACGGATGGCTCGCTGCCGCCAGACGCCATCCGCGCTAAAGCGCAGGTGATCTTGCTCCAACGCGACCCCGACCGCAAAACCCAACAGCGCCGCCGCTGCCGGGACGGCGTCATCAACCGGCAAGATGAAAAAGAGGCCGAGCGGAGCGACGACGGCCAGGACCAACTGGCCCCACAACGGCCAGGCGCTGATCACCGGCCCCAATCGCGCGCCCCCCCACAGGAAAACCCCCAACAGCACCAGCCCAATCAACCACCCTCCCAGGACGTCCTGCGGAAAATGCACCCCCAGGTAGACCCGCGAAACACCGACCAGGAGGATGACCAACCCGGCCAAAATGCCGAACACACGCTTGCGCCAAACCGTGAAGAGATACCCCCACATAACCAGAGTAGTCTGGGCGTGCCCGCTGGGGAAGGACGGGCTGCTCTCCTCGACGAGAACGCGCACCAGGGCCGGATCAGGCCGGGGCAAATTGTAGATCGATTTGGCTACGAAATTTAGAATGACCGACAGGAAAACCACCAGGCCCAATCGACGTCCCAGCCGGGCGTCGATGCACCAGTAAATGGCGGGCAGCAACAGCAAGTACCCCTCCACATTACCCAGGAAGGTAACGGTTTTGAACAGGCCATCAAAAAAGGGGGTGTGGCCGGCCTGAACAGCCTGGATGATGCCGGTGCCCCACGGCAGGAGCGATTCCAGATATTGGTCCATTGCTCTTCCATTTGGGGGATGCCCCCCGCGTCGCCCGGTCTGCCCTAATTTCGGCTTGTGAGCGCCGCAACAGGATAAGTCATTCTACGCCAGCGGGCCGGTCAGGGCAAGTGGGCTTCTCTGAAAATACCCCCTCACTTGGCGCGCCACCGCCGCCGAATTGATTGGTTAATTGAAATCGTTTATGGTAAAATCCTGACCGTATGAGTAACGCTTTAGCCAACCGGGTGATAGGCCACGAATGGGCTACAGATTTGCTTGGGCGAGGACTGGCCAACGGGCGGATTCCCCAGGCTTTGCTCATCACCGGCCCGCCGAATGTCGGTAAGACCACCTTAGCGATCGCTCTGGCGCAGACGCTGAATTGCACAGGCGAGGTTGCGCCCTGCACGGAGTGCCTTTCGTGCCGCAAAATCGAGGGCGGCCACCATCCCGATGTACAGGTTCTGGACGACGCGGAGGCCGCCTTGCGCATCGACCAGATTCGCAGTTTGCAGCGCGATTTATCTCTGTCGCCGCACGAGGGGCGGTACCGGGTCGCGATCTTATGCAACTTCGAGCGCGCCACGCTGGAAGCGGCCAATGCGCTCTTGAAAACGCTGGAGGAACCGGCCTCACCAGTTGTGCTGATTCTTACCGCCCTGGAACCGGGCCATTTATTGCCGACCATTGTCTCACGCTGCCAGGGTTTGAGCCTGCGCCCCCTGCCGGTCTCCCAGATTGCCGGGGTCCTGGTCACTCGCTGGGGCGTGCCGGAAGCGCAGGCCGCTCTTTTGAGCCAGCTCTCCGCCGGGCGATTGGGCTGGGCCATCCGCGCCATCGAAGATGAAACGCTGCTGGCGCGCCGTAAAGAGCGGCTGGCCGACATCGTTTCCCTCCTCGGCTCAAATCGCACCGAGCGTCTCAGCTACGCTCAAGAACTCGGTCAGGACGCGGCGCTAACTCGCGAGGCGCTTAATCTGTGGGCAAGCTGGTGGCGGGATGTGCTGCTGCTCAGCAGCGGCAGTCCGGCCCCGATCAGCAACCGCGATTGGCTCAACGTGCTGCACTGGCTGAGCGAAAGGCTATCGGTGGCCCAGGTGTTGCTTGTCGTGCAAAAAATCTGCGGCGCGTTGGCGAATCTGGACCGAAACGTGAATTCACGCCTGAATTTGGAAGTTGCGTTGCTGAGCCTTCCCTATGTGCGGGAGACTCCCCCAACGTCTGATGCGGTTGTCCAGAAATAACCTGGCGTTTTTGCAGGATGTTTCTTGGGAAAAAGTGAAAGGTTATTTACGGACAGTTGCGATGGGTTGTAAACGATGCCTACTGTAGTTAGCGTGCGCTTTAAGCCCGTAACCAAAGTTTATTTTTTTGATGTAGGGAACTTCAATTCGCTGGATGTCGGCGTTCCGGTCATCGTAGAGACGGCGCGGGGCGAAGAATTAGGCTGGGTGGCCGCCTCCCCGGCCGAGATCTCCGAGAAGGAGGTCAAAGGGAAATTAAAGCCGGTCAAACGATTGGCCACGCCGCTCGATTTAATGTCCCTGGAGGAAAATCGGGCCAGGGAAAATAACGCGCTGGAAAAATGCCGGGCCAGGGTCAGAGAGCTTGGCCTCCCTATGAAAATTATTAGCGCCGACTATAACTACGACGGATCGCGCCTGATGTTCAGCTTCACCTCGGAACAACGGGTCGATTTTCGAAAGTTGGTGCGGGAGTTGGCCCGCTCATTCCGAACCCGGATCGAGATGAAGCAAATCGGCGCGCGCGACGAGTCAAAAATCGTTGGCGGCTATGGACGTTGTGGCCGGCAGTTGTGTTGTTCAAGCTGGTTGACAGAATTTCATCCCGTTTCGATTCGGATGGCCAAGCAGCAAAGCCTGCCTCTGGCCCCCTCGGAAATTTCGGGCCTGTGTGGCCGGTTGCTGTGTTGTCTGGCCTACGAGAATGAAATGTACGCCGACCTCCGGCAAACCCTGCCGAATGTCGGCGCAAAAATCAAGACGCCTGAGGGGGTTGGGGTTGTGCGCGGGCTTAACATCCTGAGCCAGGCAGTCATTTTAATGATGGACAGCGGAACGATGGTAGAGGTCCCGGCTTCGGAGGTGACAGTTATCGCCGAGGGAAAATCAAGGCGGCCAAGGCCCAAAAAGAAAAACCGCCCGAAAAAATAGGTGAGGCGGTTCAAATGAAAACAGGCCGGGGGGACGTCCCCTATGCCCCCCCTCTTTCAATTTTATGCGAGGAGAACAAACCCACTTAATGGAAATAGGCTGTGCTGGACCGGTAGCTTCCGGTTCGCTCAGCGCGGTTCGACCACCATTCGCAGCGCCGTGCGTTCCTGTCCATCAATGTCTACCTCGGTAAATGACGGGATCATAATCACGTCAATTCCATCCAGCGCCAGGTAGCCTCGGGCAATCGCCGCAGCCTTGGTAGCCTGGTTTACAGCACCAGCACCAATGGCCTGAACCTCGGCTCGACCGTTTTCCCGGACAACGCCCGCGATGGCTCCCGCAACTGCTGTGGACCGAGACCTGGCAGAAACCTTAATCACATCCATGATCGTTGCCTCCTCGAAGACCTTGATTGAGAGCTTGAAAGTTTGAAAAGCATGCGATGTTACAACTGTTGCTGCAGGTCACAACCACTTTGTTCTCCCCCAGGTACCACATTGGGTCGAAAATCTTACCCAACACCGGCTAAACAGTGCCTTAATTTTACCTCAAGATGTTGTTCAAAGCAAGAGTAAAACGGTCCTATTTTTTAACACAGGTTAAAAAACCGGGTGGTGAGGTGTAAATGACCAAAAGATCTCCATCGAGTTTGATAGGCCCTATCGCGATTATCATCGGCCTGCTTCTGCTAGGAGCGGGGGGCGCGCGTCTTCTTTTTACCCCCTCCGGCCCGAATCCTGCCGCCTCGCCCTCGCCGGCGCCCCTGGCCGGCGCGACCACGGCGAAGGCAACCAACACCAGCACCCCACCCTCGCCAGGCCCCGATCCGACGCCTACCGCCACCGCCTCGGCAACGCGGGTGTTTACTATAGAACTCGGCGCCTCACCGATCTCGTCGCCAAACCCGGAGCCGACGCGCGCGGCGGAACCCGTCGTCAGGCCCGCATCCGCCCTCGATTTTGACGGGCAACGAGCTTACGGATTTGTTTTGGACCAGGAGGCATTGGGGTCGCGCCCCACGGGCTCCGAGGCGGGTTGGGCCACCGGCGATTTGATCATTCAAGCCCTGGATGATGAAACCTGGGCGGTCGAAACGCAGGAGTTCTTCTTCAAGGGAGTTCGCGGGCGGAACGTCATTGCCAGGGCCGGGCAGGGGCCGGTTATCATCCTGGGGGCGCACTACGATACCCGGCCGGTCGCCGATCAAGACCCGGATGCGCAACTGCGCCAACAGCCGATTTTGGGCGCTAACGACGGGGCCAGCGGGGTGGCGGTTCTCCTGGAGCTGGCAAACTCTCTCGATACCGCCTTGTTGCAGCACGAAGTCTGGTTAGCCTTTTTCGATGCGGAGGACCGGGGCAGGCTGGACGGCTGGCCGTTCTCGGTTGGAGCGCGGTATCTGGCCCAAAATCTGGCGGTCAGGCCGGACGCGGTCATCGTCGTGGATATGGTCGGCGACGCCGACCAGAATATTTTTTATGAGCTAAACTCCGACCCCGCCTTGAGCCAGGAGATTTGGGCCGTGGCCGGGGCCCTGGGGTACAGTGATTACATAATCCCGGCAGGCAAGTACGCCATTATCGACGACCACACCCCTTTCCTGGAACTCGGCATCCCGGCCATCGACATCATTGATTTTGACTATCCGTACTGGCACACAGTAGCCGACACGTCCGACAAGGTCAGCCCAGAAAGTCTGGAACGAGTTGGCCGCACGCTGGAAGCCTGGCTGGAGTCAAGATAAGGTCCGGCGGCGCGCCCGGCCGGCATTGTGTCAACCACACTTTGACAGATGCTAGATTGGTTCAATCTCGGAGATTGAACCAATCTAAGCCATGAACCAGTCTCAGTAGATCCAAATTTGGGCTTGCCGTGTAGGTCAAACTGTTAGTTTGACCCGCGCAAACTAACAGTTTACGCTACAAATTGGATCCACTGAGACTAATTGAAATTGATCAGGTGTCTTTTCCACCGGAACGCGCGTGCGCCTGCCAGTAGCAGATGCCAAGCGCCACGGCGATCAACGCGCTCCCCGCCAACCACAGGCCAACCCACGGGACCGGGGCTGCGGACGTTCCACCGGTTTCCGGCAGCGTTGTGACCGCCGGGGTGGGAACCGCACCGGGGGGAGAGGCGGGCGGGGGCGGCGAAGTGGGGACCGGCGGGGGACCGCTTGCCGGTGGCGGCGGCCCGCCGTCGTCATCATCGTCGGGCGGCGGGATGCTGACCGTGGTCTTATCGGTCAGAGGCGGGCCTTCATTGAAGACCAGCGAGACGTTGTTTTGGATAGTAACAGGCAACGGGCTGGCCTTGTCGTTGATCTGGGTGACGATGGTCACAACGATCTCGAATCCGGGGGCCATCGTACCCACATCCACCGTCACCGTCTGGCCGTTGATCGTATTGGATCGATCCGGGGCCGAGGAGACGCTCAAGACATCCAGGAAGTCCGGTATGTTGTCAATGATGCTGGCTCCGGTGACGTCCTGGTTGCCCAGGTTTGAAGCGTTGATGACGAAGGTCACCGTCTCCCCGATCTGGGCCTCCGAAGGATCGCTTTGTTTGTTCAACGTCGGGTTGACTTCATCGATGATGGGGTTGTCCACATCCCGGTCGATGGGGTCAGTTTCGTTGCTGTCAATCGTGGCCACGTTAAGGACCTGGCCCGTGGCCCCGACGTTGACCCGCACCCCGAAAGAAACACAGCGTTGGGTAGAATCGGGCGCTAAGTCCCCGATCAACCAGCGCAAGGCGGCCACGGCCGCCGGTTCGGTGGTACTCCAGGTGCTGCCGTCGAAGTATTCCAGCGTTTCGCCGTTGGGGGCGGCGGCAGTGCCGGATACGTAGGCGCTGTTCATTGGGATGGGATCGACCAGCACCACGCCCGTAGCGGGGGCAGCGCCTGTGTTCGAGTAGCATAACGTGTAGTCGATGGTGTCTCCGGCCCGCACCGCTCCCGTCGGCTGGTTGAGCTTAATCAGGTCCAGGTTGGGCACTGGCAGCGTATCAACATCATCATCGAAGTTGTTGGTCGTGTTCAGTTCCGGCGTCTCGGTGGAGATGATGGCGGTGTTGGTGAGGGTCGTCCCGCTGAAGGCCGGGTCAACCCGGCCGGTGATCGTCACCACCCCGCCGCCGGGCGCGGGTACATCGCCCAGGCTGAAGATGACCCGGTCGGGCGGGCCGGCGATGAAAACGGGCGGGGCGATGCCGCCCCCGGCGCTGCCGTATAGGAACCCGGCCGGCAGCGTGTCGGTGATGAAGGAATTGGCCGCCGTGGCCTGGCCGATATTGCTGTAGGCAACGGTGTAGGTCAGCGTTTGTCCCTGGACGACAACCGTTTCGCCGTCGTCCTTGGTCAGCGTTAGATCAGGCAGCAGCAAGACGTCCACATCGTCGTCAGAGTTGTCGGTGGGGTCCAACTCCGGCGTCTCGGTGGCAATGACCGCCGTGTTGGTAATGATCGAGCCGGTGAAGGCCGGGTCAACCCGGCCGGTGATGGTCACTACCCCGCCGCCGGGCGCAGGGATGTCACCCAGGCTGAAGATGACCCGGTCGGGCGGGCCGGCGATGAAAACGGGCGGGGCGATGCCGCCCCCGGCGCTGATGAACTGGAAGCCGGTTGGCAAGGTGTCGGTGATGAAGGAATTGGCTGCTGTAGCCAGGCCGTTGTTGGTGTAGGGGATGGTGTAAGTCAGGACCTGCCCCGGGCTGACGATGGTTTGGCCGTCATCCTTGGTCAACGTCAGGTTGGGCAAGTTGGTATTGATGCAGGTCGTCGTCACCGGATCAAATGGGTCCTCCGGGTCGGTTGAGCGAACGACCTGGGCAAACTCCGGGGAGGTAAGCGTACCGATGTTATCGACGGAGGTGATGCCGCCTTGCAACGGATGGTCGATTTTGACGGCGAGGGTGAGCGTAACCACCTGGCCGGCAGTAACATTGGTCCAGATCGCTTCCAGGGATTGCACGTTCGGGTCCAGGCTGCCGGGCGAGCCGCCAGGGGTGTACGTGCCGTTGTTGTATTGAACGGTGGTCGCCGGCGGGGTTGTGGTCTGGCTGCCGACGATGAAGTCGGTACTCGTGAAAGGCAGGGCATCGACCACCTCCATACTTTGCAAGGGGGCGCGACCGATGTTCTCGGCGACCAGGGTGTAGGTGACGACGCTGCCCGGATTGACGCTGCACGAGGCCGGGTCATTGACCAGGCTATCGTCCTTGGTCAGGGTGACCACCGGCAGCGGCGGAATGGTGAAGCCGCCGTCGAAGTGGGGCGAGTTGGTGTGCGCCCCGCAGGGGTCTTCGCCCCAGGCCACGGCGATCTGTTGTTGGTAGTTTTGGGTATAAATGATGGCCCCGGACAGGTCGTTATCGTTCGGGTCGGCCACGCGCAGCACATCCAGCGCGTTCAGGGCGACGCCGGCGGCGGTGCCCGGCGTGGCCACGCCGCTGCCGTCGAGGTCAAAATCGTCGGGCGTGCCGTCGTTATTCAGATCGACGAAAACGGTGGTGTCCGTGACCGGCGTTACAAAGGCCAGGTTGCCGTTGGG
>JBHHXL010000089.1:0-14120 GCA_046757065.1 Anaerolineae bacterium
TTGAATTTCTGCCCAATCGGGGCTAAAATACCAGCCGAATCTTCCGCGAGGCCCTGAATTGATGCCGGTTCCGAAAAAAACCCTGTCCGGGACGGTGGAGCGCATTGTCTTCACCAATGAGGAAAACGGCTATACCATCGCCCGCTTCAAAGCGGACCGCCGCTACGACGTGATGACCATCGTCGGCCCCCTGGCCGGGGTCAAGCCGGGCGCGCGCCTCAAAGTTGAGGGCGTCTGGAAGGTCCACCCCAAATACGGCGACCAGTTTGAAATCCACAACTACCGCGAAGAGATGCCGGCCACCGTCGAGGGCATCAGAAAATACCTCGGCTCCGGGTTGATCAAGGGCATCGGGCCGGTCACCGCCCGGCGCATCGCCGAGCACTTCGGCACGTATACCCTGGAGGTGATCGAAACGGACATCGGGCGGCTGAACGAGGTATCCGGCGTCGGCCCGAAGCGGGTCAAGGTCATCGCCAACGCCTGGGAAGAGCAAAAGCAGGTTAAGGAGATCATGCTCTTCCTGCAAACGCACGACGTCAGCACCCAACTGGCAGTCAAAATCTACAAGACCTACGGCGACGCCTCCATCGCCACGGTTCAAAACGAGCCCTACCGCCTGGCGCGCGACATTTACGGCATCGGCTTTTTGACGGCGGACCGCATCGCCTGCAACCTGGGCGTAGCGCACGACTCGCCGCAGCGGGTGGCCGCCGGCATCGAATACACCCTCAACCAGCTGGCCGATGAAGGGCACGTCTACGCCCCCAGGGAGACGCTGCTGGCCCGGGCGGCCAAAATCCTGGAAGTCAAGGACGACCTGGTCGCGGCGCAACTGCCGGGCCTGGCCGCAGAGGAGCGGGTTGTGCTTGACCGGGTTGCGGAGGACGAGGTCATCTACCTGACCCCCTTCTACCGGGCCGAGGTGGGGGTGACAAAACGCCTGCAAACCTTGCTGGCCGGCTCCGGCAGCAAATTGCCCGAATTCCAGGCGGTCGATTGGGAACAGGCCCTGGCCTACCTCGGCCAAAAAAGCGGCCTGACCCTGGCCGGGCGGCAGGTGCAGGCGGTCCAAACGGCCCTGACCAGCAAGGTCAGCATCCTGACCGGCGGGCCGGGCACGGGCAAAACCAGCACCGTTCGCGGGCTACTGGCGCTGTTGCGGGCCAAACGCAAGCGCGTGCTCCTGGCCGCGCCGACGGGCCGGGCCGCCAAGCGCCTGAGCGAAACCACCGGCCACGAGGCGAAGACCATCCACCGCCTGCTGGAGGTGGACCCCGGCGCGGGCTTCCGCTTCAAGCGGAACCAGAACAACCCCCTGGAAGCCGATATGGTCATCATTGACGAGGTATCGATGATCGACCTGGTGCTGATGAACGCCCTGCTGCGGGCCGTCGATCCGGCCAGCCACCTGCTGCTGGTGGGAGATGCGGACCAGCTACCCTCGGTCGGGGCCGGCAACGTCCTGCGCGATTTGATCGCCTCGGAGCGAGTGCCGGTGGTGCGCCTGGATGTCGTCTTCCGCCAGGCGGCGGACAGCACCATCATCACCAACGCCCACCGCATCAATCGCGGCGAGTTCCCCCGCTTCCCCCAGGACCGCCGCGACTTCTTCTTCTTCGGCAAGGAGGACCCGACCGAGTGCGCCGAGCTACTGGTAGACATCGTTGCCCGGCGCATCCCCGCCAAATTCGGCCACGACCCGCTGAGCCAAATCCAGGTCCTCAGCCCGATGACGCGCGGCCAGACCGGAACCCGGGCCCTGAACGAGGTGCTTCAGGCCCGCCTCAACCCGCCCCATCCGGCCAGGCCGGAGTACAAAAGCGGGGGTCGCCTCTTCCGCCAGGGGGACCGGGTTATCCAGCTACGCAACAACTACGACAAGGATGTTTACAACGGGGACCTGGGGCTGATCCAGCGTATCGATCTGGAGGAGGGGGAGGTCGTCGTAGACATCGACAAGCGGCCGGTGCGCTACGAACTCAGCGATCTGGACGAGCTGGCCCTGGCCTACGCTCTGACCATCCACAAATCCCAGGGCAGTGAGTACCCGGTGGTGGTCATTCCCCTGCTGACCCAGCACTACCTGATGCTCCAGCGCAACCTGCTCTACACGGGGGTGACGCGGGCCAGAGAAATGGTCGTCCTGGTCGGCACGCGCAAGGCGATGGCGATGGCCGTGCGCAACGCGAAAATCGGCAGACGCTGGTCGGGGCTGGCCTGGCGGCTCCAAAACTAGCAGTTGTTCAAAAATAACCCGACGTCTTTGCAGGATGTTTCTTGGGAAAAAGTGAAAAGTTATTTACAGACCGTTACTCAGGGGAACACCCCGCGCTGGGCTACGGCCTCGGCCACGCGGGACACGGCCAGCATAAAGGCTCCGTGGCGGAGCGGAACATCCCGGCCCTCGCTGAAATCGTAGACCTGCTCGAAGGCCCGATCCAGGAACCGGCGCAGGTGCTTGCGTACTTCGTCCACGCTCCAGTAAAATGCCTGCAAGCCCTGCACCCACTCGAAGTAGCTGACGGTCACCCCCCCGGCGTTGGCCAGGATGTCGGGCACGACGACGACCCCGCGCCGGTAGAGAATCTCGTCGGCCTCGGAGCTGGTCGGGCCGTTGGCCCCCTCGACGATGAACCTGGCCCGAATCTGGTCCGCGTTCTGGCCCGTGATCTGCTCCTCCAGCGCGGCCGGGATCAGGACGTCGCAGGGGAGGGTCAATAGCTCCTCGTTGCTGATCCGCTCCACGCCCGGCGCATCGTAACCGGCCAGGGTGCGAGCCGGGGCGCTGTTGATGTGGTTGAGCATAGCCTCCACATCCAGGCCCTGGGGGTGATAGTAGCCCCCCGAAACATCGCTCACCCCGATGATCCGGCAACCGTCGCCGGCCAGGTAGTGCGCGGCCCAGTAGCCAACCTTGCCAAAGCCTTGGACGACGATCGTCGCCTCCTCCAACGGCAGTTGGTGGCGCTTGAGCGTGCTCTCGGCGATGATGGCCACGCCCAGGCCGGTGGCATCGGCCCGACCCAGGCTGCCGCCGAGGATGATCGGCTTGCCCGTCACGATCTCCTGGCTGGCCTCGCCCCGAAAGGCGCTGTAGGTGTCGGTCATCCAGGCCATCACCCGTTCGTCGGTGTTGACGTCGGGGGCGGGGATGTCCTTCTTGGGGCCGATGATGGGCGAGATGGCAAAGGTGTAGCGGCGGGTCAGGCGACGCAGCTCGTTCTCCGAAAGATTGGCCGGGCTGACGGCGATGCCCCCTTTGGCCCCGCCGTAGGGCAGTTCTAGCACGGCGCATTTCCAGGTCATCAGATGGGCCAGGGCCGTCACCTCTTCCAGGGTGACCTGGGCGTGATAGCGGACGCCCCCTTTGCAGGGGCCGCGCACGCTGGAGTGCTGCACCCGGTAGCCGGTGTAGACCTCCATCTGGCCCTCGTCCGTTTCGATGGGCACGGCCACGGTCAGCGACCGCTCGCAGTTGCGCAAAATGCGATGCAGGCTAGGATCAAGCTGAAGGCGTTCGGCGGTGTCATCCAGATTGCGCAAAGCCGATTGCAGCAGGCGGCTGCCGGGCGGCTCGCGCCGGGCGGGGCCGCCGGAAGGTTTATCTTCTGTCGTATCTGAGGCGACGGTCATAATTAATTCCTCTTCTCAAGCTGAAAGGTAACTACTCAGCCTGGGCAGTTGGCGATGATTTACACCGGGACGCTTTGCGTGGTTATTAGTTATTGGAGATTAGGCCAAATCTCCAATCTCTAATCTCCAATCTCCGGTTTCTCAAGAATGTTATGCGTCCTGGCTGAGTAGTAACGCTGAAAGATGGCTATCCTCCCTGGCAGGCGGCCACATTCTGCTGGTGCTCCTCATAGGTTACCGAGAACAGATGCGCACCCTCGCCGCCGCAGCCCATAAAGAAGAGATACTCCGTGTCCTCCGGCTGAAGCACGGCCAGGATAGAATCGATGCCGGGGCTGGCAATAGGGCCGGGCGGCAGGCCGGGGTTGAGATAGGTGTTGAACGGAGACACGACGCTGCTATACTCTTCCAGGGTGACCGGCGTTTTCCACCACTGGCCGGTATCCGCCTGATAGCCCATCGCGTACTGAACGGTGGGGTCGGCCTGCAGGTACATCCCCTGCTCGATGCGGTTGAGGTAAACGCTGGCGATCAGCGGGCGCTCGGCGGGCAGCGCCGCTTCCCGCTCGACGATGGCGGCAATGGTCAAAACCTGGTAGAAAGACAACCCCTGCCGGGAGGCCAGCTCGATGGCGTTGGCCGGCAGCTTCGAGGCCAGGTTGTCCAGCATACGCGAGATGAGGTCTTCGGGCGCGGCCTGGGCGGGCAGGCGGTAGGTATCCGGGAAAAGATAGCCCTCGTAACTCCGGTCCGTGGGCCGGTCAAAGAGCAAACTGTGTTCCACGGCCTGGCCCTGGCGCACCACCTCCAGAAAAGCCGCCCCATCCATAATGCCTTGCTCGCTCAACAATTCGGCCACTTCCTCGGCCCGCTTGCCCTCGGGAATGGTGATGATCACCTCCTGGAACTGGGCTTTTTGCAAGGCTTCGGCCACCTCCCACATGGTCATATTGCGCCGCAACTCGAAATCGCCCGCCTCCAGCAAAGCGTCCAGCCGGTTGTAGCTCAAGAAACGCCGGAAGAGGTCTGGATCGGCGATGAGGCCCATCTCGTAAAGCCGGGAGGCAACGGTTGCAGCCGGCTCGCCGGCTTCAATCGTGAAGGCGACCGGGGTCGCGTCCTCGGCAAGCGGCGTGTTGAGGTCGGCTGCCCGGCTTTGCAGGTAGAGGCTGATCAGATAATCCTCAATGCCTTCGGGCGGACGCAGGATGGCCGACCGTCCGGTATCCACGGAAATTCTGGTAGCCTCGTCACCCCCGGCCAGCACCGTCTGTTGAAAATACCAGACGCCGCCGCCCAGAATGACGACAATCGCGGCCAGGGCAATCGTAAATAAAATGAGCCTGAAAACGAAACGAAATGCGCTTAGAATCACAGACATGCAGGCCAACCTTGAGTGAGTGATCGGTTACCGGTTACCGGTTATTGGATATTGGATATTGGATATTGGATATTGGATATTGGTGATTTGGATCTACTGACTATCCAAAAAATTCTGCAAGATGACGGCGGCGGCGGCGGCGTCGATGGGCGCTTTATGCTTGCGGCCCGCCTGCCGCAACCGTTCTTCCGCCTCGACCGTTGAGTAGCTCTCGTCGAAGAAGGTGATGGGAACGTCAATCGTCTCGGCCAGGGCTTCGGCGTAGCGCAGCACGCGGCGCGCCTGGGGGCCGATCAGTTCGTGGCCGCTCAACGAATAGGGCAGGCCGACCACCACCAACTCCGCCCCCAATTCCCGCAAGATGCGATCCAACCGGGCGAAATCTTCCTGCTTCGATTGGCGACGCAGCACGCCGTGCGGCGAGGCCAGTCGCCCGCTGGGATCGCTGACGGCCAGGCCGATGCGTTTCTCGCCCACGTCCAGAGCCACCACGCGCACGGTCAGCGGCCTTCGCTGGCCAAACGGACCTCCGGCTCGCGCACCACCAGGTTGATCCGGAAAGGGAAAAAGGGCAAACGCCCCAGCCAATTCGGCTCCACATCCACGCCGGGCACACCCTCCAGCGGCCATCGTTCGCTCAAGAGGGCCTGGGCCTCGCCGACGGGCATGGCCCGAATCTGCCCGGCGATTCGACTCTGATCGAAGCGGGCAATCGTGGTGCCCTGGGCAATGGCGGAGAAAGTAACCGCCCGGTTGGTGACATCGCTGGCCCCGCCGGCCTTAAACTGCAAACTGTCCTGCGCCAGCTCGTAGCCGGGGGGAACCTTGTCCTGTAAGGCCAGGTAAGCCAGTTGGTTGGCGGCATTGCTGTTGATGACCGTACCTCGTACCACAGCGTACATCTCGCCGCCCAGCCGTTCCGAAAGATCCCCGGCAAAGCGATCGTAGGTCATATCCAGCACAATGACTTCAACGGACTCGGGCGGGATAAACTCGCCTGGCCCTACCTCGGCCAGCATCTCGTCGTAGCCGATCTGTTGCAGCTCCTGGAACATCACCGCCTGCAGGCGATCCTTATCCGCCTGGGTCACGACACCAACCTGGCGGTCTGCGCCTCCGGTCAGCGGAGCCTCGTTGATCACGCCCACCCGCAGCCGAAGCCCCGGATCGTTAATCCGGTTGATCTGGGCTGCGGCCACATTGCCGACCACGCCTGGATTCAGGGCCGTGACCGTGGTTGGGGTGGTAACGCCGACACCGGCCGGGAGTGTCGCCGTCAGGGTGGTGATAAAATCCACGGTCGTCCCCGCCGAGGTTGAAACCGTGGTACTGATGGGCACGACCTGCTCCTCGGCGGTGTGGTTGATAAAAACAACCTGGCCCTGGGCAAACTCTGCCGGGGCCTCCTCCGTTTCAAGCGTTTGCACCGTGCGAAATTCGCGAACCTCGGCTTGCACCAGACGGGCGGGGATGATGCGACGCTGCGCATCAATCAATTCAACGGACGGATCGGCCAGGACTTCAACCGAGGCTTCGACCTGTTGCGTTTGCGGGGTCAGGGTTACCGTCGCCCTGGGAATCAGCGCCAATACGCCTGCAACCATAAACAGGCCCAGGACCAGTTGGAGGAGCAAAGCCCCAAATTGCTGGAGCAATCCCACCCGGCCCTTTCCAACCACCAGCACCAGCCGTCGATTCTGGATGCGGATGCGGGGCGGCGGCGGTTGATCGGCGGCGGCGGTTACCTGGGGGGCTGAGGTGTCGGCCGGCCGGGCCACCCGCGCCTGGCGGCTGATCCAGCGCGAGAGGCGGGCGCTCGTTTCGTTGGAGAAAGTGCGCAGTCCGGCCTCTCTCGCCAGGTCACGCACCCGCAGCTCCGGCGTGGCGATGGCCAGGTCTACCGCCAACTCGTCTGCGGCCCGGGCCAGCACTTTGAGATGCACCAGGCTGCGCAGCGCCTGCACCCCGCGCGGAGCCACCAGCAGCACCCGTCTGGCTCTGGCCCACTCCAGGCGATCACGGATGGCCGTGATGTCGTCGTCGGGTTCCAGGTAAATAACCTGTTCGGGAAGCATAATACTCCGGTTTTAATTGTGAATGGTGAATTGTGAACTCTGAATTGTGAATGGAACTTTGAGAATCATTCACCATTCACAATTCATAATTCACAATTTATAGCCTGGCGACCACGCTCAAGGCCAGGGCAAACAACACCCGGCGCGGGCCGCCGGGAGCCGCCGGCAAGCCGGGCAGGAGTGCGTCGTCGAGGGTCTCTATCTCCGGGGCGCGGGCAAAGACCAAATCGGTCTGGGTCGATAGCCAGGCCAGCAGGCCGCGCTGCAAGCCGGGCAAAAAACTGCCGCCCCCGACAAAGTAAAAATGGCCCGGCAAGGGTTGCTCGCTCGCGCCCTGGCGCAGGACAGCGGCCATCGCCTTGCGCCAGTGGATCAGGGCGGGCTGCAAACCACGTTCCACCAGCAAGGTATCTTCGCCCGACAACGCCTCCGTCCCGTATGCCACTTTCAGGGCCTCGGCCGCAACTTTATCCACCCGGAAGGCTTGCTCAAGCGCCTGGGTAAAGAAAGCTCCGCCATAGGGAGCCCGTCCGGCTGCGACCAGGCTGTTATGCCGAAGAAGGTAACAATCTGCGCCGGAAGCGCCCACATCAACAACCACGGCTTCGCGGCGGGGAATGGCGGCAGTCAGCGCCTGCGACGCCGCCGCCAGGTTAAAGATCGCCAGTTCCAGCCGCTGCGCTATGCGCTCGATCGCGCGCAATACAGGCGATTTGACGGCCACGGCAAACACGGAAAATACCAGCTCGCGGCCCGGCAAGCCCTCGGCCTCGCTAACCAGATGGTTATCCACCCACAAACCGGCCGAGGTTATGGCCAGGGGCTGCAAGCCTCCCTCGCCCGCAGAAAACCGGCCCAGGCGCTCGCGAGACAGCCGCCCGGCACGCTCCCACATTGCCGCCACCTCCCCCTTTGAAATGGGCGCGCGTGGACGGGGCCGGGCCTGGTGAACGGTGACCAACTCGGTCTCCGTGGCCCGGTTAGGGATGACGAAGACCGCGTCGTCGGGCACGACCTTGCGCCCCAGGAGGTTCTCGGTTTCGTCCTCGGCCTGGGTCAGCGCTTCGTTGGTGGCCGCCGTCAACGCCGCCGCCTCCCGACGCCCGCCGCTCAGATCGTAGCCTTGGCTGGCGGCCAGGCCAAGCCCCAACACCCTGGGACGTCCCGCCTCCGTCGAAACGACGGCGACCTTTACCGTGTCTGAGCCCACGTCGATCAGACTGAACAACGTGGGTCGTCTTTCGGGAGAGCGTCTGACCCGCAGCCCCCGGATGGCGCGGGCAAAGGGATGGCTCAAGGCTACGATCCTGCCGTCTCCAGCAATTCGCCGACCAGGGTATCGACTCTGGCCAGCGCCTCGGCCAACCGCCCGGCGTCCTTGCCCCCGGCCTGGGCCAGATTTGGCCGGCCTCCGCCGCCACCCCCGACGACCTGGGCCACCCCTTTGACCAGCTTGCCGGCGTGCAGCCCCTTCTCGATCAAATCGGGGGTGACGGCGGCCACAAAACTCGGCTTGTCGTTGATGACCGCCCCCAGGACCACCACGCCGGAGCCCAGCCTGTCGCGGAACCAGTCGCTCATTTCGCGCAGTAGCGCAGCGTCGGGCGAGTCCACGCGCGCGGCCAGCACCGGCACGCCATCGACCCGGCGCGTCTGCCCCAGCAACCCCTCCATTTGCATCCGGGCCAGGCGCCGCTGGTACTCCTTATTCTGTTTCTCCAGGGCCTGCACCTGGCTCTGCACGGCCAGCACCTTCGGTTCGACCTCTTCCGGGGCAACGCCCAACCGGGCCGCCGCGCCGTACAAGGCTCCCAGCCGGCGCTGGACCAGTTCATAAGCGCCACGCCCGGTCACCGCTTCGATGCGGCGCACCCCGGCGGCCACGCTACCCTCGCTAACGATGTGAAAGAAGCCGATCTGGCTGGTGTTTTGCACGTGCGTCCCGCCGCACAATTCCATACTGACCCGGTGGGAGTCGTCGCCGATTTTGAGGACGCGGACCGTGTCGCCGTACTTCTCGCCGAAGAGGGCAATCGCGCCGGCGGCCACCGCCTGGCGGTAATTGCGATAGCTGGCCTGCACCGGATAACCGGCCAGGATGGCTTCGTTGACCTGGCGCTCGATCTGTCCCAACTGCTCCGCCTCCACCATCTGCGGGTGGCTGAAATCGAAGCGCAGCCGGTCGGGCGCTACCAGCGAACCGGCCTGGGCCACGTGCTCGCCCAAGACCTGCCGCAAGGCAGCGTGCAGTAGATGGGTGGCCGTGTGATTGCGCATTATCGACCAGCGCCGGTCGCGGTCGGGCAGGGCCCGGACACCGTCGCCAACCCTCGCCGCCCCGCGCCGCACCCGGCCGTAGTGGACGACCAGCCCCTGCACCGGCCGGCGGGTGTCCTCCACCTCAAACTCCCAGGCGCTGGCCCCGTTGCCCGGATGGCCGGAGACAATCCGGCCCGTATCGCTGATCTGGCCGCCGGACTCGACGTAGAAGTTGGTGGCAGCCAGGACCAGTTCGACCTGCTGGCCCTCGCCGGCGCTATCCACCGCCGCCCCATCCCGGAGGGCGGCAATCAGGGTGGTCTCCATTTCTGCGCCGCTGTAGGGGTCGTAAGCCACGCCGTCGGAGGGCAATTGGCCTTCCAATTTCAACCGATCCAGCAACCCGGCGTAAAGGCCCAGTTCGGTCTCGCCGATCTCCCCAAACGCGCCGGACCCGGAGATTTTGCCGTGTTCCTCCATCGCCGCCTGGAAACCGGCCTCGTCGATGGCGAAACCATACTCCTCCTCGGCGATGATGCGGGTCAGGTCCTTGGGAAAGCCGTAGGTAGCGTGCAGCTTGAACACCTCCGCGCCGGGGATGGCATGTTTGTTCCCCGCCCGCAAATCCTCCACCAGATCGGCCAGCAATTTCAGGCCGTTTTCGTAGGTGCGCAGGAAGCGTTCCTCTTCCTGGGTGATGACGTTGAGGATGAACTGGCGGCGCGTTTTCAATTCCAGGTAATGCCCCCCCATCTCATCGATGACGGTATCGGCGATTTGGGCCAGGAACGGCTCGGTGAAACCGGCCAGGCGCCCGTACCGCGCCGCCCGCCGCAAGATGAGGCGCAAGACCGCCTCGCGCCCGCTGTTGCCCGGCATCACCCCATCGCCGATCATAAAGGTGATGGCCCGCCCGTGGTCGGCGATGACCCGGTACGGCACGGCATATTCCTCTCGCTGCCCGTCGGAGTGGCCCAGCAGGGCCTGGGTTCTGGCCATAACCGGCGTAAAGAGGTCGGTATCGTAATTGCTCATCTTGCCCTGCACCACCGAGACAATTCGCTCCAGGCCCATACCGGTGTCAACGCCCGGCTTGGGCAGGGGCGCGCGCGCGCCGTCGGCGGTCTGGTTGAACTGCATAAAAACCAGGTTCCAGATCTCCAGCCAGCGAAGGCAGCCGTTATCGAGCAGAACCGAGCAATCGTCCAGGCCGCAGGTGCAATGCTCCGGCCCCCAGTCGTAATGAATCTCAGAGGTCGGGCCGCAAGGGCCAACGTCGGCCATCTGCCAGAAGTTGGTCTCCTCACCCATACGGTAAACCCGCTCCGGCTCGACGCCGATCTCGTCCGTCCAGATGTTGAACGCCTCGTCGTCATCAAGAAAGACGGTGTAATAGAGCCGGTCCGGGTCGAGACCATAGGCCCCGGTCAGGCAATCGTAAGCGTAACGGATGGCCTCGTGCTTGAAATAATCTCCGAAGGAGAAGTTGCCCAGCATCTCAAAGAAAGTATGGTGCCGCAGCGAAGGGCCGACGTTCTCCAGGTCGTTATGCTTGCCCGAAACGCGCATGCATTTCTGAGACGTCGTGGCCCGCACATAATCGCGCTTTTCCAAGCCCAGGAAGACGTCCTTAAACTGAACCATCCCGGCGTTGGTGAAGAGCAAGGTCGGGTCGCCAGCCGGGATGAGGGCCGAGCTGGCGACGACCGTGTGTTGATGTTCTTCAAAGAACTCCAAAAACGTCTGCCGGATTTCCGCGCTGGTCATTGTCATCGGACGTATACCTTGCATTTCCATAGAATTGGCAAAATTGTAGCACTTTCTAACCCAGACGCCAAATCAATCTGGCGCAGGTCGCAAGTCGCAGGTAGCAGGTAGCAGGGGTAGCAGGTAGCAGGGGTAGCAGGTCGCAGAATCTGCCAGCAGGCGCGATTTCGTCTTTGGTCCTCCGTCCTTCGTCACCGCGCAAGTCCTGTCAATAAGGGCTGAGATACTTGACCTTTCGGCGGTTTTGACCGATACTGAATTCACCAGCTTATTTGCACGCGGACCGGCGATTGGAGGCAGTTCCAGATGGCGAAATACCAGATACTCTACTGGCGGCACATTCCGTTGGGGGTCAAAGCCTGGGATATGGATGGGGTTGTGCGCGAGAACCTGTCGCCCAGGTTCCAAGAAGCGGTCGATCAAGCGGCGATGCGGGCCAGCGGGCAAACCAGCGGCCCGGCCTATACCACGATGTTCAAGTGGAGCAAAGAAGCGGAACGTGATGGAACCGCCAAAGAGGTCGTCAAGGCCATTGTCGGGGAAATGGAAGCCAAATGGCCGGGCGAGATCCCACTTGAAGAGTAAGCATCCCCTGAAACGCCTTAAAAGACGATGGCCCTAAAACTAAGCCCTGAGCAGTTTGAGCAATTGGTGGCCCAGGCCCTCGATGAGTTGCCTCAATTCTTTCAGGAAAAGCTGCAAAACATAGAGGTGGTGCTGCAAGATTGGCCGACCCCGGCCCAACTTCGCGCCGCCGGTATGGGCGAGAGCCGGGGCCGGTTGCTGCTTGGCCTGTACGAAGGCGTCCCGCTCACCGGGCGAACCAGTCACTACGGCCTGGTTCTGCCCGACAAAATCACCATCTTTCGCGGCCCCATCGAACGCATTTGCGCCACCGAGGAGGCCATCGCCCGGCAGGTGCGGCGCACCGTCCTGCACGAGTTAGCCCACCATTTCGGCATCGACGACGAGCGGCTGCGGGAGCTTGGGGCTTATTGAGCCGTTATTCTACCGCCTACACCTCGCCAGCCGATCTTCATCCAGCCCAATCTCCAGCGCCTCATCGAGATCGATGTACCCCTCCCGGATCGCCAGGGGGCGGTCCACGATTTCGTCCTCCAGTTTCAGGAAGAAACTGAGCTCCGAAGGATGCGACACCCCGGCCAGGCCGGCGAACGCCGCCGCCCGCACCGCCCCCAGCGTCGAGCTGGCCTGGGAACCGACCATCACCCCCTTGCCCCGGGCCAGGGCAGCCTCGAGCATTTGCCGCGAGTGGAAATAGCCCGTGCGGGCGGTCTTGATGTTGAGGATGTCAAAGGTATCGAAGGCCAGCTCCCGGGCCAGGTCGTCCGGGGTGAAGGCGCTGTCGTCGGCAATCAGCGGGAGGAAACCCGCCCTTTGCAATGCGGCCCGCTCGCGCAGCAGACGGACCGGCAGCGGCTCCTCGACGTAGAGCAGGCCCAGGCCGGCCAACCGGCGCAGACGGTCCGGGGCGTTGCCGGGCGTGAAGCACTCGTTGGCGTCGGCGTAGAGGGCCAGGTCGCTCCCGGCAAACTCGGCCAGCAGATCGCGCAGCAGAGCCAGATCGTGCTCGAAATCCCGCCCGACCTTGACCTTGAGCACGCGCACGCCGCGCTCGTAAACGGCCCGGGCTTCGGCCAGCATCGACTCGCGGCTGGCCATCCCCAAAATGTAACTGACCCTGATCCTCTTCTGCGTTGCTCCCAGCCACTGCCCCAGGTTCATGCCCCGCGACGCAGCCAGCGCCTCGTGCAGGGCGATGTCAATCGCGCCTTTGGCGGTGGGGTTGTTGGCGACGGCCGCCATCCGTTGATTGGCCAGCTCTACCCGGTCGATCTCCAGGCCGATCAGGGCCGGGGCCAGGTAGTTGCGGATGATGGCCTGGATCGACTCCGGCGTCTCCCCGTAAATCGTCGGGCGAGGCGGGGCCTCGGCCAGCCCCACCTGGCCGCCCTCGGTGACCAGCCGCACCAGGACGTGCTCCAGCGCATCCAGGCGACCGGCCCGGCCCCAATGCAGGCTGCCGCGCATCGGCAGGCGGAAGGGGATGGTTTGGATTTCAGCGATCTTCGGCATCGGTCGGGCAACCTCGCGCTCGCTTCTCGAGCGGCTACAACCAGGCGGCGATCTGCTCCGCCACGCTCTGCGGCGGATGGGCCCCGGTGTCGATCACCAGACACCGGTCGGGCGGCAGGGCCCGGGCCAAGTAGCTTTTCGCCGCCTGCGGATCGTAATTGCGCCGTTCGGCCACGACAATGGCCACCTTCTTAGCCACATCATCGGCGGAGATGCCCGCCGGTCCCGCGTTTACCAGTCCGGCGATGGCTCTGATTTCTTGCAGATCGAAGACCGCATCAATGCCGGGTATCTCCCGCAGGGCGTCGACGAGGCTGCGGCTGGCCGTCGAGGCCGCCAGATCGGTGGCGTCGAAGCCATCGGCCCGCTTCAGCAGGCGGCGAACGCGGACGAGGTCGGGCGCGTCCAGGACAATGAACCGGCTGCGGGGAAAGGCGCCGAGCGCGTGCCGCACCTCGTCCAGCCCGCGCAGGCCGTCAAAGACCAGGGGGCGACGGACTTTCCCGGGATCAACCCATAGCCGGGCCAGGGCGTGGGCCATCCCGCCCGGATGGAGCCTCCGGTAGCGGGCCGTGTACTCGAACCGCCGCCGGCGGTCGGTGATGGGCCGGACCGCCTGCCCGTCCTGCCGTTGCAGAGCGGCAATGATGGCCCGGTCCGCCACCACGCGCCGGTCGGGCAGGAGCGTAAACGGGCAACCGGCGGCCTGCAAGGCCCGCAGGGCGGTCGATTTACCCACGCCGGTCACGCCGACCAGGATGGTCAGGGGCAGCTCCGCCAGCGGTTGAAAAGGAGGCCGGGCTCCGGCGGCTGTCTCAGGCAAAACAACGCCGTCGGCAAGCGAGATCATAGCTCAACTATAACACGATCCTCAGCCGCTGACAACGTCCCCCGCCGGGCCGGAT
>JBHHXL010000090.1:0-14117 GCA_046757065.1 Anaerolineae bacterium
ATTTTCTGCTGGGGCGATGTGGCCTACCGGCTGCTGGCCCGACCCTGGCTGCCCCCGGCCAGGGCTTTGCGGATCGGGCTGGCCTGGGTTTTCGGTTGCGGCCTGGTATCGTGGGCGGTGTTTATCGGGCTGTGGGCCGGGCTGTCGCTAACGGCGGCGGTGACGGTGCTGAGCGTGGCCGGCGGTGTGCTGTGGCTGTTATCTGCGGTGCTGGATCGCCGGACGTCGCACACACCCGCACTGGCGCTTGCGGCTGGCTCCTCTGTTCAGACGGCCTCTGAGACATCACCCTGGACCGTTGTCTTTGCCCTGGTCATTCTGATCCAGATTGGCCTGGTTGCCTTGGCCGCCTGGGCCAGTCCCCTGACCGATTGGGACGCCTGGCTCAATTGGGCCAGCAAAGCCAACGTCATCTTCATCGACCAGAGGCTTTCGGCGGGGGCTTACAACGATCCGGCTCGCCTGCCGACCAACCTGGACTACCCGCTGCTGCTGCCCCTGGTCGAAGCCTGGTTTTACACCTGGCTGGGCCGCATCCACGAGCCGGTCATCGGCCTGATCTCCTGGCTGTTTTACGGCAGTTTGCTGTTGTTGTTCTACCAGGCCGCCCGGGAATTGGGGCCGCCGCCGGTCGCGCTGGGCTTTACCGCCCTGCTGGCCACCGTCCCGCGCCTGGAACGGATGGGCCACAACGGGATGGCCGACGTGCCGCTGGCGGCCCTGGTTTTGTCGGCCTTTCTGCTGCTGCACTATGACCGAAGCCGGCGGTCCCCGTCCGGGTTAAGCCGGCGGATCGTTGCCCTGGCTCTGGCCGCCGGGCTGATGCCCTGGCTGAAAACCGAGGGCTGGCTGTGGCTGGCCCTGGCCGGCGCGGTCTGGCTGATCGGCCTGGGGCGCGACGTCCGGGGCAACCGGCTCGGCGGCGGGCAGGCCCTGGCGGCCCTGGCCGTGTACGGCGGGGTGGCCCTGGCCCTGGGCGGGGCCTGGCAGCTCTTTTTGGCCGTGCAGGGCACGCAGCGATTTACGTTTTTCCCGCTCACGCCGGCCACATTTGCGGCCAACGCCTGGCGTTTGCCCTGGATTGCGGGGGCGATGCTGCGGCGCTTGCTGAATCCGTTCTGGAATTTCATCTGGCTCTTTGCCGGGTTGACGTTGCTGGCCAGGCGGGGCCGGGCCTTGACGGGGCCGGCGGGCTGGTTGATCGTCCCGGTGGCCGGCTACGTCATCGGCGTCAGCCTGTCCTTCGTCTTCAGCCGCTTTGATCCCTATCTGGCCCACCTCAACAACTCGGCGGAGCGGCTGGTCTTGCAGGCCGCGCCCCTGGCTTTGTGGTGGCTGCTGGGCCAGGCGGTGGCCGTGGGCTGGGTTCCGAATTCTCGATTGGAGGTTCAGCCTTGAGGCTTGGAAAAATCTGGCGGGCCGGGGCGGCCATCTCGTTTGGCCTGGGCCTGGGCTTTCTGTTGCTGGAAATCCTGCTGCGCTTCGTTCCGACCGCGCTGCCGCCTGAAATCCATCCCCAAATCGCCCAGAAGCCCTGGCTGCTGGCCTCGGTCGGCATCCCCCAGTTCTTCGCCGAGTATCGCCTGCTGTGGGAGGAGGACGACCTGGTCCGCGAGCATATGAAGCCCGGCCTGGACACGGTCATCCACGGCAATCCCGAGTATCCGGCCTGGCCCATCCGCACCTCGTCGCTGGGGCTGGGAGAGGCCGGTTACCGGGATGTTCTTCCGCCCCAAAAGCCGTTCGCCCTCGTCCTGGGCGACTCGTATGGCTTTGGGGTGGGGGTCAGGCAGGAGGAGGTCTGGATGGAGCGCCTGGAGCGGGAGACCGGCCTGCCGTTCATCAACCTGTCACAGGTGGGGGCCTCATCGCTGCAAGAGGCGCGCATCTACAGCCGCGACGGCCGCCGGCTCCCGGTCGAGGTCGTCATCTGGATGTTCTTTCAGAACGATATGAAGGAAAATCTGCGCTTCGCCCAATGGCTGGACCCGGCGGCGGACATCGTCCAGGCCGCGCGCCAGCCGGTCCAATCTTGCGCCAGCCTGCCCCACCGGGCCTTGAAAAAATACTCGCTGACCTACGAGTTGCTGATCTACTGGGCCCGCTATTGCCAGTACTCGGCCATCCCCCCCACGCCGGTCTACCGGGATGAGGACCTGTCGCTGACCTTTTGCCTGGACCACGACATCTGCGACCCGGAGGTCCAGGCCCGGATGCTGTCGGACGGTTGGCCCCTGACCCGCCAGGCGGTCTACGACACGCTGGCCCTGGTGCGGCAGGGGGGGGCGGAGCTGGTCATCGTCATCGTGCCCTCCAAGGAGCAGGTCTATTTTCGGCAGTTTCAGGCGGTGGCCTCGCTGCCACCCGGTTACGACATCGACGATGTCGATCAGTTGGTGGCGCCGATGCGGGCCTTGTGCGCCGGGGAGCGGCTGCCCTGCATCGACCTGACGCCCGCCTTTCGGGAGGCCGCCAACACCGGGCCGCAGCTCTATTTCCCGGTCGATATTCACTGGAACGCGCAGGGCCAGGCCCTGGTGGCCCGGGTGGTGGGCGATTATTTGCGCCAGGCCGGGTTGCTGCCGTGAGCCGGTTTCAATTTCACGACCTGCACGTCCACACCCGGCCCCACTCGCCCGATGCCCACTGGCGGGCCACCCTGCCGGCGATGCTCAAGCGGGCCGCCGCTAACGGGGTGTGGACGGTCGGGCTGGCCAACCACTATTTCCCCACAACCAACTTCAACATCTTTCAAAAGGTGCGTCGCGAAGTTGCCAAAAAAGCGCCTTCAGGGATGACCGTCCTTGTCGGAGCCGAGGTGTGCGTGCTGGATGCTTCCGGCCAGACCATCGTGACCGAAGCTGAGGCGCAGCAACTCGATTTTGTGCTGGCCGGCCCCCACCACTTCAAGCAGCGCTGGGTCGAAAAACCGCCGAGGGGCGATGCCGCCGCCTTCGTCGAGCACCAGCATCAAATGCTGTTGGCCGCGGCCAGGAATCCTCTGATCGACGGCCTGGCCCATCCCTGGGGGGTCGGCATCCAACACGCTCCGGGGCGCTGGGGCTTTTCCCCCTCGGAGTTTCTGGCCGTCTGGTCCGAGGACCACTTCGCCGAGTTGGGCCAGGTCGCCCGGCAGCACAACACCGCGCTCGAGATCGGGATGGGGGTGCATCTGATGGCCCAACACCAGGGCCGGGAGTTCTGGGAAAGGTACGCCAGGGGCCTGCAGGCCGCCCGGGCCGCCGGCGCGAAATTTTACTTCGGCTCGGACGCGCACCACCTGTTCGTGGTGGCCCGGCTGGACTGGCTACAGCCCACCTTGCAAAAACTGGGCTTCACGCCGGAGGACATCATTTCCCCGCGCGAGTGGTCCGGCCGGCGGCGGAAACGAGCTGAGAGTTGAAGAAGAGGTCGCGCGCCTGGCTCTGCCCGGTTCTCGTAATCCGCCGGGTCAAGTTGCCCCGCGCCCTGATTTCTTTATAATACCCTTGCTGGATTTCCATCATTTTACAACGTTAGGAGAAAGATTATGACAACTGAACGGGCCAATGGAGTCACATTCCAGGGCAACCCTTTGACGGTTAAGGGTGACCAGCTCAAGGTGGGCGATAAAGCCCCCGATTTTTCGCTGCTCGGCAACGATTTGAGCCAGGTCTCGCTGGCCGATAGCGCCGGGAAGGTGCGCCTGATCAGCGTCGTCACTTCGCTGGATACGGGCATCTGCGATGCCCAAACCCATCGTTTTAACGAGGAGGCGGCCAGCCTGGGGGATGAGGTCGTCATCTTGACCGTCAGCGCCGATTTGCCCTTTGCCCAGGCGCGCTGGTGCGGCGCTGCCGGGGTTGATCGCGTGCAAACCCTGTCGGATCACCGGGATATGGGTTTTGGGGATGCCTATGGAACCCACGTCAAAGAATTGCGTCTGGAGCAACGCTCGGTCTTTGTGGTGGATGGGGAGGGCATCGTCCGCTATGCCGAATACGTGCCGGAGATTGCCCAGCACCCCGACTATGAGGCCGCGCTGGCCGCGGTCAAAACGGTGGCCGGAAAATAGAGACTCAGTGGATCCAATTTGTAGCACAAACTGTTAGTTTGTGCGGGTCAAACTAACAGTTTGACCTACATTACAAGCCCAAATTTGGATCCACTGAGACTTGTGTCGAGATGGGGGGCAATTCAACCCCCCATCCCCACGTTATTTGAGGTGTGCTTTTGTCAAGAAACAATGCATCGACCCGTCTGTTCACCCGCACGGGTGATGAGGGTTACACCGGCCTGTTGGGTAAAGAGCGCGTGCCAAAATATGATCTGCGCCCCGAAGCGTTAGGCGCTATTGACGAAACCAATGCTTTCATCGGCGTCTGCCGGGCCGGGCCCGCCAGCCGGCGGACCAAGAAGGTGTTGCTGGCCGTTCAGCGTGATTTGTGGCAGTTGATGGGAGATGTGGCGGTTGCCGATCACGAGCAAGCTGAACCCCTTCTTCAAGCAGGCCGCCTGGAATGGCTGGAAACCTGCATCCACGAGCTGGATCGGGAGTTGCCATCGCTCAGGCAGTTCGTCTCGCCGGGGGAGAATTTGGCCGAGGCAAACCTGCATGTGGCCCGGACCGTCGCCCGGCGGGCCGAGCGCAACGTGGCTCGACTCTTTCATCTTGAACAGGACCCCTCGCCGCTCGTATTGCAATACCTGAACCGGCTTTCTTCGCTGCTCTTTGTCCTGGCCCTCTACGAGGCCTACCTGCATAGCCGGGGTCAATTCAGATTCGCCAGTGAGATTGTAACCTGACTGCACGCGCCGGCTCCCTTGAAAATAGCGGGCCGGGCCGCTTGGCGCGACGCCCGGCGATCCGGCGGCGTCGCGCAAGCGGCCGCCTCCGCTGTTTTCATTGTCGGTGTCGTCCCGCAGGGACTGTTTGACTCCCTTGAAAATAGAATTCGCGAGGAGTGAGGCACGCCCACGTGCCGGCTGCGAAGCGCGTCGCCGCACGTAGGCGTGCTGGCTCCTCTATTTTCATCGTTGGTGTCGTCCCGCAGGGACTGTTTGACTCCTGTGAAAATAGAATTGTAGGACAAACTGTTAGTTTGTCCGGGGCAGTGACAAGCTAACAGCTTGTCCTACAAACTCGCCCCATTTTCATTGTCGGTGTCGTCCCCCAGGGACGGTCAGACTCCTCTGCTGCTGAAATTCCTGCGTTCAATGGCTATCATTGGCCATTGACTTAATTCGCCATCTCGGATTATTATTAGGACAGCGTTCGGTCACGATTTGAGCAGGTCATTTCAACCGGACGAAAGACGGTGGACGAATAACCCCTATCCTATCAAAGGGCTTGATTTCGTCCTTCGTCCTTCGTCATAAGGGATGGCATTCACGATCGTGAGCCAGGAGATCCCTGCATGGAACCTCCTCACGGTTTTATTCTAGTTGTTGATGACAATGAAAACAATCGCGATTTGCTTCGCCGCCAGTTGGAACGGCAGGCTCATCGGGTGGCTATGGCTGAGGATGGCGTTGAGGCCCTGGAGATGTGCCGGGCCCAGCCATTCGACCTGATCCTGCTCGATCTCGCGATGCCGAAGATGAACGGCTACCAGGTTTTGGAACACCTCAAGGCCGATCCAGGCTTGCGCCATATCCCGGTGATCATCGTCTCGGCGGTGGACGAGCTGGAGAGCGTCGCCCACTGCATCGAGCTGGGAGCCGAGGATTACCTCATCAAGCCCTTCAACCGGGTTTTGTTGCAGGCGCGAACCAACGCCTGCCTGGAAAAGAAACGCCTGCGAGACAAGGAGCAGGCTTATCTACAGGCCATTCAGCAGGAGCTGGAAATTGGCCGGCGGATTCAGGCCGATTTTCTCCCCGTTCAACTGCCGCAGTTGCCCGGCTGGGAGGTGGCCGCCTTCTTTCAGCCGGCTCGCCAGGTGGCCGGTGATTTCTACGACACGTTTGTCCTCCCTGGGGAGCGGCTGGGCCTGGTCATTGCCGATGTGTGCGACAAGGGGGTTGGCGCGGCGCTGTTTATGGCGCTGACCCGCAGTTTGTTGCGCGCCTTCGCCGAGCAGGCCGCGGCGACGACCACCGGCATCTTAAACGCCGTGGCCCTGACCAACAATTATATCATTCGGCATCATCGCCATAGCCGAACTTATATGTTCGCCACCCTCTTTTTTGGCGTTTTGGACGTGGGCAGCGGCGTTCTGACCTACATCAACGCCGGACATTATCCGCCCATCATCACCAGCCCCTCCGGCTCCAAGCTGTTTCTGGAGCCGACCGGCCCCGCCGTCGGCCTGGCCCGCGACCTCGATTTTGGCATCAGCCGGACCACGTTCGAGCCGGGCGACCTGCTGCTGGCTTACACCGACGGTTTGACCGAGGCTTTCAACCCGGACGGCGATTTTTTCAGCGAAGGGCGGTTGCTGACGGTCCTGATGCCCCCCATCCCTTCGGCCAATACCGTGTTGGACCGGATTGAAAGCAGCGTGCGCGACCACGTCGCTCAAGGCAAGCTTGCCGATGACATTACCTTGCTGGCTGTGCGGCGTTTGCTGGCCGAATAGCGCCCTGTTCAGGAGGCTTCATTGAAGGACAAAACCCAGACGGCAGAGGAACTCGCCCAGGAATTGGCGCAGGTGAAAGCCCTCCAGCATATGACCGAAATGGAGGTGATCCGGCTGCGTGAGGCGTTGCACAATAGCGAGCGCCGGCAGGCGGAGGAGCAACTCCGCAAGTTTTCCCGCGCCGTTGAGCAGAGCGCCAGCGCCGTCATCATCACCGATGTCAAGGGCGACATTGAGTACGTCAACCCTCGTTTTACGACCATGACCGGTTACACCGCTGAAGAGGTCATCGGCCAGAATCCGAGGATTTTGAATTCGGGTGAAACGCCGGGCGACGAGTACAAACGGCTGTGGGAGACAATCTCTGCCGGCGGTGAATGGCTGGGGGAATTCCACAATAAGAAGAAGAACGACGAGTTTTTCTGGGTGTCTACCTCGATTTCGCCGATTCGCAACTCCGAGGGGGTCATCACCCATTTTCTGGGGATTCAGGAGGACATCACTGCCCGCAAGGAGGCAGAAGCGGCGCTGCGAGAGAGTGAAAGGCGTTTCCGCCTGCTGCTGGGGTCGTCGCCGGATTCCATTGTGATTTACGATTTGGAAGGGAAGACGGCTTACGTCAACCCGGCCTTCACCCAAACGTTTGGCTGGACTCCGGCGGAGGTGCTTAGCCGCCGCCTGGATTTCATCCCCGAAGAGAAGCAGGCGGAGTTGCAACAAGTCATCGAACGCGCTTTGCGGGATGGGGTGGCGCCCGCCTTTGAAACCAAGCGCCTGACTAAGAGTGGGGAAAAGCTGGATGTTTCCGTGAGTGGCGCAGTTTTCTTCGACGACGATGGCCAGCCGGTGGGCAGCTTTGTCATCCTGCGGGACATCAGCGAGCGCAAGCGAGTCGAAGAGGCGATCCGGCGGCAGAACGCCTACCTGGCGGCCCTGCACGAGATCGCGCTGGGTTTGATCAGCCGCCTCGAACTGGATGATTTGCTCGAGGCGCTGGTGACGCGGGCCGGGCAGCTCCTGGACGCGCCGCACGGATACATTTACCTGATCAATCCTGAGAAAACGGAACTCGAGCGCAAGGTTGGGGTGGGCGTCTTCAGCCGCAGTATCGGCGACCGCATCAAGCCGGGCCAGGGCCTGGCCGGCAAGGTCTGGCAAACCGACCAGCCCCTGGTGATCGACGATTACGATGCCTGGGAGGGGCGTTCGGCAAAGTTTGATTACGGGGTTATCCAGTCCTTGATGGGGGTGCCGCTGAAATCGGGCCCGCAGGTCGTTGGCGTGATTGGCCTGGCCTACGACGTTGAGTCGGGGCGCAGGTCTGGCAACGACGAAGTTGAGACGTTGAGCCGCTTCGCCCAGCTTGCTTCGATTGCGCTGGACAACGCCTTCCAGGTGCAGCGCACCACGCAGGCCCTGCACGAAACGCAGGCGCTGTACCGGGCCGGCCGGGTTTTGGCCGAAACGTCCGAAATGCAGGACATGCTGGAGCAGGCCCTGGGCGAGTATCTACGCGCCCTAAATCTCAAGCAAGGCAGCGTCTTGCTCTTTGAGCCAGATTTACAAACCGGCCTGCTCCAGGCGGTGTACGTCGATGGCCAACGGCAGCCGCCCGGCCGGCGCGTGGAGACGTCTCCCGCCATCCATCAGATGATCGAAAGCGGGGCTCCCCTCACCCTTCACGATGCGCTCGCTGGCCCGCAAGTGGGATCGATGGGGGAGGTTGCCACCGCCCCCGGCGTGGAATCGGCCTTGCTGGTGCCGTTGTTGGTGCGCGGGCAGGTCATCGGGATGTTGGGCGCTGAGGCAACCGGACAGGCGCGCCGCTTTAGCGAACGCGAGATAAGGCTGGCTCAGGGGATGGCCGATCAAATAGCCACGGCCATCGAGAATGTGCGTCTCTTTGAGGAGATGCAGGAGGCCAAGGAGGCGGCTGAAGCCGCAAACCGGGCCAAAAGCGCCTTTCTGGCCAACATGAGCCACGAGTTGCGCACCCCGCTCAACGCCATTATCGGCTACAGTGAGATGCTGGCCGAAGATGCCGAGGACCGGGGTTATGATGATTTTGTCCCCGACTTGAATAAAATCCAGATCGCCGGCAACCATTTGCTGGCTCTGGTCAATAACGTGCTTGACCTGTCCAAAGTCGAGGCGGGCAAAATGGAACTGCACCTGGAGGGCTTCAGCATCTCGGCCCTGATTGACGATGTGGTGACGACCATCCAGCCCCTGCTAAAGAAAGACGGCAACACCCTCTACATCAACTGTCCAGGCGATATTGGCCGCATGCACGCCGATATGACCAAGGTCCGGCAGGTACTTTTCAACCTCTTGAGCAACGCCAATAAGTTCACCGAGAAGGGAACGATCACGCTTACGGTTGAGCGGAAGGCGGCGGGGGCATTGCCTTCGGCCTTGGATGGCTCCCTGACCGGCCCCGTTGACTGGCTCATCTTCCGCCTTGCCGACACCGGCATCGGCCTGACCGCCGCTCAAACCACGAATATCTTCGAGGTGTTCACTCAGGCCGATGCCTCCACTACCCGTCGCTACGGCGGGTCCGGCCTGGGGCTGGCAATCAGCCGGCGTTTTTGCCAGCTTATGGGGGGTGACATCACCGTCGAAAGCCGGGAAGGGCAAGGCTCTGTCTTTACCGCCTGCCTTCCGGCCCGGGTGGCGGATCGATCCGTGGGAGCGGCGGCAGCCCGCGTCTCTGAGATCGCGGAGGGCGAACAAACACCCAAGACAAGAATGGGGCGGCAACTCGGTAGGATTATGTCAAAAAAGGGTTGACAAGTTATCCTGGATCGAGTATACTGGTCCGGTGCTTAAGCGCCCAATTCTGTAGAAAGGAGACAGCAGATGTATAGAGTGGTGAGTGCCAAAGCGTTCATCGAGCCTGTTGGGGCTGGCGCCCTTTCAGGGTGGGGTGCGTCTGCTGACTCTCCGGGTTGACCCTTAGCCGGTATTAAACCTGACCAAAGAGCCGCAGATGCCGACCATCTGCGGTTTTTTTGTTGCTCTCACGCGCTCATTCCAAAGCTTTGCGCCGCGCGGTGAGAGAAGCCGCAGATGACCCGTCTGCGGCTTTTGTGTTGAATAGGGACGTCAGCTTGAGGCCGCACAAATTCTCACATCTTTGAGGTGGCGAATGACGGAGGACGGACGACCAACATCGTTGATATTTGCAGGCTATTCGTCATTCGTCGATGGTCTTTCGTCATAAGCGACATTTACGGATTTGAAACGTACTACAAGAAAGGTACAGTCATCATGCCAGAATCAACCCTATACCCGCCCCTGGACCTGAAACAGACCACCTCCCCCAACCGTTTGCTGGGGTTGTGGCGGCTGTTGACCGGATTCAGACCCACCTATCTGGCATCCGTCGTCAGTCTGGCCGTGGCTGCGGCGGCCAAAACCTTTACCTACCTGCTTCTGCGCGATTTTGCCGACAATGCCTTCGGCCAGGCGCAGGGGCCCGGCATCAGGCCGGTATATTGGTTCGCCCTGGGTTTTGTGGGGCTGGCCCTGTTTGAAGCGAGCTTCACCTTTCTTAGCGGGCGTTTCGCGGCCCGCGCCTCGGAGGGGATAATCTTGCGCCTGCGCAATTATTTGTTCGATCACCTCCAACGCCTGCCCTTCACCTACCACGACCATATGCAAACGGGCGAGCTGGTGCAGCGGGCCAGCTCGGATGTGGAGGCCATTCGCCGCTTCTTTATGGACCAGGGCACGCAAATCGGGCGGATTGTGATGCTGTTTTCCATCAACCTGGCCGCCCTGCTGGTACTCAACACCCGGCTGGCCTTGCTGTCCGTCCTGTTCATCCCCGTTGTCCTGTTCATCTCGGTCTGGTTTTTCTTGAAGCTGGGAGGCGTCTACGATGCTTACCAGGATCAGGACGGCGTGCTTTCGGCCCGTTTGCAGGAGAACCTGAGCGGCGTGCGCGTGGTGCGGGCCTTCGCCCGCCAGCAGTTTGAAATGGATCGGTTTGAAGAGGACAACTTTAAGAAATTCCGCCTGGGCCGCCGCCTGTTGATGATGCACGCCTTTTACTGGCCCGTTTCGGACATCATCGCCGCCGGCCAGATGCTGTTGATCTTCTATCTTGGCGCGCGGATGACGATTGCCGGAGAGATCACGGTCGGCACGTACCTGGCCTTTTCCAACCTGATCGTCTGGATGATCTGGCCGATGCGCAACCTGGGCCGCCTGATCGCCCAATCCTCGGCCGGCCTGGTCTCCTATCGCCGCGTGGCCGACATCATCGACGAGCCCCAGGAGGTGCTGGATCGGGGTGCGACGATTGCGCCGGACGCCCTGCAGGGCGAGGTCGTTTTTGACCACGTCACGTTCGAGTACGAGCCGGGCCTGCCGGTCCTGAGCGACATCTCCTTCCGGGCCGAGCCGGGCCAGATCATCGCCCTGCTGGGCCCGACCGGTTCCGGCAAAACCAGCCTGGTCAATCTGCTGCCCCGTTTTTACGATTACACGGCCGGCAGGTTGCAGCTCGACGGGCGCGAGTTACGCGAGTACGCCGTTCACGAACTGCGGCGGGTCATCGGCATCGTCGAGCAGGAGCCGTTTCTGTTCTCGCGGACCATTCGCGAAAACATCGCCTACGGCACGCACCGGGCCGTCACCCAGGCCGAGGTCGAGGCCGCCGCCCGGGCGGCGGCCATCCACGAGGTGATCCAGACCTTCCCGGACGGCTACGACACGCTGGTCGGCGAAAGGGGGGTGACCCTGTCGGGCGGGCAAAAACAGCGCCTGGCCATTGCCCGCACGCTGCTGAAAGACCCTCGCCTGCTGATCCTGGATGATTCAACCTCGTCGGTCGATACCGAAACCGAGGCGCTCATCCAGGCCGCGCTGGACCGCTTGATGCAGGGGCGCACCACCTTTATCATCGCTCATCGCGTGCACACCGTGATGCGGGCCGATCAAATCCTGGTCCTGAACGGCGGGCGCATCGTCCAACAGGGCACGCACCAGGAGCTGATCGGGCAGGATGGCCTCTACCGGAAGATCTACGACATCCAATCCCGGATCGAAGAAGAGATGAATCCGGCCTATGGCCTGGAAGCGAATGACGAGCAGTATCCGGAAGAAGCCGCCGTCAACGGCGGTCTGCCTGAAGCGCAGTGATCTTAACCCGCGCTGCGCTTCAGGCCATTGAAAGGTGACAGTCACTTTTGCTTAAAATTAAAGCTATTTTCCCCAAATGGGCCCTATTTTCCGCCTTTAAGTGACTGTCACCTGATAATGAAACAAGGGGTGACCTATGTCAGATTTCTATTTTGAAGAGGAAGAATTTACCACCCAATTCAACGGCCAGACCATCAGACGCATCCTGGGCCTGACGCGACCGCACTGGCGCTGGGTTCTGGGCTTCTTGTTGCTCATCGGCCTGGTTGCGGTGCTGGACTCGGTCTTCACCTTCATCAGCAAATTGATCATCGATGAGGGCATCGTGGCTCAAGACCCGGAGCGGTTGACGCAACTGGTTCTGTTTTACGGCGGGTTGGTCGTGGTTCAGGCCGCGGCCGTCTTCGGCTTCATCTATCTGACCGGCATATTGGGCGAGCGCATCCGGTACGAGCTGCGGCGCGATCTGTTCCGCCACCTGCAAGAGCTGTCCTTCTCGTACTTCGACAAGACGCCGGTCGGTTGGATTATGTCTCGCGTCACCTCCGACACCGAGCGCATCGCCGAGCTGATCACCTGGGGGATGCTGGACGTGGCCTGGGGCATTCTGAGCCTGTCTACGGCCATCATCTTTATGCTGATCATCAACTGGCGACTGGCGCTGGTGGTCTTCCTGATCATCCCGGTCCTGGTGATCATCGCCACCGAGTTCAAGAAGCGGATCATCGTTGAGTACCGCCAGGTTCGGAAGTTAAACTCGCGCGTCACCGGCGCTTACAACGAAAACATCACCGGCGTGCGGGTGGCGAAGGCCCTGGTCCGCGAAGAGCGGAACCTGGCCGAGTTCAACGGCCTGACCTCGAACCTGTACCGGGCCGGCTACCGGGCGGCCTGGCTGTCGGCCCTCTTCCTGCCGGCGGTGCAGATTGTGGGGGCGGTGGCTCTGGGGGCCGTCATCTGGTACGGCGGCCTGCAGGCCAGCGCCGGCGGGATGACCATCGGCGGCATCCAGGCTTTTGTTTCGTACCTGGCCTTTATGCTGTTTCCCATCCAGGAAATGGCCCGGGTCTTCGCCGAAATGCAGCAGGCGGTGGCCTCCGCCGAGCGCGTTTTCTCGCTGCTCGACGCCGAGCCGGAGATCGTCGACCGGCCCTACGCCATCGACCCCGGCTCCATCCGGGGCGATATTCAGTTTGAGAGCGTTGGTTTCCGTTACCAGACTGGCAAGCCTGTTCTTACGGATTTTAACCTGACCATTGAACAGGGTGAAATGATCGCCCTGGTTGGGCCGACGGGGGCGGGCAAATCGACCCTGGTCAACCTCATCTGCCGCTTCTACGAGCCGACGGGCGGGGTCATCCGCATCGGCGGGCTGGATTACACCGGCCTGACTCTGCATGCCATCCAATCGAGGATCGGCATGGTGCTGCAAACGCCCCATCTGTTCTCCGGCACCGTCCGCGAGAATCTGCGCTACGGGCGGCTCGACGCGACCGACGAGGAGATCGAGGCTGCGGCTCGCCTGGCCCACGCCCACGAGTTCATCGCTACCCTGGAAAACGGCTACGAAACCAACGTGGGCGAGGGGGGCAACCTCCTGTCGGTCGGCCAGAAGCAGTTGATCAGCCTGGCCAGGGCCGTCCTGGCCGATCCGGACATCTTCATTATGGACGAGGCCACCAGCTCCGTCGATACGGTGACGGAGGCCCTGATCCAGCAGGGAATGGAAACGCTGATGGCCGGTCGCACCAGCTTCATCATCGCTCACCGCCTGTCGACCATCAAGCGGGCCGACCGCATCCTGGTCATCGAGGATGGCCGCATCTCCGAAATGGGCACGCACGCCGAGTTAATGCGGCTCAGAGGGCACTACTACTCGCTCTACACCCACCAGTTCCGGCAGGAGCTGGAGCACGAGTACGCCATCTCCTGAGTGCAGGGGCACAGCGGGCGCGGGGCAGCGGTTTGAGCCCCGTGCCCGCTGTGCTTCTTTCTTGACTCTCGTCCCGGCGAAGATCAGCATTTGTCTTTAAGGTACGGCCGTGCTATACTGACAACATTCCCGTGCCTGGCGCTGAGCAACCGTTGAACCTGCCTTTCCAGCAGCGGGGCGTCTCCAGAGCCTGGGGGTTGTGATTGTAGGTGTCCGTCACTGTAGTCCCCTGAAACCCCTCGGTCACTTCCAAAGACCTTACATCCTTAAAAAAGATTGTCTCCGGTTTTGCCCGGGGGCTTTTATGAACCTGTCGAGCCGGGCGGGGGGTAGTTATCTGGTTCGCTTCTTTAACATTGTTTCGTTATGCTTTACCTATCGCGCCGCCTGGTTACACGGGCGGCGTTTATGTTTTTGCAGCTGGTTGACTGACAAAACTAACCTTGGCCGCAAAGACTCGTAAAATCGTAAAA
>JBHHXL010000091.1:0-14030 GCA_046757065.1 Anaerolineae bacterium
GATGAACGCAGATTTTTCTTTATTTTTATCATTTAATCCGTGCACTATGTTTGCACTTCTGCAATTATTGTCAACTTATCGCGGTTTTTGGCACTACATCTTGTGTTCAGAGAAGCGGCAGAAACACAACATATAGGGCATTTTCAAAAAGTGCAAAGATAGTGCCGTGTTTATCCGTGAAATCCGTGTCCTATTCGTTGTTTATCAGGCTAACTGCGTAAGTACTGTTATTTGAAAGGCATTGGGCCTAACCCTCGACGCGCTCGACATGCGCCCCCAGGGCTTGCAGCTTCTCCTCGATACGCTCATAACCCCGGTCAATTTGATTGATATTGTGGATCTCGCTCACGCCATTGGCGCACAAAGCAGCGATCAAGAGGGACACGCCGGCCCGGATGTCGGGGCTGTATAGCGGTTCGCCGTGAAGCCGGCTGGGCCCCTGCACCACCGCCCGGTGGGGATCGCACAGAACAATGCGGGCCCCCATACGGATTAACTCATCGACAAAATAGAGGCGGCTCTCGAACATCTTTTCGTGGAAGAGAACCGTGCCGGCGGCCTGGGTGGCAACGACCAGGGCCACGCTCATCACATCGGCGGGAAAGGCGGGCCAGGGGCCATCGTCGATTTTGGGGATAGCGTCGTCGATGTCCGGCACGATCGCCAGCGGCTGGTCGGAGGAGATGAAGAGGTCGTTCCCCCGCACCTCGGGCCGAACCCCCAATCGCTCGAAAACCAGGAGCATCATGCGCAGGTACTCGGTGGCGGCGTTCCTGATCAAAATTTCGCTGCGCGTCACTGCGGCCAGCCCGATGAAGCTGCCGACTTCAAGATAGTCCGCCCCCAGCGTAAATTCAGCGCCGTTCAGGGCGGGCACGCCGTGAATGGTCAGCACATTGGAGCCGACGCCTTCGATGCGCGCCCCCATCCCGTTCAGCAAGCAGCATAATTCCTGCACGTGAGGTTCCGAGGCGGCGTTGCGCAGGACGGTGGTGCCCTCGGCGGTAACGGCGGCCAGCACCGCGTTCTCGGTGCCGGTTACGCTGGCTTCGTCCAGCAAGTGATCGGCCCCGCGCAGTTGCCTGGCGGTTAGCAAAAAATTGCCGTTGTGCACGATGTCCGCGCCCAGGGCCTTGAGGGCCAGCAGGTGGGTGTCGATGCGCCGCCGTCCGATCCGGTCTCCGCCGGGGGCGCACAGGTTGACTCGCCCCTCGCGGGCCAGCAGCGAGCCCATCAATACCAGCGAGCCGCGAATGGTGCTGAACAGCGAGGGGTCCGGCTCGGTCTTGCTCAGCTTCCTGGCCTGCAATGTAACGGAGTGGGGGCTGTGTAGAGCAACCTCGACGCCCAGGTCCTCCATCAGGTCCAACATCGTCCTCACATCGCCGATGTCGGGCAGGTTGTGCAGGGTGACAGGCTGGTCGGTAAGGAGTGCCGCCGAGATCAGGGGAAATGCGGCGTTTTTGTTGCCGCTGGGGGTGACGGAGCCCTGAAGCGTGTGTTTTCCTTCGATAATAAATTTAGCCATAGGTTATTGATATTCGACGGCGACAGCGTCTCCGACTCTGGCCTGGAGTTGCCGGGCGGCGTTGCCATTTCGCACCGCAATTTCGATGTGGTCGCGGCTGCTGCCGACATAAGCCAGGAATTGACCGTCGTCCACATCGGCAAACGTCGATTGAAGTCCCTCAATCGTGGCAGCCTTGATGTTGAAGATAGGCCGGGAGCCGCCGACATCCGCCGCCGTGGCATCCAGGATCAGGTTGCCGAAGCGGTCGATGTGCATCACGTGAGCCGCAACCAGGGTATCTCCTTCAAATGCGGGGCGGGGCACGGGGAATGTCACCAGACCGGCGGCTGGCGGCCCAAACTCGCTGAGCGGCACGCCGCAGGCCAGATGGGCCGCCGCCGGGGCAAAAATATCGCGCCCGTGAAAAGTGGAGCTCACCAGGGGAAGTTGATAGACGGGGTTGGTCAAACACACAACTTCCTCAGCCGGCTGTTCGGCCAGAACGAGGCTGAGGACGCCATTGTCGGGCGCAACGAAGATGCCCTGGGGAGTGCGCACGGCCACCGCCCGTCGGTCGCTGCCCACGCCCGGATCGACCACGATGCAGTGGATGGCATCGGGCGGGAAATACGGCGCGGCAATGTACAACACAAAGGCCCCCGCGCGAATGTCCTGCGGCGGAATCTGGTGGGAGAGGTTGACCAGGATGGCCTGGGGACAGATGTTGAGGATAACTCCGCGCATTGTCCCCACGTATCCATCCGCTTCCCCGAAATCGGTCGTCAGAGAAATAACCTGGTTCGTGGTCATTTGGGCCGTATTTTACGCCGGTCAATGGCAATTGACAAATAATAACCCCAGGCGCTCGTATATGGAGCCTGGGGTGATAGGTTGCAGTTGAAATCCTGTCGTCTTTGACGGCAGTTCCGTTTCAAGCGGCCTGGGTCTGATCAATTGTCGTCGTCTTTGCCGCCGCCGCCACCACCGGAACCGGAGTTGCCGCCGCCGCCGGAGTTGTCATTATCATCGTCATCGTCACCGCCGCCGCCGGAGTTGTCATTATCATCGTCATCGCCGCCGCCGCCGCCGGAGTTGTCGTTATCATCGTCATCGCCGCCGCCGCCGGAGTTGTCATTATCATCGTCATCGCCGCCGCCGCCCCCGCCGGGGCCGGAGTTGTCGTCATCGCCGCCGCCGCCCCCGGAGCCGGAGTTGTCGTCACCACCGCCGCCACCGCCGGAGCCGGAGTTGTCGTCACCACCGCCGCCACCAGAGCCAGAGTTGTCGTCATCGCCACCGCCGCCACCGCCGGAGCCAGAGTTGTCGTCACCACCGCCGCCACCAGAGCCAGAGTTGTCGTCATCGCCGCCGCCCCCCCCACCGGGGCCGGAGTTGTCGTCGTCATCGCCGCCGCCCCCCCCACCGGGGCCGGAGTTGTCGTCGTCACCGCCGCCGCCCCCGCCCCCACCGGAGCCGGAGTTGTCGCCATCATCATCGTCGTTATTTCCACCGCCGTCATCGACCGGGGCCGGGCTAGGCGTCGGCTCGACGGTCGGCGGAGGCAATGGCGTCGAGGTCGGCGCTTCCGTGGCCGTTGGCGTGGCCGTAGGGGTCGGCGTTGAAGTCGGTGTCTCGGTTGGGACCGGGGATGGGCTCGGCGTCGAGGTTGGCGTCTCCGTAGCCGTGGGTGTCGCCGTTGGCGGGACCGGCGTCGAGGTTGGGCTGGTTGTAGGCGAGGCGGTTGCGGTCGGCGAGGGGCTGGCCGTGGCCGTCGGCGTTGGGGTGGGGGTGGCCGTCGGCGGCGCCGGTTCGAGGACGGTGATGCTCAGAGCAACCAGGCCGTCCGGCGGCTGGGTCAAGCCTTCAAATTGCACCCTGGCCCCGGCGGCCAGGTTCCCCTCAACCACGGTGTCCGAGGTGATTTGAGCCGTGAGCGAGTCGACGACGATCTCCGTACCTGTCAAAGACTCGACCCGGCTGGTGAAGTTAACCCTGGCCGATTGGCCGCGTTTCAGGAGCAGTTCGGTTTCGTCGCGGCGGCGCTCGTTGAAAGTGCGCACCAGGTTCTGTCGTTGGCCGGGATCGCGAGTTACGGTCAAGCGCAGAGTTTCACCGGTTCGCTTCAGTCCGTAAAGAGGCTGGCCTGGCAGGCTGTTGCCGGCTGCGGCCAGCAAGACGCCGCCCAGGAACATAATCGCTACAACGGCTGTGGCCAGGCTCATCGCGAAGCGGGGGAACCAACGGCCTTGCAGCAGTTGCGCCAGCGTGGACAGCCAACTGGGCCGGTCCGGCGTGGCCGGTGGGGCGCTGGCCGCTAATTTCTGGCCGTGCGCCAGCATCCGCTGCAAGCTGGCCTCGGGCGGGGGAATGGGAATGGCCGACTGCAATTCTGCTACCTCGACCGCCACCTCCAGCAGCGGGCGCAGCCATTCCGCATCTTCGCCCGCTCCGGCCAGAACCACGTCCAGCGGGGTGCCGGCAGCCAGCAAAGCTAAGAATTCTTCTAATTTGTCTTCCGGGTTAGATAAAGTCTCGTCCGTCATCTTCGTGCTTCCATCCCTCGAAGTAACTGTCCGGGCCTAACCTGGCACGTTTCCGTTGACAGATTATCTGTGGACAGGTACTAATTGCCTTCAGCCTCCAAGCCTTGAATCTTCTCGGCCAAGGCCCGTAAGGCTCGATACTGAAGCCCCTTGACAGCCCCCGGTGTTTTGTTGATGGCCTTAGCTACGCCTTGAATGTCGATCCCCTCCATGAATCGCATTAGAATTACATCGCGCTGCTCGTCCGTCAATTGCCGGATAGCGTGCACGAGCGCGCGCTTTCGCTCGCTTTGCATAGCCTGGTAGATTGGGTCGGTTTCTTCCGCCGATGTCAATTGCTCGCTGAGTTCCACTTCAGGCAGACGTTCTTTCCGGCGGTAATAATCGACGACGACGTTGCGGGCGATGCCCATAATCCAGCCCTGCGGCGAGTCTCGCCAGCCCTGGCCTCGCCGCAGCCCTTCCAAAACACGCACAAAGACTTCCCCACTTAAGTCCTCTGCGGTGTGAGGATCGCCCACTTTGAACCGAATGTAGCGTGCTACCGGTTCGTAGTATCGCCGGTGTAGCGCTTGCAACGCGGTTGGGTCAAGTTGCCTTGCCCTGCCGAGCAGTTGTGCCTCGTCGGTCATCACCGTCACTTTTCATGTCGTGGTGATAAGGAAAAAGATACGTGCCCTACCTTAAAAATAGAAGTCTAAAGGAGAATCGTTCCTTGTCAAATTTGATCGGACGTTTTCGTTGCCCGGCGTCTCGTTCGCGATTTTAAGGTAGGCGGCGTAACTTTTCTGCAATTTTTCCGACCTGTACTATAATGCCGGCGGGAGTTTCCGCTGTTTTTGGCGTGCAGTTTTTTGCTGTCTGGGTCTTCATCAAGCGGTTGGTAAATGCGGGGGAATCCAATGTTACATTTACAAGAGATCGACCTGCCTGTTGTGCCGCCAAACGACGAAGCAATCGATGAGAAGCGGCCCGCGTTTGGGGTGGAGGCCGTTGTCGCGCCTACCCTCCGTTCGGAAATGAGGGCAGAGCAGGACCAATCGGATCGGGCTTTGCTGCGCGCCTGCCGCAAAGGCGATACGCGAGCCTGGGAGACGCTGTTAGACAAATATGAGCGGCTCGTATTTTCTATTGCCCTGGGGTATGGGCTTTCCCGCGACGACGCCGCCGACATCACCCAGATAACCTTTACCATCTTGCTGCAAAGCCTGGAGCGATTAGACGAGGACAGCCGCCTTGGACCCTGGCTGGCTACGGTCGCCCGCCGGCATACCTGGCGTTTGCTCAAGCGGCAGCGCCGCGAGAGGGTGAATGACGAGGAGGACCTGGCCGGGAGCGACACGATGTTCGGCCGGGTCGAGGCCGATTTTAGCCAGCGCTGGGAACTGCTGGAATGGTTGGAGTATGGTCTCTCTCGAATCGGTGAGCGCTGCCATAAGCTGCTGCTGGCGCTCTATTACGATACGGGCCAACCTTCCTACGCCGAGGTCGCCGCCCGGTTTGAGATGTCCGTCGGAAGCATCGGCCCAACGCGCGCGCGCTGTCTGAAGCGCCTCAAAGAGGTTTTGCAGGGCCAGTGATCTCCGATCTCCTGTTTCGTCTCTAACAAACAGCGTTGTGGGGACTCTTCGCGAATTCTATTTTGAAGGGAGACGGACAGTCCCTGTGGGACGACACCGAGTAATGAAAATGTCATTGCGAGGAGGAACGACGAAGCAATCTCCACCATTGCAAGCTCGGAGACTGCTTCGCCCCCTTCGGGGGCTCGCAGTGACATAACCAATCTATTTTGAAGGGAACCTTCAAGTTTGTGTATTTTCTGGCCGCCCTACGCGCATTTGTAAGGTAAAGACAGGAAGTTCCAATTGCGCTTGTGGAGATAGAAGACCTATGTCGAGTTCAAACAAACTCACCTTTGCTCGTCTGCTGGATTGGATTGAAGGCAGGTTAACCGAGGAAGAGGCCTCGGTCGTGGCCGCGCAGATCGCCGAGGCGGACCCGGAGACGCAGGCGGACCTGGATTGGTTGCAAGCATTTTCCCGGTTGAGCGCAGCCTCCGTCCTGGCCTCCCCGCCGCCGGAGATGCGGGACCTTTTGGTCCGTCGCTTCGAAGCCTACGCCCAAGATCGGCGCCAGCCGGGCTTCTGGCAGCGCCTGGTTGCGGCCGTAACGTTTGATAGCAATCTTCAGCCGGCTATGGCCGGTTTGCGGGCCACCAGCGCCCAGGCCTCCGTGCGGCAACTGATCTACGCCACCGATGTGGCCGACATCGCCTTGAACATCCAGCCCCGCCCCCAGGATAAACACCTCGATGTAAACGGCCAGGTATTTCCACACACCGATGCAATCTTCGATACCTTTAGCGTCCAATTGCTGCGTGGCACAACCGAAGTTGGCCTGACAAGCGGCGACGAATTGGGCGAATTCAATTTTGAAGCGATTCCAACCGGCGTATACGACCTGATTTTGAGCACCGATCAAATTGAAATATTGATTGCCCCGATTGAGTTGAAAATGTGAATCAGCAGACGTTGTTTGATCTTGATCTGATCGAAAGTCTACTGGACTTGCCGGGGTTGGCGGAACAGTCGGCCTTGTTGCGTGAGGCCCGCTTGCTCGATGCGGATGGCCTGTTCCAATTGCTGGATTGGGCTGAACAACTGGCTCGCAGCGATCCGGCCCAGGCCCGCCGGTTGGCGGCCATCTGCGCCGGGGTGGCGGATAGCGCCGCCGCGCCCGCGGCCCGGCCGCGAGCGGCCTACATCCGTGCCCAGACCCACGCCATTAACGCAGAGTTCGAAACCGCCCTGGAATTGATTGAGGCTGCCCGCGAGGGGTATATCGCCCTTGGCGATGAGCTGGAGGCGTTGCGCACCAATGTCGGCTTGATGAGCGTGCTCAATGAACTGGGGCGTCACCAGGAAGCGCTGGCCGCCGGCCAGACCGTGATCAACGCGCTCGACAGCATCGACGATGTGAACGCAAGGCCAGCGCCGTCGGAGGCCGGGCTGCTGGCCGCGCTCGTTTACCAGAACTGCGGCATCGCCTACGAGCTCATCGGCCGCTACGAGGAAGCGCTTAGCGCCTACGCCACAGCCGAGGAGCATTACCTTGCGCTCGAAATGACCGAGCGCCTGGGTGACATCAGCAACAACCGGGGCATCGTCCTCCTGAACCTGGGCCGGGGCAGCGAAGCGCTGGCGGCCTTCGAGGCGGCGGCGGCCATCCGGGCCGAGGCCGGCCTGACCCTGCAACACGCCGAAACCCTCATCAACATCGGGGATGCCCACCTGCTGCTCGGCAATTACACCCGCAGCCTGGACGCCTTTGGCCAGGCGCGCCGCCTGTTCGAAGCCCTCGATGCTCTGGCCGACGAACACGTGCTCCTCCTCGACACCGCCGAAGCCTATCTGGCCCTGAACCTCTATCCCGAGGCGCTGGCAGCCTACCGGCAGGCCGCCGGCCAGTTGCAGAATGCGGGTATGCTGCCCGACCGGGCCCGGGCGCTGTGGGGGACAGGGATGGCCTTGTTCGCGCAGGAGCAGTTTGAAGAGGCTGGCCGCGCTTTGGCCGAGGCAGCCACCTTGTTCGCCGCCACCGATAACGTGCCTCTCCTGTGCAATGTGATGTTGGAACAGGCGGCTTTGCTGGCCGCTCGTGGCCAGCCCGGTGAAGCCCAGGCGATAGCCCACCAGACGTTGGCCCTGTCCGCAGGCAACGACTGGCCGGTACAGCACATCTACGCCCATATGCGCCTGGCCGACCTGCTTTTACCCGACGCGGCGGCAGCCGAGCCGCATCTGCTGGAAGCGCAGCGCGTGGCCGAAACCCTGGCCCTGCCGCATCTTCGCTACCGGCTGAACCGGCGGCTCGGCCAGGCCCGCCGGCTACAAGGCCGCAACCGGGAAGCGCAAGCCCTGCTTGAGCGGGCGGTCGATGACGTTGAATGGTTGCGGGGCACCCTGGCCCAGGAGGCCATGCGCACATCGTTCCTGCGCGATAAAACTGCCGTTTACGAAGAGCTGGTGCAATTGCACCTCGACCGTGATGATGACGTCGGCTTGCGGCGCGCTTTTAACACGGCTGAACGAGCCAAGTCGCGCACGCTGGTGGACCTGATTGGGGGCGGTATCGAGCCGAGGCCGTCCCGCCAAACCGGGACCGGGATGGGGGCCCGGTTGCAAGCCCTACAGGCCGATCTGAACGTGGTTTACAACGAGCTGCTTGGGCCCAGAGATGGCGGTCAGGCCGGCGCCCGTCTGCCGGACCTGCGCAAGCGCGCCGCCGAACTTGAGCAGGAAATCAGCCAGCTACGGTTGCAATCCGCCGCCGTTTCGCCGGTGTCCGACCCTTTTGGCACGCCCCTGTCGCTGGAGGCGGTCCAGGATCAACTTCCACTGGACGTAATTCTGCTGACCTATTACATTTGCGGCGACGAGATTATGGCCTTCGTCAGCTTTTTGGGGCAGGTGCGGGTCGTGCGCCATCTCAGCACGGTGACGGAGGTACAACCTCTCTTGCAGCGCCTTGCTCTACAGTGGGATCGTTTTCGGACCGGCCAGGATTTTGTCGGGCGGCATATGGCGCGCCTGGAGCAATCGGCCCGGCGCTTGTTGGCCCTGCTTCACGCCAGACTGGTTGCGCCGCTCGAGTCCGTGCTGGCCGAAGCAGTCGGTCCATCGCCGGCAACGCTGCCCGATCAAGCCGGTCCTGCGCCGAAGCTGGTCATCGTGCCGCACGGCCCGTTGCACCAGGTGCCGTTCCATGCCCTGTTTGACGGCGAGCAGTACCTGCTGGAGCGGTTTGAAATCTCGTACGCGCCCAGCGCAACGGTCCTGGCGTTGTGCCAGGACCGGAAACCGCGCTGTTCAGACAAGGCCCTGGTGATGGGCATTACCGATCCGCGCATCCCGGCCGTGGCCGCCGAAGCTCGCACCGTAGCCCGGCGCATTGCCGGCGCTACCGTGTGCGTTGATGAGCAGGCCACCCAGGCCAGGCTCCGGGCGGAGGTGCCCGGCTGCACGATCCTGCATCTTGCCTGTCACGGCCTCTTCCGGGCCGACAACCCGATGTTCTCCGCTTTGAAACTGCACGATGGCTGGCTGCTGGCCGCCGACGTGGCCCAACTCGATCTGGCCGGCGCGCTGGTCACGTTAAGCGCCTGCGAAACGGGGCGCAGCCAGGTGATCGCCGGCGACGAGATCATCGGGCTGGTGCGAGCCTTCCTGGGGGCCGGAGCGGCCACGCTTGTGGTCAGCTTATGGCTGGTCCAGGATGAGACGACGGCAGCTTTGATGGCTACCTGGTATGAACAGTTACTCGGCGGGCAGAGACCGGCGGCAGCCCTGCGTGCCGCTCAGCTCGCCCTTAAGGCGCAACACGCGCATCCCTATTATTGGGCGCCCTTCGTATTGGTGGGCCGGCAGTAAGGCCGTCCGGCCCTGGGGGCAGCCGTTATGGTTGGAGGTGAAAGCGATGGACATTCGAAGTTTCTTGCGTCGTTTTTTGCTGCCGGGGTTGCTAAGCGCGGCGATCCTGGCTATGTTGTGGGGTATCAATTCGGTAGTCGCCGTCCACGCCGCTTCCGGAGGCGCTGGCTACATCGTAGATCAGGTCGTGGTCAAGTTGAACCCGATTTCAGGCGCGACCATCGAGGACATCAACGCTACCTATGGCACGACGACGATCAGGCCGTTGCTGGGCAGCGCCGGTATTTTTCTGTTGCAAGTGCCGGCGGGCGCGGATGCCAGAGTGGTGGCCGGAGTGATGGACAATGATTTGCGGCTGGAATTTGCCGAGCCGAATTTCATCAACCAGGTGCCCGAGGCCAACCCGCGCCGGAGCGGGGCCTGGGGCGGGCCGGACCCCGCTCCGTATCCCGCTCAGGACGCCGCCCAATTGCTGGAACTGGCCCAGGCGCACCAGATCAGCCTGGGCGAGGGGACGCTGGTTGCCGTGCTGGATACCGGCGTCCAGCTCGATCATCCGGCCCTGGCGTCCAGCCTGACAACCACCGGCTACGATTTCGTGGACGACGACCCGCTGCCTGAGGACGAATTTACCGGCCTCGGTAGCAGCGACCACCCCCCGGCGGGTGAAATGGCCGGTCACGGGACGCACGTGGCCGGGATCGTTCATCTGGTTGCCCCGGAGGCCCGGATTATGCCGCTGCGCGTCCTCGACCGGCAGGGCCAGGGTAATATTTTCAGCCTGGCCGAGGCAATGAACTACGCCGTGGCCAACGGGGCCGACGTCATCAATCTTAGCCTGGGTTTGCCGGGTAAGTCGGACCTGTTGCGCGATGTTACCAGGCAGGCGACCCGTCAGGGGGCGGTGGTGGTTGCCGCCGCCGGAAACCTGAATAGCAGTGATAAGCAATATCCGGCGGCGGCCCAATGTGCCCTGGCCGTGACCTCGGTCGGAGCGGATGGCCGGAAATCGCCTTTCGCCAACTACGGCGGCTGGATTGCTTTCGCTGCGCCGGGCGAGCAGATTTATAGCACCTTTCCCTCTGGCGGCTACGCCACCTGGAGCGGGACCTCGATGGCGACGCCGTTTGTGGCCGGCCAGGCCGCCCTCATCCACAGCCTGGCTCCGGCGGCGACGGCCCGGAATGTGGCTGTGCTGATTGGCGAGACCGCCCGTTCGCTGGATGGCCTAAACCCCGCCTTCAGCGGGCTGCTGGGAGCCGGTCAGATAAACATAGTCGACAGCCTTCAGCGCGCCCAGGCCGGCAACTGGTCCGATAGGGGACGCGGGCTGCTCAGCACGAGCTGCGTCAGAGGCCATTAGACCTGCAACTTCACCCCCTCGGGTGGGGGGTGCCAGGGCCCGCTGCCTGGCCAGGTCCGAGGTTAACCTCGGACCTGGCCAGGCAGCGGGCTTTTTTTTGGACATGGTCGATTCCAATTGAGATCGGTGTATTTTTTGTGCGGCGTAAGTGCATATGTTCAATATATAACCTGGATCGCGAAGGTGATTGAATGGCTTACCCGTTGTATGTCGGTCTCCTGGTCGAGCGGCGTTACCTGACCCAGAACCAACCCTATGGAATGAGCGCTGCCCTGCAAGCGCGAGGCCACCAGGTGACCTTGATCGATCCGGAAGAGAGCTTTCATCGATTTGGGGATGATGCCTGGTTGAATGGCTTTGATCTGATAGTTGGCCGGGGGCGGAGCTGGGCCTTACTTTGTTTGCTGGCCTGGGCTGAGGAGCGCGGTTTACCGACCCTCAATCGCCGGGGGGCCATCGCCGCCGTCCACAGCAAAGCCGAAATGGGCGTTGCTCTATCTGCCTGGAAGGTGCCAACCCCGCCCACGTTCTTGGGCCGGCCCGGGGTTCTGGCCCGAAAGATTCCTGAGGCGAGTTACCCGCTTATCCTCAAACCGATTTTTGGCGATAACTGCCAGGGGCTTTCCATCGTCCACTCCCGCAGCGAGTTGATCGGCTTGCAGTGGCCGGAGCCGGTGGCTTTGGCGCAGTCCTATTTACCGACCGACGGTTATGATCTGAAATTATACGGCATTGGTGAAGAGGTGTGGGCTGTTCGCAAACCTTCGCCGCTGGGCGCGCCTGGGGCGAAAGCCCCGGCGCGAAAGGCCGAATTGCTGCCACTGACGCCGGCCTTGCGGAAGCTGGGGCGCCGTTGCGGACGGATTTTTGGCCTGGAGCTGTACGGCGTGGATTGCATCCAGACTCCTGACGGCCCGATTGTCATCGAGGTCAATGATTTTCCCAATTACACCGGCGTGCCTGGCGTGGACGAAAGCCTGGCCGATTATGTCCTCAGGCGTGCCCACACGGAGGAAAGATCATGAAAGTTTGCCTGATTATGTTGCGCCATCGGCCGACACGACTGAGCCCAATTATGCCGGAGGTGATCCGCCTGCTGGTAGAATGGGGGGTTGTAGTAGACATAATCTACCCGGAGGAGCGGCTGACAGACCTGTCTGCGGTGCGGGTTGAACACGATCTTTACATCCTCAAGTCAGGGACCGATCTGGCCTTGAGTCTGGCCGGAGCGTTGCACGCCGCCGGGGCCGCGATCCTCAACCCGTACCCGGTGGCGGCCATATTGCGGGACAAGATCATCACGGCCCGGGTGTTGCAGGCCGCCGGGGTGCCGGCCCCGGAAACCTATGTAACGGCTTATCCCGGCCAGCTGGCCCCCCTCCTTGACGATGGCCCGCTGGTGGTCAAACCCTATCGAGGTTCCCAGGGACGCGGCGTCCGGGTTGTATGGGACGCCGATGAACTGGGCGATTTGCCCGCCAGTGAGGGGCCCATCTTCGCCCAGCGATATCGCGAACCGCAGGGACGCGATCGCAAAATCTACTGCATCGGCGGTCAGCTCTTCGGCGTGAAGCGAGTCTGGCCGGCCCGCACCTACGAAGAAAAAATGGGGGAACCCTTCACCATCAGCCGCGAGGTGCGCCAGATCGCCCTGCGCTGTGGTCGGGCTTTTGGGCTAGAGTTGTATGGGTTGGATGTAATCATGACCGACGAGGGACCTTACGTGGTAGACGTCTCGAGCTTCCCCGGCTTCAAGGGCGTGCCCGACGCCCCCTTGCGTCTGGCCGATTACATTTACACGGTCGGCCAACGAGTTCTCACCAGGGAGCCGTTGCTGCCGGCAATTGAAAAGGAAACTGTGGTATGAAAGCAGTCGTCTTTGGCTCGGGTCGCATCGGATGTGGGTTCGCCGGCCAGTTGCTGCACGCTTCGGGCTACCAGGTTGTCTTTGTTGGCCGCAATCCGGCCGTCGTCGATCACTTAAACCGGGTCCGGCGCTACCGGGTATGGCTGGTCGGCGGTCCAGAGATGGAGGAGATTGTAGTTGATGGCGTGCGAGCCGTGTCGACCGCCGAGCCGGACCTGGTCGCGGCAGAGATGAGCGAGGCCGAGCTGATCGTCACCGCCGTAGGAGTCGGCAATCTGCCCGATATCGCTCCCCTCATTGCCGCCGGGCTGCGCCGGCGGCGGGAGCCGACCAACGTTTTGGCTTTCGAGAATCTGGTTAATGCAGGGCTTTATCTGCGTGGCCTGGTCGCCGGCCACCTGCCGGCCGGCGGTTCGCCGGCGGCGCACGGTGTCTCCGGGAGTCTGATCAGCCGGGCCGTGACGCACCAGTTGGGGGATCCCGCCGGGGACGAGCCGCTCATTTTCGTCGGTGATCGGCTGGCCCACTTCGTAGTGGATGGCGCCAGCCTTTGCCAGCCCCTGCCGGCCGTTGAGGGGATGATCGTGGCTGAAGATTATTCGGCCTGGGTGCAGCGCAAGCTGTATATCTTTAGCGCCGGCCATGCCGCCGTTGCTTACCTGGGCTACCTGAAAGGCTATCACTACATCCACACCGCCATCCGTGACCCCGAAATCCGGGTTGCTGCGCTGGCTGCGATGGCCGAGGGGCAGCGAGGGTTGGCTGCTCGCTATGGGCCGGAGGTGGCCGGCGACGAGAGCGACTTGATGCAAATTGTGGCCCGTTTTGAGAACGCGGCCCTGAACGACCCCATCACCCGGGTGGGGCGCGACCCCAAGCGCAAACTGGGGGCCGATGATCGCCTGCTGGGGGCGGCGCGGCTGGCCGAAGAGGCCGGGATCAGGCCGGAAAAGCTGGTATTGGTGGCAGCCGCAGCCCTCTGTTTCTGCAACCCGGCCGACCCGTCCGCAACCGACCTGCAACGTGAGATCGAGACCGCCGGCCCTGGCCCGGCCCTCAGGCAGGTCAGCGGATTGGACCCCGGCCAGGGCCTGGGCCGCCTGGTCACGGACGGCTGGCGGCGGCTGGCCGATGGCTGGCGGCACGGCAATCTCTTGCTGAGCCTGGATCAGTTGTTGTGGACCTGGCGTTAGTCGCAAATGAGAGGTGTGTCCGACATTTTAGGAGGACCGGGGGGTGTGGGGAGTGTCCCCCCCAATTCCCCCCTGTGCTGTCCAAAAATTTTGGGCTCTTTGAGCTTTTATGGGGTTTTGTAGCA
>JBHHXL010000092.1:0-13989 GCA_046757065.1 Anaerolineae bacterium
GTCGTCCGGATCGTCGTCGGCCATCAGAATCGGAATGGGTTCGCCACGTCTTATCGACGAACGTCGCTCCTTGACCGGGCGTGCTGCGGGCGGTGATGCTGCCGCCGTGCCGCTCCGCGAGCTGGCGGCGCAGCCATTGATTGGCCTGGCTCAGGGCGGCTGTGCGCTCGACCACTCGCAGGCAAGAGCGCCAGCCCACAATCAGGATCGGCAATGCCCCGGCCGCAGCCACGACCGGTCCCAGCCGCTGGTGGAGGGAAACGAAAACCAGGGCAGAGATCGATAACGTCGCCACGGCAAACGGCACTTGTTCCCAACGTGCCTGCCCTACGAAGCGCGTTATGACCTTTTTAAGATGCTTCTTCATCTTGTTCCTATTCCAAGCACAGGCGCTTTTCGCCCTAATGGCTATATTAGGAAATTTTGCGGCCATAATCAATCGGGACTATCCCTGATCTTCGGCAGGGAGTCTACATAAGGTATGACCCAAAAGTAGTATCTCTAAAATGGTCAATTGGACTGGCGCTTGCCTCGCCGCTTCGTGTTATAATGGAGCCTTGACCGCTCCATTTGTGACAGATGGCACATAAAAGGCGCTAGGCATCCAGGCAATGAAGCTTGTAGCTCGCCGCCCGGTGTATAGCGCCTTTTGCAACCTTACCAAAAAGGGGGACAGTACCAATGTCGTTATGCACCTGGCAAAACAGGCAACATCTGCTGGCCGGCGGTATGTATCGCGCCGGGTTTGAAAAAGATGCCTGCGGCATTGGCTTTGTCGCTTACCAGGACGGACGGCCCCGGCCAGACGTCATCCCTATGGCCCTGCAAGCCCTGGCCAGCCTGGTCCACCGGGGCGGCGTGGCCGCCGACGGTCGAACCAGCGATGGGGCCGGTATCCTGTGCCAGATTCCGCACGAATTCTTCGCCCACGAATTGACGGTGCAAGGCCAGACGCCGCCGGAACCCGGCGGCCTGGCCGTGGGGATGTTCTTCCTGCCCACCGCCCCCGAAGCCCGGGCCCGGGCCCGGGATGTGGTCAACGCTACCCTCATCGCCTACGGCCTGCCGCCGCTGTTGTGGCGCGAGGTACCGACCTACGACAAGGTCCTGGGCGAAGTGGCCGAGGCCATCAAGCCGGCCATCTGGCAGGTGCTGCTGCCACGACCGGCCGAGGCCGGCACGGTCACCGATTTCGAACGGCGCCTGTACCTGGCCCGGCGCGCCATCGAGCGGGCCTGCCGCGAAGCCGATATTCGGGACGTGTACGTCTGTTCCTTCTCCAGCCGGACCATCGTCTACAAGGGCCTGCTGCTGGGCGATAAGCTGGGCGAGTTTTACACCGACCTGACCCGCCCGACCTTCAGCAGCGGTCTGGCCATCTTCCACCAACGCTACAGCACCAACACCTTCCCCACCTGGGGGCGGGCCCAGCCCTTCCGCGTGCTGTGCCACAACGGCGAGATCAACACCATCCAGGGCAACATCAACTGGATGCGCGCCCGCGAATCGACCTTGAGTCTGCCCGCCTGGGAGGATGACATCGAGACGCTGAAGCCGGTCATCGACGAGACGAGCAGCGACTCGGCTATGCTGGACAACGTGTTGGAGCTGCTTTACCAGGGCGGACGGGACCTGCCGCACGCGCTGGCTATGCTGATCCCCGAAGCCTGGGAGAGTATGCCGCCCGTGCTGGTGCCCCAGGCGCGGCGCGATTTCTACGCCTATCACGCCGCTCTGATGGAACCCTGGGACGGCCCGGCGGCTGTGGCCTTCACCGACGGGACAACCGTGGGCATGGCCCTGGACCGCAACGGCCTGCGCCCGGCCCGCTACCTGCAAACCGGCGACGGGCTGGTCATCGCCGGCTCCGAAACGGGCATCGTGCCCCTCGATCCGGCCCGCGTCGTCCGCCAGGGCAAACTCGGCCCCGGCCAGATGGTCGTCGTTGACACCTCCAGCGGCGAGTTCTTGGAAAATGAGGCGATCAAAGCCCGGCTGGCGGCGGCGCGACCCTACGGCCAGTGGGTGGAGAATATCAACACCCTGGCCTCATTAACTCAAAATTCAAAACTCAAAACTCAAAACTCAAAACTCCTAAACCTCCAGGCGCTACAGGCCGCCTTCGGCTACACCGCCGAGGAGCTGACCGTCGTCCTGCGCCCGATGGCCCAGAACGGGGCCGAACCCATCGGCTCGATGGGGGACGATACGCCCGTGGCCGTTCTCTCGGAGAAGCCGCGCCCGGTCTACCACTACCTCAAGCAACGCTTTGCCCAGGTCACTAACCCGCCCATTGACCCCCTGCGCGAGGAATTGGTGATGTCCCTGGGTATCTTGCTCGGTCACCGGGGCAACATTTTGGAGCAAGGCCCCCAGCACGCCCGCCAGCTAAGGCTGGACGGGCCGGTCCTGCTCGACGGCCAGCTGGCCTGCATCCGGAACCTGAGCCAGCCCGAATTCCGGTCCGCCACCCTGGACGCAACCTTCGCCCTTGCGCGGGGGCAGGCGGGGCTGGCGGCGGCCCTGGATCGCCTGGCCGCCGAGGCCGAAGCCGCCGCGGAAAACGGGGCGGGCATCCTGATCATCAGCCAGCGCCGGGCCGGCCCCGACCGCGTGCCCGTGCCGACCCTGCTGGCGGTGGGGGCGATTCACCACCACCTGATCCGGCGCGGCCTGCGCTCGCGGGTCAGCCTGGTGGCCGAGAGCGGCGACGTGCGCGACGTGCACCAACTGGCCACCGTCATCGGTTACGGGGCGGAGGCCGTCAATCCCTACCTGGCCCTGGCCACCGTGGCCGACCTGGCCGAAAGCGGGAAGGTCAAATTCAACGGCTACGGGCCAGACGGGCCCGGGCCGGAGGCCCCCCCGGCGGCGGCCCAGAAAAATCTGGTCCGCGCTCTGGAGAAGGGGCTGCGCAAGATCATGTCCAAGATGGGCATCTCCACCCTCGATAGTTACTGCGGGGCGCAGATTTTCGAGGCCCTGGGGTTGGGCCGGGAGGTGATCGACCGCTGCCTGGCCGGCACCCCGTCCCGTCTCGGCGGGGCCAGCCTGGCCGACCTGGCCCGGGATTGCCTGGCCTGGCACGCCGGCGCTTACGGCGAGAAGGGGCCGCGCCTGGACAGCCCCGGCTTCTACAAATTCAAGCGCAACGGCGAGCGCCACGCCTTGAACCCGACCACCGTGCGCGCCCTGCAGGCGGCTGCCACGGAGAGCAGCGCCCTTAACGGGCGTTTTCCCCAGGCCTATGAAAAATACAAGGAGTTTGTCCAGGCCGCCGGAGCGGGCTACGTGGAACCGCGCGACGCGCTCGAGATTCACTCATCGCGCCCGGCCATCCCCCTGGACGAGGTGGAGCCGGCCAGGGCCATCCTGCGGCGCTTCTCCACGGCGGCCATGAGCCACGGCGCGTTGAGCGCCGAAGCGCACGAAACGCTGTCCATCGCTATGAACCGCCTGGGCGGGATGGGCAACAGCGGCGAAGGCGGCGAAGCCCCGGCCCGCTACGGCAACGAAGCCAACAGCGCCATCAAGCAGGTCGCCTCGGGCCGGTTCGGCGTGACCCCGGCCTATCTGATGTCGGCCCGCGAATTGCAGATCAAAATGGCCCAGGGCTCCAAGCCGGGCGAGGGCGGGCATTTGCCGGGGCACAAGGTGACGGCGGAAATCGCCGCTTTGCGCCACAGCAAGCCGGGCGTCAGCCTCATTTCACCGCCGCCGCACCACGACATTTACAGCATCGAGGACCTGGCCCAATTGATTTTCGACCTGAAGCAGGTCAACCCCCACGCCGCTGTTTCGGTCAAACTGGTGGCCGAGATGGGGGTGGGCACGGTCGCCGCCGGCGTCGTCAAAGGCGGGGCCGACGTGGTTCACATCAGCGGCGGCTCGGGCGGCACCGGCGCTTCGCCTTTGAGCAGCATCAAAAACGCCGGCCTGCCGTTCGAGATGGGCCTGGCCGAAGCCCAACAGACGCTGATGGCCAACGATTTGCGGGACCGGGTGCGGTTGCGGATCGACGGCGGCGTCAAAACGGGGCGGGACATCGTCCTGGCCGCGCTGTTGGGCGCGGACGAGTTCTCCTTCGGCACGGCGGCTCTCATCGCCGAGGGCTGCCTGATGGCCCGCGCCTGCCACACCAACACCTGTCCGGTGGGCATCGCCACCCAAAAGCCGGAACTGCGGGCCAAGTTCCCCGGCAAGCCGGAGATGGTGATGGCCTATCTGACCTTTGTGGCCGAAGAGGTGCGGGAGATCCTGGCCGGGCTGGGCTTCCGCCATCTGCACGAAATCATCGGTCGCACCGATCTGCTGCGCCAGGCATCGACCGGAAACCCACAGGTGGATCGCCTGAATCTGGCCCCGATGTTGAAAGACATGGACCCGGGCCGGCTCCTGCCCCGGCGCAACTTACTGCCGGGCAACGACATCCATACCGTCAGCGCCCTGAACTGGCGGCTGGTCGAAGCGGGCCGGCCCGCCCTCGACAGAGGCCAGACGGTGGCCCTGGAGCTGCCCATCCGCAACAGCGACCGCGCGGTCGGAGCCACCCTGGCCGGGGCCATTGCCGCCCGCTTCGGGGACGGGGGTTTGCCTCGCGGGGAGATCAACCTGACCTTCAAGGGGGCTGCCGGGCAGAGTTTCGGGGCTTTTAACATCGAGGGGATGAACCTGACCGTGGTCGGTGCGGCCAACGACTACGTCGGCAAGGGCATGGCCGGCGGCGAGATCGTCGTTGTGCCGCCTCCGCAGGCGGGCTACGCCGCCCAGGCCGCCGACCAGTCCATCATTGGCAACACGGTCCTGTACGGGGCCACCGGGGGCCGGCTCTTCGCGGCGGGCCGCGCCGGAGAGCGCTTCGCCGTGCGCAACAGCGGGGCGACGGCCGTGGTGGAGGGCGCCGGCGATCACGGCTGCGAGTATATGACCGGCGGCACGGTGGTGGTCCTCGGCCCGGTCGGGGCCAACTTCGGGGCGGGTATGACCGGCGGGGTGGCCTACGTTTACGACGCCGACGAAACCCTGCCCTTCCGTTACAACAGCGAGCTGGTTGCCATCCACGCCGTCCGTCCGGAAGTCGATGAGGCCGCGCTGCGCGAGCTGGTGGAGGCCCACGCCGGCAAGACGGGCAGCCTTAAAGCGCGGGCCCTGCTGGCGGATTGGGCCGGGGCGTTTCACCGCTTCTGGCGGGTCGCGCCGCAGCCGCCGGCTTCGGAGAAGCCCCGCCCTTCACCGGCGACGCAGACGACGCGGACCGCTCCGGCGGTCCCCGTCAACGGCTCCTAGCCGGTTCGGCCAAAGACTGGCGCCCGCCATTTCCACTGGCGGGCGTTTTTTAGTCGATCACCGCTTCAACCGCATCCTCCGGCACCCAGCCCTGCAGGTCGCCGGGCAGGGCGATGCGCCGCCAGCCAGGTCGTTCCTCGATGAGATAGACCTCGGTCCCGGCGTGCAGGCTGAATTGAAGCAGATATTGCTCGCTGGAACCGGGCCCGCTGGTGACATCGACTTCCGGGGCGAGGATGACCGCCGCCGGCAGCCGGACCTCTTGATACAGGCGACCGGCAATGGAGATCAGGCCGAGGCCCAGCAAGACCGCCAAAACGAGCATCGCCCGGCGCAGGGGGCGCCGCCAGCCGGGCAGGAAAACGGCCAGGCCAGCGCAAAACGCCAGCAGAAACCACAAGGCCAGGGCTAACAAGGCGGCTTCGTTGAGAGTCAGCCAGGCTTCGGCGGTTTGCACCCAGCGGACCAGCGGCCCTTCCGAGGTCCCCTCAAAGCGATCCAGCGTCTGGCCGCGGGCGATGGCCAGGTTGGCCTCGATGTCAGGGTCGCGGGGGTTCAGGCGCTGGGCGCGCCGGTAGTTGAGAATGGCCCGGCCCACGTCGCCCTGCTTGAAATAGGCGTTGCCCAAATTGTAAAAGAGGTCGCTGTGGCGCAGGCCCCGATCCAGGATGGCCTCGTAGGCGGCGGCGGCCTCGGCGAAGTGCTCCGCCTCGTATTGCCGGTTGGCGGCCTGCATAGCTCCAACGGGATCGAAGCCGGATTGGGCCAATGTCGAGGTGGTGGTTATCAGGAGCGCCAGGGACAGGATGCCCACTAACCAAACCCCGCTTTTCTCACGCACATTCATTCAAATAACGCCTCGCCAAATGCCGCCTCAAGATCGTTGATCAGGTCTTGCGCTTCCGCCGCCGGGGATGGCGGCCCCGCCTGCCCGACCGTTGTGGGCGCGAAACGGCCAATGTCGATTTGCTGCAGAAGCGCCTGGACTCGCTCGATCAAGGCGGGGCTGAGTTCCGCCTGTTGCAGCCGGTCGACGAGCTGTTCCGCCGTCAGGCCGGCCACGGGTTGGTTGAGCTTATCCGACAGGTAACTGACCAGGGCGCGCTGGGCCAGCGCATCCTCACCAGCCCGGGACTGGCTGCCCCCGGCCAAAATTTGCAGGGCCTTGCGCCGGGCGCGCCGGCTGCGGGCGTAAGCGGACTCGCCCAGCAGGCGCTGGCGGCGGTTCTGCCAGGCCCAAAGCCCACCGACGGCCAGGGCGGGCAAGGCCCAGCCGCCCCAGTAAAGAGGATGAGCCAGGAGCAGGTTGCCCCCCCTCTCGAAGGCGAAGGGCGCTGGCTTGATGTGACGGATGTTGCCGGCGATGATGCCCGCCGTCTGCCCATCGCCCCCGACGACGGCCCTGGAAAAGGGCGTTTGCTCACCGGGTTCAACGGTGATGGGAATCGGCTCGGTGCTGACGGTGTGGTAGGTCTCGTCCAGCGGGTCAAAATAGCTGAAGCTGAGCGAGGGGAAGATGTAATCGCCGGGCTGGCCGGGCACGATCAGCCATTCAAAGCGGCGCGTGCCACCCACCCTATCCCCCTCAAAATCGATAGAGGTGGTGGCCTGGCTGTTGAAAAAGCGCCAGTTCCGCAGTTCGGGCAGCGCCGGTTCGGTCAGGGCGTCGATGTTGCCGCTGCCGGTTATCTCTACCGCCAGGGACAACGTTTCATTGACCGTGCCTGTCGGCTGGCTCAATTGGGCGTTGATGTCAAACTGGCCTACCGCGCCGCCAAAATCCGGGGGGGCGCCCTCGGGCAACGATTGCACTTCGACCGTCACCGGCTCGGTTTCCAGCACGACATCCGCCTCGAAAAAGCCGCCGGGCACGGCCAGCGTGGCCGGCTCGATGCGAATGCTGCCCAGGTTGGCCGGGAAGAGGGCGGTGCGCGTTTCGGTGACGAGGTATTCCCGCCCATCGACCGTTGTGACATATTCCGGCGCGGAGGGCAGGTCTTTGCTCCAAAAATCGGTGAAGGAGGGCGGGCGGTAATCCGGCCTGTAGCGAAATCTGACGGCCTGGTACGTCCGAAAGGTGTACGTGATCTGCTGGCCGAGATACGGCCTGGGGTTATCAACTTCCGCTTCTACAAAAAAGTCCAGGTTCTGCGGCGCGTTGGGCGAGCCGGTGGGCCGGGGAATCTGGCCCGGCGGCGGCGCGCTGGGGGGCAGGACTTCAATCTCGATGGGCTCGGTCTCGTAGACCTGGCCGCCAACATCAATCCGGATGGGGCCGATGACCAGGTCCCCTTCCTTGAGCGATTGCAGGCGGTAAACGAAAACGACCTGGGCCGTGGTCTGGCCGTTGATGATGCTGATTTGGGTTGAGGTGCTGCTGCCGACGACGAAAAAATCCTCCAGGCCCGACAGGTCGGGGCTGGCCACAAAAGCGGTGCCGTCGACAGTCAGGGTCAGCGTCAATTGCTCGTTGCGGGGCAGGGAGGTGCGGTCAACCTCGACGGCCACCGGGGATTGGGCCAGGGTTGTTGGGCCAAGCCTCAAGAGGATGAGCAGGAGACCGGTTACGAAAGCGAAGCGAGTGGCTTTCATAGCATTTCCCCCACGGATGATCACCAATCCTGGGCCGGCGGCGGGCCGGGGGCGGCGAACCGCTGTTGCAAGCGTTCTTGCAAGGTCTGGTTGTCCTGCAGCAGCGAGTTCAGCAACTGCTGGGCCTCTTCGGCGGAAAGCTCATCGGCGTTGGTCAGGGGCGGCTGCTCCTGTTCCGCCTGCTCGTTCTGGCCGTTGGGGTTGGGTTCGCCCTGCGGATCGCCTTGCTGGCCGGCCTGATTGGCTTGTTGTTGCTGCTGTTGCTGCTGCAAATTTTGCAGCGCTAATTCCAGGTTGTGCTTGGCGTCCAGGTCGTCCGGATTGCGGCGCAAGGTTTCCTTGTAGGCTTCGACGGCCTCCCCAAACGCCTGGGCCCGAAAGAAGGAATTCCCCAGGTTATAGAAAGCGTCCGGGGCCAGGTCATCCTCGGCCAGCCGGATTGCCTGTTGGGTTTGGGCCACGGCGGCCTCCAGGTCTCCCCGGTAGTGGAAGGTGTTGCCGGCGTTGTAGTAAGGTTGGGCCAGGTCAGGGTTCTCGCGCTGGGCGTCGGTGTAGTGGTCCAGGGCCTCATCGAATTGTTGGGCCTCGAAGGCTTTGTTACCCTGGTTGTTGTAGCGGGCCGCCCTGGTCGCAGAGCCGCAGGCCGTTGCCAGCAAAACCAGGCTGAGCAGGATCAACCAACGAAGCTGGGTCATCATCAACTCCTTTTGTAGAACAGGCGCAGGACGCTGCGCCGGGCGCGCTCCACCTTCCGGTCGGGGATGAATTCGCTCGCGGCCAGGGCCAGAATGGCGATCAACAGGAACCCCTGGAAGCGCTCGATGCCGCGCGTTTCAAAACGGCTTTCCAGGCTGGTCGTTTGCAGCTCCTCGATGGCGTCGGCCAGGAACCCGACCTCGCGGCCATCGGCGCTGGCCCGGAAGTAGAGTCCGTTGGCGGCCAGGGCAATCTGCTGGAGCGTGGTTTCGTCCAGCCGGCTCAAGACCGTTTGCCCCTGGCGGTCCACCTTGTACCCCCGGAAGTTGCCCAGGCGGGTATATTCGGGGATCGGTTCGCCGTTGGGCGAGCCGAAGCCGATGCTATAGATCAGAATCCCTTGTTCGGCGGCCTGGCGAGCGGCCTGCAGGGCGTCGCCCTCGTGGTTTTCGCCGTCCGTGAGCAAAATTATGACTTTTTGGCTGGCGCGCTCCTGGTTAAAACCGGTCAGAGCGATTTGAATGGCCTCGCCGATGGCGGTGCCGGGCCGGGAGATGATGCCGGGGTAGGCCGCTTCCAGAAATGTGCGCGCGGTGGCGAAATCGGAGGTCAGGGGGAATTGGACGAAGGCCGCGCCGGAGAAGAGGACCAGCCCAATCTCGTTGCCCTCCAGCCGGTCCATCAGCTCGGTGATCTCCAGCTTGGCGCGGGCCAGGCGGTTGGGTTTCAAATCCTCGGCCAGCATACTTTCCGAGACATCCAGGGCCACCATAATCTCGACCCCTTGCCGCTCGACGTAATCGACCCGGCTTCCCCAACGAGGCCGGGCCAGGGCCACGATCAACAGGGTCAATGCCGTGAACCAAAGCCAGGTTCGCCAGCGGCGGCCGGACCCATTGACGGCAGCGCTGAGCCTGGCTAAAAGCTCCGGGTCGCCCAGGCGGGCCAGGGCGGCGGTTTTGCGCCGGTTCACAACGAGCAGGAACAGGCCAAATAACAGCAGAGGGCCAAAACAGTACAGGTAGAGCGGTTCGGCAAAATTCATAGCATCTACGGTATGGCTCTGAAGAAGGTTTGACGCAACAGCATCTCCAGCCCAAGCAGCGCCAGGGCCGGTAGCACCAGCCACGGCGCTAATTCGCGGTAGCGGACGAAGGTTCTGACCTCGACCTGCGAGCGTTCCAGGTCGTTGATAATGCGATAGATTTCCTGCAAGCCCTGGCGGTCCTCGGCCCGGAAGAAGCGGCCATTGGTGATGTCGGCGATCTGTTGCAGCGTTTCCTCGTCGATCTCCGTGTCCCGGTAGTCGATGCGGCCGTCGGGCAGCGGCAGGGGCACCAGGCCGGGCCGGGCCACGCCGATGGTGTAAACTTTGATGTCCAGCGCCTTGGCGATCTTGGCCGCGGTCAGGGGGTCGATCTGGCCGGAGTTGTTCGCGCCGTCGGTGAGCAGGACGACGATCCGGCTGTCGGCGTCGGAGTTTTGCAGCATGTTGGTGCCATTGGCCAGGCCCAACCCCAGGGCCGTGCCGCTTTCCAGGCCGATGTCCCACGACACCTCGGTTTCCTCCAGAACGCGCAACAGCACGTCGTAATCGAGCGTCGGCGGGACCTGGCTGAAGGCTTCCGTGGCGAAGATCACCAGGCCGATGCGGTCGTACTGGCGCTGCTGGATGAACTCGCGGATGACCTGCTTGGCGGCAACCAGCCGGTTCGGCTCAAAATCGAGGGAGGCCATACTGCCCGAAATATCCAGGACGATAGCGATGTCCACCCCCTCGCCGCTGATCAGCTCGCGGGCGCGCCCGGACTGGGGGCGGGCCAGGGCCACGATCAGCAAAGCCAGGGCCAGCAGGCGCAAGACGGGCAGGATCACCCGCCCCCGCTGCCGCAGCGAGGGGCTGGCGGGCGCTGTCAGGCGCGTATCCGAATACTGCAATGTAGCCGGTCGCAGACGGCGGCGGGCCAGCCAGAACCAGAGGATGATGACCGGTAGCAAGGCCAGCAACGCCAGCAACCACGGCGAGGCAAAGCGTAGGATCATTTCACTATCTCTAACCTGTGCTGATAGGGGATTCTACCCCGCCCTGCCCATAGTTGCAAGCTGGCGCGGGGTCCGGGTGCATTTCACACTGTTGGTCAATCTGGCAGCGAACTCGAAGATTTGTGCGATTGAGGCCCAAATCGGGCCCAGATTACAGCAAATCGACCAACATTGGCGGCAAGATTGGGTAGGTCACGCTTGCAGCGTGACGATTTTGGCCCAGGAGTCAGGCTGATTTTGGCAGCATCCCTGTCACGCTCAAAGCGTGACCTACTGCGACCAAAAATGCGAAATGCACCCCCAGCGAGGGCGTTGATTGGATTTATTCTCCTTGCCAACCCTGGTATGATAGGTGTATCAACACCCTTGAACTGGTGGGAGATGTTCGTGCCAAAGCTGGTCAGGCTTGCCTTGTACGCCGGGCTGACCCGGGGCGGGGTTTGCGTATTTGAACAACCACTAATCGCCCTGACCATCGATTTCCGGGGATGGGGCTTCGCCCAGGTAGGCGTACTCATCGTCGAATTGCCAGTCGGGGATCGCTTCCAGTTCCACCTCGACGCGAGGGCGGCGAGGGTCCATACGCTTCAACAGGTGGATGTCTACCACGCGGTTATCGTTTAGCCCCATCGCTTCCAGGACGGCATCGAGGGTGATCTTCAGCCCGCCGTCCAGGTCGCGTCGCAGTGGCGTCTCGAAGTAGAAATCCATAAAGAAACCGATGTAACCGGCTTGCAGGGCCGCAATAAAGGCGTCGGAGATAACCTCGTCCACGCGCAGACGATGGATGCGGCTGGCGACCGTCTTCTTGAAGGCGCGATGCTCTTTGCTTAACACCCGCCGGTTGCCCACGCGGGTGTATTGGGCGTTGATGCTAGGCGGGAGCGGAAGCGTGAATTTGACAAGACTTATGTCGGGCACAGGCCACCTCCACGGGTGCAGCCATTTTAGCACATCTGTGCGCCTGATACAACCTGTAACCGACGCCGGTTGCCGGAGCCATTTGTGGAATCCAGAAAAGGGGGTAATGAAACCTGCCCCTAGCCTCCCTGCCGGCTGCTCAGCGCCGTCGAAGCCGGGCGCAGCCGGGCCGCGCCGAAAGCGCCCAGCAGGGCCACCCCCGCCGCCAGCAGAAAGGCCGGCGAGAATGAACCCAGGGCGTCGGCCATCATCCCTGCCACGCTGGGCCCGAGCGCCTGTCCAACCCCGAAGAAAAGGGTGATGAAGCCCAACGCCGCCGGGGCCAGCCTGGGGCCCAGCACATCGCCGCAGGTGGCGGCCAGGATGGCCGGGATGCTGAAGGCGGACAGGCCGAACAGGATTGCCGACAGGGTGAAGCCCGGCGGCGCCGGCCACAGGGCGAACAGGCTGAAGGCGACCGCGTGGATCAGGTAGACAATGATCAGGGCGCGCTTGCGCCCGATCACATCCGAAACCGCCCCCCAGATCAGGCCGCACAGCAGGCTAAACCAGCCCATTGTCATAAACAGACCCCCGGCCGCCTGCGGCGAGTACCCGCCTTCGGCCATCAAGTATTTGGTAAAAAAGGTCATATAGATGATGTAGGCAAAGCCGAAGGCCACATAGACCAGCCCCAGGTGCCAGACCGCTGCCGAGCGGTAAACCCGCCCCCATCGCAATGCCCCCGGCGGCGAGGCGGGGACCGTGCCGCCGGCCTCCGCGCCCAGCGGCTCCAGCCCCATTTCGGCTGGACGGTTCCGCAGTAGCAGCCAGCTAAACGCGGCCAGCAGCAGCGTCAGGCCGCCAAAGATGTACCAGCAGATGCGCCAGCCCTCCGGGCCGTAGGTTGATAGGATGCGCGGCACGAGCGGGCCGACGATGATGACCCCCAGCGCCGCCCCACCCACGGCGATGCCGGAAGTCAGGCCGCGCCGCCGGGGGGCGAACCAGGCCGCCAGCAGGCCCATCGCCGGCACGTTGCTGGCCCCGCTGCCGATCCCGGCCAGCGTCCGCCAGGCCGCCGCCGCGACAACGCCCTGAGCCAGGCCCGTCATCAACATTCCCGCGCCGGCCAGGAGCAGGCCGACCGTGATCACCGCCCGCGGTCCGTAGCGCGCCGCCAGCAGCCCCCCGATGACCGATAAAGCCAGATAGCCGGTTAAATCTGCCGTCGCCAGCGCGCCGGCCTGGGTGTTATCCATCCCCAGGCTGGCCTGCATTGCGGGCAGCACCGCCGCGTAGCCGAAGCGCGTCAAGCCCAGCGAGCCAAACACGGCCAGCGTTCCGCCGGCCAGCACGATCCAGGCGTAATGGAGACGGGGGGCAGAAGAAGTCACAGCCGGTTCCATAGTTATCCTCGTTAACGTTTGATGACGCACCGCGATGGGCGTCGCTGTAAAACGGTCTGTCCCTGGAAGCAGCCTCATTATAGGCGATACCGGGCCGCCGGGTCAAGCGGACCAACGAGGCGATTCTCATTTTGGCCGTAATATGGTGTAGGACAAGCTGTTAGCTTGTCCAGGGCGGCGACAAACTAACAGTTTGTCTTACATTTTCTCCGCCCACAATGTCAAAATGAGAATCGCTGGGACCAATAAACCATTCTTGACAGTTTGCCTCCCATCAATTATTATCTGGATATTCAAAATTTGAATAATCAAACAATAAGCAATGAGTCCCCTGGCCCGTACCCCCCTAACCATTGAACACGCTCTGCTCGGCTTTGTGCTGCAACAGCCGATGCACGGTTACGAAATCCACCAGCGGTTGCGCCAGGCCGAGGGCCTGGGCCTGGTCTGGCAACTGAAACAAAGCCAGCTTTACGCCCTGCTGGGCAAATTGGAAGAGAGTGGTTATCTGACCGCGACCCTTGAGCCGCAGGAGGCGCGACCACCGCGCAAGGTTTTTCGGCTGACCGGGGCCGGGCGCGAGGCTTTCCAGACCTGGGTGCAAGCGCCGGTGCCGCAGGGCCGGAAACTGCGGATGGAGTTTATGGCCAAACTCTACTTTGCCCGCCGCCTGGGGCCGGAGGTGGTGGCCGGGCTGGTCGAGCGGCAGCGCGAAGTTTGCCAACGCTGGTTGGACGCCTTGCGGACGCAAGTCGAACCCATCCACTCGAACCGTCCATTTGACCGGCTGGTTTATCAATTTCGCATTGGCCAGATCGAGGCCATGCTGTCCTGGCTCGACGCCTGCGCGGAAACTGGGCCGCCAGACGCAACGTCGTTTCAATGAAAAAGGGCGTGTACAAGTTCAGTGGGCAGTGAGTGTGACCGTCCCGGCGGGACGACGCCGAGAGTGAAGGCAACCTGTAGGGGCACGGCAACGACGATGAAACTTTGGCCCTCACCCCCCGGCCCCCTCTCCCAAAATGGGAGAGGGGGAGTCGCGGAGCGACGGGGGTGAGGGCTA
>JBHHXL010000093.1:0-13756 GCA_046757065.1 Anaerolineae bacterium
TGTCCTACATTACCACACAATTCCTCACAGAGCCACATTCTTGATAAGCGGACTCAAGCAACCCTGGCCCCAAAGCCTTATGAATTTTGATGGCACAGCCGATTGCGATGTTCGACAATTTGTTCTCTCGCATTTTCCACCCCGATTAAAACATCCTTGTGCTCGTTATGTCTTCTGCTGAGGCAACTGAGTCACAATGGGATCGCAGATTTTTAACACAGAGTTCACAGAGGAACCTGGAGAACACCGAGATTCTTTGTGAACTTTGTGCCTTCTCTGAGTTCTTTGTGTTCTGTTTTGAAAAGGAGACGATCTCTGCTTAAGCTCGACCTACTATTAGTAAACGCGCAAAATCATCCCTTTCTCTACGAGTAACTATATTTTAAGGTTCGACTTCCATTCCAAACCCACGTTCCTCATTTTTACCCTTGACACTTCCATAGTACTATAGTATAATCATCGCACCCGTGCACACGTGTGCATCCGGCAATTCAACAGTGATTATCGTGTTTGTCGGCTTTCCTGGGGGGGAATATGCCGGTTACGATTAAGGACATCGCCAGAGCTGCCGGTGTCTCACATACAACGGTTTCCCGTGCCCTCAAAGATCACCCTCGCATCAGCGCTGGGACGAAGGAGCGTATCCAACGTCTGGCCCGGGAGATGGGCTACACGCCCAGCGCCGTGGCCCAAAGCCTGCTTTCGCAGCGGACTCAGACCATCGGCCTGGTCATCACCACCATCGCCGACCCTTACGTCGTTCGCGTGGTAGAGGGCGTCGAAAGCGTGGCCCAGTCGGCCGGGTACAGCGTTTTCCTCAGCATATCTCACAACAACCCCGATCAGGAAATGGCCGTGGTGGAAACCTTTCGACGCCGCCGGGTCGATGCCATCATCGTTACCTCTTCACGGGTGGGCAATCTATACAGTTCGCAACTCGACAAGATTCAGGTGCCGATTGTGCTGATTAACAACCAGGTGGAGGGTGAATATCTTTACTCTGTTGCCGTCGATGACGTGCAGGGAGCGCGACTGGCCGTCGAACACCTGCTTTCCCTGGGGCACCGCCGGATCGGGTATGTGGGCGTCACCGACCGGCCCAAATCGAACCGGCGACGCCTGGCCGGGTACCAGGCCGCCCTTGAGCGCGCCGGGCTCGCCGAGAACCCGGCGCTGGCTCTGTCCCCGGCTGCCGAGGGCGACATCAAGCGCGGGGAAGCCGCCCTGGAGCCGTCTCTGGCCGCCGGCGTGAGCGCCGTTTTCTGCTACAACGACGTCATTGCCATCGGCCTGCTGACCGCCGCCTACAAGCGAGGCGTCGCCATCCCCCAGGACCTGAGCGTCATCGGCTTCGATGATATTGAAATGGCCTATTACACTACCCCACCGCTGACGACCATCTACCAGCCCCGTTTAAGGATGGGGCAACAGGCGATGTCGATGGCCCTCGACCTGCTTCACGGGCAGAAAGTGCAAGACCAGGTGCTCCAGGGCGAACTGGTTGTGCGAGGTTCGACGGCATCCCCTTGAAAAACGATGGTCAGGGTCCGCGCCCGCGCATCGGGCAGAATTGCCGGCGCGGGTAGCATTTAGCAGGGAGATTATCGCAAAATGTCAGGCAAACTCAACGTAGGTCTGATTGGCGCCGGCAGGATTGGCAGGGTTCACGCCGAAAACCTGGCCTACCGCCTGCCCGAAGCCAACCTGGCGGCCGTGGCAGACGTTTTTCTGGACGCCGCCGAACAATGCGCCGCCGATTTTGAAGTCCCGGCCGTGTACCAGGACCATCGGCCCGTGCTGGACGACGGGAGCATCGAGGCCGTGATCATCTGCTCCAGCACCGACACCCACGCCCAGATCATCGCCGAAGCGGCGGAGGCCGGCAAGCACATCTTCTGCGAAAAGCCGATTGCCCTCGACCTGGCCCAGATCGATCAGGCCCTGGCCGCCGTCGAGCGGGGCGGGGTCAAGTTACAGATCGGCTTCAACCGTCGCTACGACCCCAGTTTCCGCCACGTGCGAGAGCTGGTGGCCGCCGGGAAAATCGGCCGGCCGCACCTGGTGCGCATCACCAGCCGCGATCCCGCGCCGCCGCCCATCGACTATATCAAGGTATCGGGCGGCATTTTCCTCGATATGACCATCCACGATTTCGATATGGCCCGCTTTCTGCTGGATGATGAGGTTGAGGAGATTTACGCGGCGGGCGGCGTGCTGGTCGACCCGGCCATCGGCCAGGCCGGGGACGTCGATACGGCCATCATCACCCTGCGTTACGCCAACGGCGCAATTGGGGCCATCGATAACAGCCGCCGGGCCATCTACGGCTACGATCAACGGGTGGAGGTCTTTGGCTCGGAGGGTGTGGCCCTGGTTGCCAACGAGACGCCGCACCGGGCCGTCGTCAGCGATGCGGACGGGGTCCACGCCGCGCTGCCTCTGTACTTCTTCCTGGAACGCTACAACGAGGCCTACATCGCCGAGATGAAAGCCTTCATCGAAGCGGTGCGGGAGGACCAACCGCCGTCGGTGACCGGCCTTGATGGCCGCATTCCGGTGGTGATGGGGCTGGCCGCCTGGCGGTCGGTGCGCGAGAACCGGCCGGTCCGGTTAAGCGAGATAGACGAATGAGGCAGAGGGTCGATGATGGCTCCCCGGAGCTGCTCGCCAGCGCGGCTCCGGGGGGCCACTGTCGGTAACCCACGGGGATGGCAGAATTGCAGAAATTCGCCACGATTTCAGAAAGGAGAAGGCGCTACGAAGAAACTCTATCTTAACCACACTACGGTAAGGTCAGAAGCAGTAAAATCCCAACTTCAAATTCCTGGAAGAGGAGAAAATCACATGAATCGCAAACTATTTCTCGCCTTAATTGCCTTGAGCGTGTTGGCCCTGATCGCCGCCCAATGCGGCGCGGCGGCTCAACCGACGCCGACCGCTGCTCCGGCTGCCCAGCAAGAAGAAGCCGCCCCCGCCGAAGAAGCCGCCCCCGCCGAGGAAGAGGCCGCCCCCGCTGAGGAAGAAGCGGCGGCGCCCGCTGCCCAGGGAGACCGCTCCGACATCCGCATCGTGGTCGTCAGCCACGGCCAGGCTTCCGACCCGTTCTGGTCGGTGGTCAAGAACGGCGTTGACCAGGCTGCGGCGGATATGGGCGTCACCGTCGAATACCAGGCCCCGCAAACCTTCGATATGGTGGCGATGTCGCAGCTCATCGACGCCGCGGTGGCCTCCGACCCGGATGGCCTGGTGGTCTCGATCCCCGACGCCGACGCCCTGGGTGATTCCATCCGGGCCGCGGTCGATGCCGGTATCCCGGTCATTTCGATGAACTCCGGCAGCGACGTGGCCAAGGACCTGGGCATTTTGACCCACGTCGGCCAGACCGAGTACGAAGCTGGCTTTGGCGGCGGCGAGCGTATGGCCGCCGCCGGGGTGACCAAGGCCCTGTGCGTCAACCAGGAAGTGGGGAACGTGGCCCTCGACCTGCGCTGCCAGGGCTTCACCGACGCGATGGAAGCGGCCGGGGCCTCCGTTGAGGTGTTGGCCGTTGACCTGGCCGACCCCATTGATGCCCAACAGCGGGTGACGGCGGCGCTGACCGCCAACCCCGATGTCAACGGCATCCTGACCCTGGGCCCGACCGGGGCCGCGCCGGCCCTGGCCGCCCTGGAGGAGGAGGGTCTGATCGGCCAGATTCAACTGGCAACGTTCGACCTGTCGCCAGAGGTGCTTGAGGCCATCCGCGACGGCAATATGTTGTTCGCCATCGACCAGCAGCAATATCTGCAAGGCTATCTGCCTGTTGTCTTGCTGACGCTGCTCAACACCAACTTGAACACCATCGCCAACGACGTGGTTATGACCGGTCCCGGCTTCGTCGTTCAGGACACCGCCGCCCAGGTCATCGAGTTGAGCGCCGCCGGAACGCGCTAAACTATCCGGAGGCCGGGGCGCAAGATGGACCCCGGCCTCCAGATAACTGCCTAAGTGGTGGTGTTATTTCCTAATACTGGAGGCAAAACTATGGCAACAACAACTGCCGCCAAAACGGCTGACGAACGCATGGTCGAAGCGGGCTTAATCAAGCGATTGCTCAGCCGGCCGGAGCTGGGTTCGCTGGCCGGGGCCATCGTCGTCTGGACATTTTTTGCAATTGCGGCCCCAACGGGGTTTCTGAGCCTGCGAGGGGCAGCCAGCTATCTGGAGGTGTCGGCCCAATTAGGCATCGTGGCCGTCCCCGTCGCGCTGCTGATGATCGGCGGGGAGTTCGACCTGTCGGTCGGCTCGATGGTCGGCTTTTCCGGCGCGGTAATGGCCATCCTGGCCAATCAGTGGGGGATTCCCCTCTGGCTTGGCGCGATTGTCGCCCTCATTGCAGCCCTGATCATCGGCTGGCTAAACGGTTATATGGTCATAAAAACCAGGCTGCCTTCCTTCATCATCACCCTGGGCAGCCTGTTTATTATTCGCGGCGTGACCATTGGCACCACCCGCTTGATTACCGGGCGGACGCAGGTCAGTGGTCTGGCCGAATTGCCCGGATATGATTTCATGCAAGCTATCTTTGCCAGCGACATTCCGGTCGCCGGCGCGAACTTCCCCATCTCCATCATTTGGTGGCTGGCATTGGGGTTTCTCGCCACCTGGGTTCTCCTGCGGACCCAAATTGGCAACTGGATTTTCGGCGCAGGCGGGGCAGCCGTCGCCGCCCGCCAGGTAGGCGTGCCGGTCAGCAGGCTGAAGATCGGCCTGTTCATGACGACAGCCACCGCCGCCTGGCTCCTGGCGACCGTTCAGGTGATCACGGTCAAATCTGCGGATACGCTGCGTGGTGAACAGCTTGAGTTCCAGGCTATTATTGCCGCGGTCATCGGCGGCAACCTGTTAACCGGCGGTTATGGTTCGGCTATTGGCGCGATGCTGGGCGCGTTCATCATCGGTATGGTCCGCCAGGGCGTCGTCTTCGCCGGCGTTTCCGCCGACTGGTTCCTGGTCTTTATGGGCGGTATGCTGATCATCGCCGTGTTAATTAACAACTTGATCAGGCAAAAGGCAGAGGAGGCGCGAAGATGAGTACCAACGGGACGCCCAGAGTTGAAGTTCGGAATATCTCCAAGTTTTTTGGTAGCGTCATTGCCCTACAGGACGTTTCGATGGCTGTCTACGCCGGCGAGGTCATGTGCCTGCTGGGCGACAACGGCGCGGGCAAGTCGACTCTGATCAAAACGTTGGCCGGTGTCCATCAACAGAGCGAAGGTCAATACCTGGTTGAAGGCGAGGAGGTCCTTTTTAATTCCCCTCGAGACGCCCTGGCCCGGGGGATTGCCACCGTCTACCAGGATTTGGCTATGATTCCGCTGATGAGCATCTCCCGCAATTTCTTCCTCGGTTCTGAGCCAACGAAAGGCTGGGGGCTGTTCAAGCGGTTCGATGTGCAGTTCGCCAACCGGGTGGCGCGGGAAGAAATGCTCAAAATGGGTATTGACATCCGCGACACGTCCCAGCCGGTGGGCACCCTCTCCGGGGGCGAACGCCAGTCGGTGGCCATCGCCCGGGCGGTTTATTTTGGGGCCAAAACCCTGATCCTCGACGAGCCGACCGCCGCCCTGGGGGTGAAGCAAGCGGGCACGGTGCTGCGCTACATCGCCCAGGCCCGGGCGCGGAACCTGGCCGTCGTGTTTATCACCCACAATCCACACCACGCCTACGCCGTCGGCGACAGATTCACCATCCTCAAACGCGGTCGAACCTTTGGCACCTTCACCAAAGAGGAGTTGAGCCGCGAGGAGATGGTCAGAATGATGTCCGGCGCGGACGAGTTGGATGCCCTCAGTCACGAACTTAAGGAATTTGAGCGGACCGATGCCCTCCAGGCCGAGGGCAAGCTGAAAGAGATCGACCATCAACTGGCTGAAGCTCTGGATGACATTAGCGAGTGAGACCGGCAACAGCCTGAAAAGGGGAAGCAGTAATGGCGGAATTAACACCCTGGCAGTTATATGATCTACTGAACAGACCCAAGCCCCTCTGGCTGGCCGGCTGCGATCTGAGCGGGGCCTACCTGAAAGGCGTTAACTTGAGCAAAGCCGACTTACGGGAAGCCAATTTGAGCGGCGCTGATCTGAGCGAGGCCGATCTGAGTGGGGCCAACCTGAGCCAGGCTAACCTGGCCGGGGCCAGCCTCCGCCGCGCCAACCTGCGGGGCAGCACCCTCAATCGAGCCAATCTGGCGGGAGCCGATCTATACGAGGCCAACCTGCGCGAAGCGCATCTGGTTAAGGCCGATGCGAGTGGCGCCGATTTGAGCGAAGCCGTTCTGCGCCAGGCCGTCTTAAAGGAAGCCAACCTGAGCCAGGCCAACCTGAGCGGGGCCAGCCTGAGGGGCGCAAACCTGTTCGAGGCCCGGCTGGATGGGACCAACCTGGACCACGCCCACCTGCGTGGGGCGATGATGCCGGACGGCGCCGTTAATGAATAGACCGCCGATTTCGGGTCTGGCCGGGGTGGTAGAACCGCAGATCAGCGGGAAAGCGCGGATGTTTTAAGCCTCTATCCGCGTTTTCCCGCAAATCTGTGGTTCCAAGGTAGGGCATTATGTGATGTGACGGCGTTAAAATGGAACCGTCGTTTCTCCACCAGACTCAACATCTCGTAGAGTCTGGCCGAGCAGTTGTTGCCGCTTTTTTATATAGCTCCGTGCACACGTGTGCGCGGACCAGAAAAGGAGGTTTAGCTAAGTGAAAGGCCTAGTTTTAGACGCAGTCTGGGAACCCAAACCAGACTATCAAGTCTCTGATTGGGAAAAGGATACCGGCAAAGCCGTCACCGGCAACAGCATCTGGCGGCATCCGAAACTGGAGGTGCGGCAGAAGCCCGACCCCGAAATCAAACCCGACCAGGTGTTGCTGGAGGTGCAGGCCTGCGGGGTGTGTGGCTCCGATATGCACTTCTATGAGACGGACGAAGATGACTACATCCTCTACCCAGGATTGACCAAATTCCCCTCTATCCTCGGCCACGAGCTGTCCGGCAAGGTGGTCGAGGTCGGCAAAGAAGTAACGGACCTCCAGGTGGGCGACATCGTGACCGTGGAAGAGATGATCTGGTGCGGCCACTGCGTCCCCTGTCGCAACGGCTATCCCAACCACTGCACCAACCTGGAGGAAATCGGCTTTACCATCGACGGCGGGTTCGCCAACTATCTGGCCATCGGCGCTAAATATGCCTGGAAGATCGACGCCATCGCCGAGCGTTTTGGCGACGAGAGAAAGGCATTTGAGGTGGCGGCTATGACCGAACCGACCAGCGTCTCCTACAACGCCATGTTCGAGCGGGCCGGCGGCTTCCGGCCCGGCCATTACGCCAGCGTCTTTGGGGCCGGGCCGATCGGCCTGGCCGCCGTCGGCCTGGCCGAAGCGGCCGGGGCCGGGATGATCGTCGCCTTCGACATCTCCCCGGCGCGCTGCGAGCTGGCCAAAAAGCTGGGCGCCGACTACGCCTACGACCCCCGCCAGGTCAACCCCGCCGAGGTCCTGCTGGAATTGAGCCAGGGCCAGGGCTTTGAATTCCACGTCGAGGCCGCCGGCGCGCCGCATTTGACCGTGCCGGAAATGGTCAAGAGCCTGGCTATCAACGGCAAGATCGTCCAGATCGGGCGGGCAGCCCGGAATGTGCCGATGTACCTGGAGACCTTGCAGGTGCGGCGAGCCCAGGTCTTCGGGGCACAGGGCCACTCCGGCCACGAAACGTTCCCCAACGTCATCCGTATGGTCGCTTCGGGCCGCCTGGACCTCAGCCCGATGATCACGGCTCGCTACAACCTGGACGACACCGTCGCCGCCATCGCCCAGGCCACCGAGCGCCGCGATGGGAAGATCATGGTGCTGCCGAACTAGCCCAACGGTAAACCGGACGAAGGACGAAGGACCTGATGACGAATTTTCGTCTGTCGTCTTTCGTCCTGAATTGTCATACTCAGTAACCTGAACTCGATAATTCAGATGAGACCTGACAGGTTTTGACATAAGCATCTTAAATCCAGCTAAAATGTGGGAAAATTGGTGTACTTTGCCGAAAAGCACCATAAAAACCTGTCAGGTCTGGAATTTCCGAGCCGAGGTCAGTAGATCCATCTTTGAGCCTGTAATGTAGGTCAAACTGTTAGTTTGACCCGCACAAACTAACAGTTTGTGCTACAAATTGGATCTGCTGATACTGCTTCGATAAGGATTCAACTGTGACAGAACAACCCAACATCGGCGTGGTCGGCCTGGGCAAGATGGGCCAGATCCACGCCGGGAACGTGGCCGCCCACTTCCAGGCGCGCCTGCATGCCGTGGCCAGCACCCGGCCGGAGGTGGCCCAGGAGGTGGCCGAAGCCTATGGCGCAAGCCGATTCTATCCCGACTACCCCAGCCTCTTCGCGGACCCCGACCTCGACGCGGTGATCATCGCCACCGCCTGCGAGGACCATCCGGCCCACATCATCCAGGCCGTCGAACACGGCCTGCACATCTTCTCCGAGAAGCCGCTCGGTTTCACCCTGGAGGCAATCGACCAGGCCCTGGCGGCGGTGGAGGCGGCCGGGGTTCAGCTTCAGGTGGGCTTCATGCGCCGCTTCGATCCGGCTTACGCCGCCGCCAAACGCCAAATCGAGGCCGGAGACATCGGCCGGCCGATGATGATCCGGGCCAATAGCCGCGACCCCTTCTGGCCGGGCGCGCAGCGACAAGACGGCCCCGGTTACAACACGCTCCTGCTCGATCTGGGCGTGCACGGCTTTGACGAGGCGCGCTGGCTGATGGGCAGCGAAGTGAGCGAGGTCTACACCATCGGCGGGGCGCTGGTTTACCCCAAACTCGGCGAGTTGGGCGACGCCGACAACATGATCGTCAGCCTCAAATTCGCCAACGGCGCAATCGGCACCCTCGATTTCAGCCGCAACGCCCGCTATGGCTACGATATTCGGGCCGAAGTGCTGGGCGACCAGGGCGCTTTGCAAATCGGGGGGTTGCAGCAAACGCAATTGCTCAACCTGCGCGCCGAAGGCATCACCCACGATGTGTATCCCTGGTACCCGCAACGTTTCGCCCAAGCCTTCGAGACCGAAATGGCCGCCTTCATCGAGTCTCTGCGAGCCGGACGGCGACCCGACCCCGGCCCGCGCGATGGGCGCGTCGCCACCGAAATCGGCCTGGCCGCCGTGGAATCCTGGCGGCGCGGCCAGCCGGTCAGTTTGTAAGTCCGCCGGGCGACGCGAAGCGTGTCATTGCGAGGAGGAACGACGAAGCAATCTCCGCCATTGCAAGCTCGGAGACTGCTTCGCCCCCTTCGGGGGCTCGCAGTGACATAACCAATCTATTTCCAAGGAGCGTACAATGTCTAACACCACCAACGGTCAAGTACCCGAAGGTCTGCTGGCCACCGACCAGCCCGACCTGTTCTTTGAGGACGATGTTATCGGCCGCATGAAGAAGGAGATTTGGGAGGCCAGCGAGGCCGAGGTCGATGCGATGCTGGCCGAGTACGGCCTGCCCTCGCCGGTCGAATGGGGCAAACCCGGAACCTACATCCAGATGATGCCCCGCCAGCAATTGATCGAGGAGCGCCGCCAAAACGACATCATCTTCATCCCCATCGGCTGCACCGAGAACCACGGCCTGCACCTGCCCTCGGCCACAGATACCCTCTTCGTCAGCCAGATCATCGAGGGCGTGCGGCGCTTCACGGCCAAACGGGGCGCGCCCTGCGCCCTGTCGCTGCCACCCCTGAACTTCGGGGCGCACCCTTACCACCATATGGGGATGCCCGGCACGGCCATTGTCCGCGAGGACATCACCCGCGAGATGCTGATCGATGTGATGCTGGGCCTGTGGAACGACGGCTTTCGCAAGCAAATTATGATCAACAACCACGGCCACCTGTGGATGCTGGAGTCGGCCATCCAGCAGTTCCAGAAGCGGTACCAGCTACCGGGCATCTTCCGCGTGCTCGACTGGCACCGGGCCGTGCGCGAGTTCTTCCGCGAGAAGAAATTCGGCGGCGAGTACAACACAACCTTCGTCCACGCCTGCGAGGCCGAGACCTCGCTGGCCCTCTACCTCTTCCCGGAAATGGTCAAAATGGAACTGGCCGTCAACACCCAGGGCAAAGCCTACCTGCCGGATGGCCATTTCGACAAGTCGGTGGACCCCTACCGCCGGCCCAGCCGCTGGTCCGAGGGCGAGGGGCACTTCGCCATCGAGATCGCGGCCACGCCGGAGGGGGTGGTCGGCAACGCCGCCGACGGAACGGCCGCCAAGGCCAAGCGCCCCCTGGCCGCCATTCTGCGCTACCTGACCATCCTCCACGACGACATTCGCCAGGCGTTCCCGCCCGGCAGCGTGCCGCCGGTGGAAGAGGTGACGCTGCGCACCGCCGAGGAGATGGAACCTTACCTGCGCGAACCGCAGAGCGAGGGCTGGAAGTCCGTTTACGCCCTGCCGAGCATCGGGCAGAGCACAACATACTGATATGAAACTCGCCATCGTCTTATCCACCCACGCCGCCCAATTCCAGGCGGTGGCCTTTAAGGGCGATTTCGAGGCCAACGTGGCCAAGATCGCGGGCTATAGCTACGATGGGGTCGAGCTGGCGATCCGCGATCCAAAGCTGGTTGATGCCGGGGAATTGGAAACCGTCATCAACCAGCATCGCCTGCTCGTACCGGCCATTGGCACGGGCCAGGCCTGGGGGGAAGAGGGGTTATCCTTCACCAGCAATGACCCAACCGTGCGCCGGGCGGCCATCGAGCGCATCAAGAGCCACATCCCGCTGGCGGCGCGATTCAAGGCGGTGGTCATCCTGGGGTTGATCCGGGGCATCACGCCGGAGGGTCAAACGCAGGCGCAGTCAATGGCCTATCTGGTGGAAGCCTTGCAGGAGTGTTCGGCGGCGGCAGCGCCCCACGGGGTGCGCTACGCCCTGGAGCCGCTCAACCGCTATGAGACGGACCTGATCCAGACCGTGGCCGACGGCCTGAACCTGATCGAGCGCGTCGGCGCTGAGAACTTCGGCCTGCTGCTGGATACGTTTCATATGAACATCGAGGAGCCATCCATCGAGGCCAGCATCCGGGTTTGCGGCGACCGCATCTTCCATTTCCACGTGGCCGACTCGAACCGCTGGCACCCCGGCGCGGGCCACCTCGATTTCAAGCGCATCCTGGCCGCCCTGTTTGAAACCGGCTACGATGGCTTCGTCTCCGGCGAGTTTATGCCGATCCCGGACGCCGACAGCGGGGCGCAGCGGGCCATCGAGTATTTGCGGAGCCTTTAACCGCCGGGCAGCGCCAAATCGATCACGACGGCGTTCTCGCCGCTGGTGTCGTTGACGACCGGTACGCGCTCAAAGGTGTCCGGGTCGTACAACCCGACGTAAACGCGGTACGGCCCCTCAGCGGGCGGCAGGGGCAGCGGAATCTGCAAATCGGCCGTGTCGCGCAACCACTCGCCTTGCTGCTGCAAATCAGCCCAGGCGCGACCGGTCAACAGCCCTTCGTAGATGAAATGGTCCGCCTGGGCGATGATCTGGCCCTGGCCGTTGCGCAGTTGAACGAACACTTTCAGGGAGCGGGTGGGGATGCCGGTGGGCCGCCAGTACAACCCCAGCGGAATCGTGCCATCGGGGGCGATGGCTGCCGGGTCCAGGGCATATCCCTCCAGACGAATCAGGTCGTCAAAAATGCCATCGAGCGGGGCCGTCGGCTCCGCCGGCAGCGGCACCGGGTATGGCCGGCTCACAAACGTATAGACGGCCCCCGTTTGGTGAGCGATGTCCATTTGGGCAAACACTTGCTGGGTGAAGAAAGGTTCAAGGCGGCTGTGCAGGCGACCGGAGTCTATCACAAACCACAGCCGGGGGGTTTCGGCCAGGATGGTGTTAAACTCCCCCACCGAGTCGATCAGGGAGCTGCCGGTATACCGGTCGACCGGTAAGTCTTCATCTTGTTCATAATCCAAAACTTTGGCGGTTGACTGATTGGCGTAGAAATCGCTTCGCCCGGCAAAAAGATAGGCAGCTGACGGGTGGACGGTCATAATTTTATCACCCGGTTGCAACCGCTCCCGCACCCATTCGAAAGCGGTGTTGTAATCGCCCGTGGACTGACCGTGAACTGTATGCCAAGCGCCGGGCACCCATAACACAGCGATGAGGGCCAGGCCGAGCAGGAGGGCGCTTTTCTCTGCCCACCGGAGTGGTGGAGCTTTCCGGCTCAAGGTTGAGCCCAGGTAAATCAGCCACCGCAATACTTGAGCAATGCTTTCAGCGGCCAGCAACACAAAAGCCGGCAGACCGATCATAAACAAATAACGAGTTTTTCGCCAGTTATCTGTCAGCAGCGCGCCCATCTCAAAAATCACCAGGGCCAGGAACAAAACAAGAAATAAGAATACCAGGTCCCTGACTGTGACCCGGCGGCGCAGGATACGATAAATCGTTGCCAGCAAGACCGGGATAATCGCCAGGAAAAGCAGGTTGTACGCAGGGGTCTGAAAAAATCCAACCAGGTCGTCAAAGCGATTCCACTCCAGGCCCGGCAAGAAGAAACCACGCAAAAACTCCAAACCAAGCGGGGGCGCAGCATCCGCATTGGCGTCTTGCAGGGAAACGGTGCTCCCCGTCTGGCCTAGAGCCACCACCGTTATGGCCGCCGCCAACATTGTCAAAGCCGCCAACGCTTCTTGCCACAGACGCGGTGCCCGCAACCACTCGGAACGATAGGTCCTGGCAAAGACCAGAAACAATATCGCCAGAGGCGGGACTATGAGAAAGGTTATCGTATGCGAGAACAACGCGCCTGCCAACAGAACGATAAACACGTAGCGGCCACGCCGGCTGGATTGCTTCAACATACTCTCCACCAACAGGCTGATGCTCAATAAAACAAACAGATGGGCCGGGGTGTACATTCGCGCCCGGACGCCCCACGTGATGGACAGGATGTCAAACGCGATCAGAGTCGCCGCCAGCAAACCCGTCGTGCGTGACCCAAAGAGCCGGCTAGCCGTGGCGTAATAAGCCGCGATGGAGAAGACGCTCATCAGCAGGACGGGCCACCGGGCAATCTCCTCCCGAAAGCCCAGCAACGCCACGAACGCCCCGGAAAGAAACGATAGTAGCAAACCGTGGTCATAAAAGAGGCCAGACGGCAAGATAGGCAGACCCCGGCGAGCCACCATGCTGGCGGCCAGCATACTGATAAATTCGTCGATGTGGTAGACCAAGGCCAGCATAAAGAAAAGCCTGAACCAGAGACCCACCAGCAACAATAGAAACAACCAGATCAGCCAGCGGCGCGATGGATTCCGCACCACCCCGACCTGTTCTTGAGAAATGACCGTTGCCATTTACTTCTCTCTTTACGAAGCCAGACGAAAAGCCCTGGAGCGCAAAGCGCACCAGGGTCGCGATCCGGGCCATTAGCACCACGCCGTTCTCCGCAAATTATAGTCACCCCACAACCCAGGGCAAAATTCAGGGTTCTCTTTTCGCTGAGAGACGGTCTGAAAAGTCGGATTTCAGGTGACCGGCACTTAAAAACGTTCAAACCCGGGATAGAATAGGGCCGAATTTCACGAATTTCACCGCAAAAGTGCCGGTCACCTGCCCTGTCAAATACTTTTCAGACAGCTTCTGAGAAACCCAGAAATTCTCCGCGTACGTTGAACACAGCAAATTGGTTTTGCCCGGCCTATCTTGTATAATGCGCCTCTGG
>JBHHXL010000094.1:0-13672 GCA_046757065.1 Anaerolineae bacterium
GGTATTCGCGTTCTCATTCTCATTGGCGTTGGCATTGCCGTTGGCGTTGGTATTCTCGTTCTCATTTTCGTTGGCATTGTCATTGATGTTGCCGTTCTCATTGTCGCAAGCGCCGTGAGTATAGCGGTAAACACCAACGTCTGGCCCCGCCAGCATACCAACGCCCGCCCTGACGAGGGGCGCAAGCGCCCCATAGCCGGATACAACCAGGGCAAAAATGAGCACCAGGTTCAGGATTACATTTCTTGAAAGGTACTTCATACATCCTCTCCTTTTACTTCGTGAGTCATAATGGACGCCTCCAAATCTCTGGTCTTGCCAGCGGACATTCTGGCTATTTGGCACGGCGGAGACGCAAATCGCGAATGATCCGCAAGAACGAATGGCACCAATGCCGTGCTTCTTCGGAAACCCCGTCGATTGGTGCTATCCGTGATAAGACGTTCTACGCCTGGCCACTATGTTTTTGTCGAATCTAGATATGTACGCTAGCAAAATCTTGGGTAAAAGTCTACCCCTGGGATGGAAATCCGTTTAGCCGAATATTTCCTTCACATTTAGGTCCCCCCTTTCTTTTTTGCCTGCTAAGGGTATCTTCTAAAAAATCAGGGGTGAACGGGTATTTTTGTGCAGACACTGCCTGCAACGTCTGTACCTTAACCCCAGGTTGTTGAGAAGATACTACTATCGGATAACGACCTCGAAAATGGCAGCATACTCATCTCGATAGACCTCAACCAGGCCGGGGTCGGACTCGGCCTGACGCAGAAAGCTTTTGTGCCGCAAGTCGGTCAGGACATGACTGCTGCCAAAGGTATCGGCAATCGTTTGAGCCGGGGCCTCAACGCGCCCCCGGGTGATGTCAACCCACAGATCGTACAGGTCGGCATCGTACAGTTGCAGGTAAGTCGGATCGAGGCCAACCAGGTAGGTATTGTGGGTGTTGTGAAAATAGAGAAGCGGGAAGTCGTCCCAATCGGTCTGGAAAACGCGGCTGCCCGCCGGGGTATTGGCTTCCAGCCAGGCCGAGGCCGCGCCGTACTGCTCGTAGGGCTTCGTGCGCTGAATGCTCTGCTGGGCATCCTGAATGGTCGACGAGAGCAGAGGCAGCCAGGCGATGACCAGCACCAGGGCCAGGATGCGGACCCGCTCAGGGCGTTTTAATTCTAAAAATGGCAAACGAATGCGTTTCTCATTGAGCGACAGGTCCAGTTTAAGCCGCCAGGCTGGCCCGGCCAGCCAGCGCCGGATGAGCGGAGCCCAGGCAAAGGCCGCGAATATAAGCGCGAAGGCGGGGAAGTATTCCACGAAGCGGCGCGATTTGAACAGCATCAGGCCGAAGAAGATAGCCAGGAAGAAGGTCGTTGCCGTGCGGGTACTCATACGCTGCCGGTTAAAGCCAAGGGCAAAGGCCCCCCCGATAAAGGCGGCCAGGGCCAGGCCCGAATTTTCGACCAGGGTCCAGGTTTGATAGGGCTTCCATTCGTTGCCGACGCTAATGGCCGTCGGATCGGTCAGCTTCGGCAGCAAATGGTTGTAAACGAAGATCAGGTTATCGGGAAAATAGGGGTTGATCAGCAACCCCAGGCCGATCCCAACCCCGCTGAAAATCAGAGGCTTCAGGTCAAGGACGCGGTCGAGCAGCAGGCGGCTGGCCACATACACCCCAACCAGGGCGATAACCAGCGGAAAGGCATCGTAGAGCCAGACGTAGAGAAAACTCAACGGCAGCAGCCAGCGATAGCGTCGGGTAAAGAGCAGGTGCAGGGCCAGCAGCAACACCAGCAGCGACGGGGCCTGGGTGCGGGGCATACTCATCCGGTAAAGGAACGCCTCGGAGACGGCCAGGAAGCCCAAAGCCCAGATCGGCGCGTAGGGAACGCGCTGGCCGCGCAGCAGTATCCAACCCACCAGGAAGGTAGCCGCCGGCAAAATGACGCTGGCCCACTTGGCCCCCAGGCGCAAGTCGCCCAAAGTGAACGGCGTCAGCAGGACGTGAAAGAGAAAATGATGATCGACATAGGCCTCGGGGTTGAGAATCGTCATAGGCAGCCAGGGAAACGCGGGACGCAATCCCTGTTGGCGCATCACCTGGGCCAGCTTGATGTGATAGTAGCCATCGTTGCCTGCCAGGTTAGGGGTAGCAAACTGAACCAGGGCCAGCAGGGCCACAAACAGCCCAAAAAGCCCGGCCCCGGTCAGCAAGGCCGACCAGTTGGCGCGCCTTAAGGCCAGAAGCAGGCGGCTATAAAGCTGGCGGCTGCTGATTACGCTGATCGAGCCTGATAGGGAGCTAATGGATTGAGTACGCATCACAGTCACCTCATCTAACAGATCGGAGTGGATTGGGGTGCTATCCAGTGTTGACTTAAGTTTGCGCCGAGGACAGGCTGGCCAATCCGGGCCAGAAGCAACGGCACCAGGGGCATCCCGTATGGTCGAAAAGCGTAAACACAGGCAATTCGCAAACGGGTTGCGTCGGCGTAAGTGGATAGACGGCGGTATACTGCCGGGCCGGGATGATACCCCCGGAGCATAGCAGCCGCAGCCGCCTCGGCTTGCCTGATGGAGCAACGGCCCTGGAGCGCCCGCAATTCAAAATGGACCAGGGCATTGGCCAGGTCCAGGGCAGCCTCGCCCCAGGCCAGGGTATCGAAATCAAGCAAGCCTACGCGGCCCTCATCGTCAATAAATATCTGTTTGTCATAAAAATCACGGTGCAAGAGAACAGCCGGCGATGAACTCGTGGCAAGGGCTTCGAAAATTTTGATAGCAGCCACTCGAAAGGAAGAAGCCCGGTCGGGCACAAAAGCTTCGAGCCGGTCCAGCCAACGCCGCAACACCCCAATTTCCGCCTCGGCATCGTGGGCGGCGACGGTCGAGGGGGGCTCCGCTGCGTGCAGGACGCACAGAGCCCGGCCTGCTGCCTCCACGCCTTGAACGAAACCTGCGCGCGCCCCCAATTCGTAGAGAGAAATACCCGGCAGTGTCTTCCAAACGACCACCCCCGCTTCGACATCCACTTCACACACTTCGGGGGTGAGCAAAGCCCCGGCAGTCCGAACTTGAACCGCGTCGCCGGCAGCCACTATTTTTTGGACGCGCTCAGGCCGAACAACCTTACCGTAAAACAGGCCGGCGGCCGTCTTGAAGCGCACGACGGCCCGCCGCTCGGGGCGGTGAACGAGCAACCGCGCCTCCGGTCGCCTCAGGAGCGGGGCCAGACCGCGCAGCCGGCGGTCGGCCCCGTCGTTTTGCAAAAGCACCTGCGTTCCCGCCACATCGACAATCGCCACCGACGGTTTCTGGCTGACCCGGGCGGTGGCGCGCGCGACTCGTCCCAGCCGGACCGGGTCGGCAAACCACTGGCCGGGGACGATGCGCTGGCAACCGGTCGTGTATTCGAGCCCCAGGTGGCCGGAGGTTCGCGGCCAGGCCCGGCGCAGCTTCAGCGGGCCGGAGCGCAGGCCCAGGCGCTGGAGGTCGGTTGGCGTGAGGTCAAGCGTGCTCAGCGCGCTGAGCACAGAATCAGCCATAATTCGCTATCTCCTCGGCGCGTTCGAGAACTGCCAGCGTTCTTATCAGCCAGGCCGGGTCACGGCTGCGGAAAGGTAGCGGGGCCAGGCGTAGCAGCCCGGCGGCAATGTACAGCCCGATGCGGGGAGGCAGGTTACCTCTGGTCGCCCGCCGGTAGCCCTCAAGCAAACTGTCTGTCAGAGCCGTTGCCCGGCAAAAAGGAAGGTCACCGGTCAGGGTGTCGTACTCGATCCGGGCCACAAACGAGCCGAGGTCGGCAGCCGGATCGCTGCGAGCCGACCGGTCAAGATCGAGAATGGCCACCCCCTTCTCGCCCACGAGGACCTGATCGCTGGAGAAATCGCCGTGAATCGGGCAGTCCAGGCGGGGAGCCTGCAACAATTCGACGCACAGCTCCTTGGCCAGGTTGAAGGCGCGTTCCGACAGGTTGGGGTACACGGCGGCCACGCCAACTGCTGCCGACATCAACGCAGCCGCCTCAATTTCCCGCGAGCGGTATGCCAGCCGTTTCGGGTTTTGGCGATGCAGCTCGGCCAGGGCAGCGCCGATCTGGTCCATCACCCCCAGGTCGAAAGCGGGTTCACGAGCGGCCTCGGTCAAGGGACGGCCGGGCAGCCATTGCAACGCGAGCGCCCGGTAGCGGTTGGAGCGACCAAGGCGCTGCGGCAGTTGCAAAGGCCCCCGCGAGGCAAACGCCCTGGCGTTGTTACTGGCCGCATTGAAGCCGTCGGCGGCGTAAACCTTGAGGAGCGCGGCAGCGCCGTTGTCGGTCGCCAGCCGGGCCACATAACGCCGCTCCGGCTTGTAATGCAGATCGATCAAGGCCGCCTCCCACAACTCGGGCCGGTCGGGCAGGAGATGGGCGAGCAAACGCCGTCGCATCCCCTCATCCGCCAAATGCGCCAGCGTATCGAGCTTGCGGTCGTGCGGAAAGGCGTAAACGACCACGGCCTCATCCAAAACGACCGTGCCCGGCTTCAAGGTGCCGTTGCGGCCCGACCGGCGGCGGGCCTTGTTGAGCTTGTCGCCAGCGTCCGGGCGGAAAGCCTTGGCGTAGATATTGACCTCGGCATCGGCCATGTTCAGCCGGTAGGAGACCAGGCAATTCGTGCGGGGCTTGTAGCGAACGTAAACGGCCTGGGCCTCTCCGACGTCGGTTGCGGACAAGGCCGTTCGCAGCGCCCCGGCAAAGGCGTCAGGGTCCAGGATGAGCGCCAGTCCGGGCAGGTCCGGATCGCGTCTGGCAAACTGGGCATCAGCCGGCGAGAGCATAAGCCAACTCCTGTCGAAGGTTTCCGTTGCGCGGCAGCGACCGGGCCTGATCGCCGTTTCGCATCGACTGTAAGGCGTACATTGCCGCGTAGCGCCCGCCGAGAGCCATCAACTCAGCGTGCGTCCCCTGCTCGACGACTCGCCCGTCTTCCAGGAAAAGTATCCGGTCGGCGTGCTCGACGGTTCGCAGGTTGTGGGCGATGACGAAGGTGGTCCGCCCCCGGATCAGCCGGGCCAGAGCCTGGCTGACCACGTACTCGTTCTCTTTATCCAGGCCGGTGGTCGGCTCGTCCAGGATGACGATGGGCGCCCGGCGCACGGCGGCGCGAGCGATGGCAATGCGCTGGCGTTGTCCGCCGGACAGCGTGGCCCCGCGCTCGCCCAGGATGGTGTCGTAACCCTGCGGCAGCGCCTTGATGAAGCCGTCGGCGTTGGCCAGACGGGCGGCGGCCCGAACCTCCGCCTCGCTGGCATTCAGGCGGCCATAGGCGATGTTGTCGCGGACGCTGACCCCAAACAGAACGCTATCCTGCAATACAATGCTGATCTGGGCCCGGGCGGAGGCCAGCCGGTAATCCCGGAGGTCCCGACCATCGATCATCACCCGGCCCTCGCTGGGGTCGTAAAGCCGCAGCAGCAGGCTGACCAGGGTCGATTTGCCCGCGCCGGAGGGGCCGACCAGGGCGATCTGCTGGCCGGGCCGGACTTCAAGGTCCAGGTGGCGCAGGATGGGGTGGCCCCGGTCGTAGGCAAAGTTGACCCCCTCGAAGCGAACCTCGCCCCGGAAGGGAGGCGCCGGTATCGCGCCGGGCCGGTCGCGGATGTCGGGTGTCGTATCCAGCACATCGATGACGCGGTCGCCGGAAGCGGCGGCCTTGGCGATACGCCCGGTGTACTTGGCTAAATCTCGCATCGGCTTGAAGGCGCCCTTGAGGTAGGCCATAAAAACCAGCAGGTCGCCCGGCGTGAGCCCACCCCGCAGGACGAGCCGAGCGCCGTACCACAACACCAGGGCCGTGCCCACGGCGACGACGACATCGACGCTGCGCTCCAGGCCGGCTGCCAACCGCTTGCCCTTGACCCCTTCCTTGAGGCTCTTTTTGTTTTGGCTAACGAAAGCGTCTTCCAGCGCTTCCTCCAGAGAGAGGGCCTGCACCACTTTGATCGCGCTGATCGCTTCGGCGGCAGCGGCGGCCATCGCCCCCTCACGGCGGCGCTGCTCGGTGGCAACCCGCCGGATGCTGCCGCTGAGCCGGACCGTCGTCAGCAAAAACAAGGGAAAGACGATCAGGGCCAGCAGGGCCAGCTCCCAATTCAACCAGAACATCAGGCCCAGCATTGCAATCAGCGTCAGCGAGTGCACCAGCAGGGGCAGCACGGCGGTGATGGCGACTTCCTGCAGACGGCCAATATCGCCGATGAGCCGGGTGATTAAGTCGCCGCTCTTGGCTTTAGTGTGAAAGGAAAGAGAGAGCCGCTGCAAATGCTGGTAAAGATCGCCGCGCACCTCGGTCAGCACCCGATTGCCGGCCAGGGCCAGGCCGACCTTGTTGACGTAGGCTGCCAGAGCCCGCAGGCCGGCGATGACCACAACCGCCAGGGCGGCCAGGGTCAGCAGAGTGGTTGGGTTGTATGCCTCCGGCGCGAGCGCGGCTGACACAACCGGCCTGAGGGAGTCGAAAGCCGTCGATAGCGCCTCGCCGGACGTGAGGTTGAGGTCCAACGCCGCCGCCCGGACGCCTGCAAACAGGTGATACAGCGCCCTCAGCGGCCAGGGGGTCAGGAGCCCTACGACAGCCTGGGTCACTCCAGCCAGGATAATTTCTTCCACAAGCCGGAACAGTTGGCGCAAGATGTTGCCCGACTCGCCAGTAACCAGCGCAAGCTCAACAGCACTGCGGACCATGAACTTCGACGGCCAGACCTCGAGTAAGCGCAGGCCAAAAAGGGAGAATTGGGTGAGCAGGGGTCCCAGCCCAATACCCGTGGCCGCGCTGCCCGCCGCGTTCGCCCCGGACGCTACCGAGACGCCGGCCAGGCCCTGGCCGGGCGCGACGACGATGATGCGATCGAAGATGAGCTTCAGCGGCCAGGGTTCCAGCAATCGCAAACCGATTTCGGCCAGCAGGGCCAGAACCGAAGCAACGAGCATCGAGCGCTGCTTGCGGATGTGCGGCCAGAAGCGCCGGGTGATGCGCCACAGCCCAGGCAGGGAAGCCTTCAACGTCCTCGGTTTCGCCATCAGCCAGGCCCCCTCAAATCGGCCAGGTTCAGGATGCGCCCGGCCACTGTGTCCCAGGTGTAACGGTGGATGACGGTCGCCCGCGCCGCCCGGCCCAGGCGACGGCGCAGGCCGGGTTCGGCGCGCAGCCGCCTCAGGGCGGAGGCCAGCGCCTCGGGGTTGCCCGGCGGACACAGCAAGCCCGTCACCCCGTCCTCGATCAGGGCGGCGATCTGCCCGATCCGGCTGGCCACAACCGAAATACCGGCGGCCATATACTCGTAAACTTTCAGCGGCGAGAAATAGAAACGCGGCAGGTCCGGGTAGGGGGCGACGGCCACATCCATCGACGCCAGCCAGGCCGGGATCGCGTCCGGCGGGACCGCGCCCGCCAGATGCGCCGCGCTGCTGAGGCCGCGCGCCGCCAGTTCAGCCTCCAGTCCGGCCCGGCCCGGCCCATCTCCAACGACGAGCAGCCGCGCGCCGGGATCGAGACGGTGCAGGGCGGCAAACGCCTCGACCAGAACGTCGAGGCCGTGCCAGGGTTTGAGCGTGCCCACGAAGCCGACGGTGAACGCGCCGGAGTCGCCGAGGCGCGCCGGAGCCAGGCCGGCCGGGAAGCGGTCGGGGTTGACGCCGTTGGGCACAACCTGCACCCGCCCCTGCGCCGCCGGATGGTTTTCAAGGTAAGCGGCCACGCCATCAGACACAGCCAGCAGAGCCGTGGCCGCCCCGAAGGCTCGTTCGGCGGTCCGCTCAGCGCCAGGGCGGTCAACCAGGCCCCGGTGTTCGGCCTGTTCCTCGATGAGGGGCGCGTTCACCTCCAGCAGGCCGGGCACGCCCGCCGCCCGGGCATATTCCATCCCGGCGAAACTCCACAACGAATAACGCTCGTAGACGAGGTCGAATTTTCCGGCCCGCTCCAGGGCCGTTTGCAGCCCCTCGTTGGCCGCCAGGGCTCTTTGCTCGCGCGCGGCCACATCTCCCTTGCCGATCTTCGGCAGCCGGTGCAGGGGGATGTGCTCAAGTTCGGGCGGGGCCTGCCCGCCGGTGCGGGTGGCGAACAACTCAACCTCCAGGCCGCGCCGCCCCAGGGCGCGAATGACCTCCTGCACGTGGATCGACGACCCTTTTTGACCGAAGACGGGCACGCCGGGATCGGCGCAAATGTAAGCGGTGCGCATCAGGCGGCCTCCTTTTCCCAGCGGCGCGCCGGGACAGCCATTGGAGAAGTCATCCGGAAGATTTCGCGCAGGTAGGCGGCGTTGCGATGAACGTCAAACTCCGTCTCGATCAGATGTCGCGCTTCGGCAGCCAGGTCGACGCGCAAGTCGCTATCATCGAGCAGGCGGGCCAGGGCCCTGGCCAACGCCGCCGGATCGCGTTGGGGCACGCGCAAGCCGGTTTGACCATCGCGCAGCACTTCGGGGATGCCGGTGACATCGGTCGAGATGCAGGGCGTGCCCAGGGCCATCGCTTCCAGCAGAACGGTCGGCAGTCCATCGCGGTTGCCATCCCGGCCCACCACGCACGGCGCGGCGAAGACGGCGGCCTCCTGCACGTGACGCCGCACCTCGCCTTGAGGCCGTGGCCCCAGCAATTTAACCCGGTCCTCAAGACCGAGCCGTTTGATTTGCGCGCTCAGGTCGCCCTCCAGCGCGCCCGCGCCGATGATCTCCGCCTCGAAGCGACGGCCTTCCTCGGCCAGCAGGGCGCAGGCATCGATGAGGTACTCAAAGCCTTTTTTCTCGACCAGGCGGCCCACGGCCAGAATCCGGGGCGGCCGGTCAAAGGGGGACTTGTAGGGGAACTGGTCGAGGTCCAACCCGTTGTAAACGCGGCGCGCGCGGCGGGCCGCCAGCCCGTAAGTTTCGCGCAAATAGGCCAGGTTGTACTCGCTGACCGTGACGGCGGCCAGGGCCTCGTCGAGCTTGCGGCGCAGGTCGTCGGGCTGAACGCTTTCGTGAAAGATGTCTTTGGCGTGGGCGGTGAAGGAGTAGGGCAGCCCGGCAAAGCGAGCCGCCAGCCGGGCGACGGTGGTCGCAACCGAACCGAAGTGGGCGTGCAGGTGGGTGATCCCCCGCTTCCGGGCCATCCGGGCCAGGAGGATAGCCTGGTAAACATCCTCAACGTCTTCGTCGCGGGCACATTCCAGCACAGGCCACAAATCGGGTAGATCCGTACCGGCCTGGCCGAACAAGGCCCACAACTGCGTCACTTTCGGACGCGAGTTGGGGATGTACGTCACCGGCGCGCGCACCTGGGCCAGCGATTCGTGAAAGCGCCCGTCATTCGGAGGGCGAAGGGAGAAGATCTCCAGGTCCAGGCCGGCCGCTTCGTGAGCCAAAATTTCATTCAGGATAAAAGTCTCGGAAAAGCGAGGGTACATCTTCAAGACGTAGCCAACTCGTATCCGGCTAGTGAATGACATACTTGACCTCCTTGGGGGGAACTGAGGTGACCAGCTCCAGGCTGAACAGGCTGGGCGATTTGCTCTCCGGCTGCCACAACCAGCGACTGGACCCGTGCCTCGACCGGGCCAAGACCTCATCGAGCAAGGCCGGCAGGCGGACCAGGCCGTGCAGATCGATCCGGTCCTGAACCTTTACCCCTTTGCTTGCGTTGCCGGCCAGCCAGGCGGTCAGGGCTTGTGACGAAAGGTCCGCCGGGTGGAGCATATCCAGCAGCTCCAGATCACGCAGCCTCTCGGCGCGAATGAGCTGCTCCTGTCGGGGGGTCACCCGGGGCACGATCAGCGCCCGCTTCTCAAGCGACAGCAATTCACAGATGGTGTTGTAGCCGCCCATAGCTATCACGGAATCGGCCATCCTGAGGAGATGTTCCGGTTCGCCGACGAACTCCAGCAGCCGCCGCCGGGGTTGGTCGGCGATGCGGTCTTGCAACGCCTGCCGGGCCTCGGACGGCATGAAGGGGCCGGTCACCACCAGACCGTTGGCGCCGGGCGGCAGGTCCGCCCCCAAGAAGGCATCGGCCAGGCGATAGCCGTCCTGCCCCCCGCCAACCAGGCACAGAGCCAGGCGACCGGGCGGCAGGTCCAGGCCGGCCAGCGAATCGAGCCCACCGGCGGGGTGCAGGTCGCTACGGCTATAGCGGTCCAGATAGCCGGTGTAGCGAACCTTGGCCGCAACCGCCCCGGAAAGCTGGTACTCGCGCACCGGGTCGTAAACGCGCGGGTCTCCATAGACCCAGACCGCATCGTAGTAGGCCCGGATAGCTGCCTCATTCCCGGCCAGATGCCACTCCTGGCGGACGGTGTCCGGGTCGTCCAAAATTTCGCGCAGGCCGAGCACGCAGCGCGTGCGCCCTCGATTACGCAAATACTCCAGGCTCTCTCTCAACTCGCCAAAAGCGCCAACCGGGACTTTGTCCACCAGCAGCACATCCGGCTTAAACGATTCGAGCGCGGCCCGAATGATGTTGCTGCGCAGGGCAATCAAGCCCTTCAGCGACACCCGCAAAGAGCGCGGCCCGTACCGGCCGTTCCCGTTCTTGCTCAACGCCGGCAACGTCAGACAATCCACCCCCGGGGGCAAAACAAAGGCGTTCGCTTCGCGCGCCCCGGCGACCATTAAAATGACCGTGTCCGGGTCGGCTTCGATGAGAGCCTGGGCAATAGCCAGGTTGCGCCGGATGTGGCCCAGGCCCTGCGTGTCGTGGGAATATAGGGCAATCCGTCGTTTAGGCGAGTGCATTGGAGTTTCCTCTGGATTGACTCGTGCTGATTATCAAGACCATCATCTCAATACTTACCCTAAGTCCATCACGCAAGTTACAGAACTTTGACATCCGGCGAGATGTCACATTGACGAAGTTGGTAGACCACTCTATCGACCGAAGATGAACGCTGTCGTACACCCTAACAGTCGTCAAATTTGCCAAAAAGTTACGCCAGATTGCCTTAAATTCTTGAAGGAATTTTGATCTTTTCATCAGTCACCCCTAGAAACGATGAATTTGATGAGACGCCGGGCAGGCTAAACAATTTCGGCTCTGTGAGGAATTGTGTGGTAATGTAGGACACGCGAAGCGTGTTAGTTTGTCCCGCACAAGCTAACAGCTTGTGCTACAAAACCCCATAAAAGCTCAAAGAGCCACAATTTCATAGGTCATTGTCCGGAGATAGCCCGCCGTTTTTCCAGGATTCTTGCCGGAACAAGTGCAAAGTTGCTCGCGGACATTTACCAGGGATAGATGCCCTGGCTAGGATGAATCGAGTTCCGGTGGATTCATACCTACAAATGCCCGAACTTCGGCCAGAAAATACATGGGTCGCGCTCGAATGGCCGTATGGGGCTATAAAACGAGGGGGGTTAAGGCAAATTTGAGGTAGGGGCAGTGCCGACGGTACTCGCCATTTTGCCGGAGGCCGACCGGGGCGCTTCGGGTTTTTCCAGGGAATGGGTCAAAGCCACGGTGTAAACCTCGGCCAGGATAGCCATCAGGACACGCACCGCCATCACCGAGGCGATCCCCCAGGTGTTCCACAAGAAGCCGGCCAGGATGGGGCCGACGATGTCTCCGGTGTCCTCTCCCAGGCTCATCAGGCTCATAGTCTGCGCCCGGCGTCGCCGGTCGAAATTGGAGACGTGGGTCATCAGCGCGCCCCAGGCCGGGCGGAAAGCCGCCTTGCCTACGTCGTCCACAAGCTTGCCGGCGGCCACGCCCAGGAGAGTGGGAGCCACCACATAAATCATTGAGGAGAGCGTGTTGGCCCCACCCCGCACCAGAAGCACAAGTTTCCGGCTGACATTGTCTGACAACCAGCCAAACAACGGTCCGGAAAAGAGAATGACCAGGGTGGAAGCGGTGTAGATCAGACCGGTCTGGGCTTCGCTCAAACCAGCGTATTCCGTAGCCAGGATGGGGAACAACCCGTGCAACATTTTGGCTGTGCCGCTGATCAGAAAACCTAAACCGATAAAGGGCAGCATCGCCGGCTGGGGCCTCTTTTTGGCAGCGGCTACCGGCATTTCCTGGCGAGCAGGCAAGCCGGTAGCAACGGGGTCGCTGTCGGGCGCTGGCGTCGTGGCGCTGCTTTCGGCCTCAACGAAACGGGCAACGACAAAGAGCGGCAGCGAGGACAGAAGAAAGGACACAGTAAATACCAGGGAAAAATTAGAGGCCGTCAGAGTCAACAGGATGCCGGCGCAGGCTTTGCCCAACGCCCCGGCCATGCTCTTGGCCGTCTGGTACCAGGCGAAGGCCGAGGCGATCGCCTGTTTGCCGCCGTATTCGGCGATCAAGGCGTTGGCCGCCGGGTCCCGCAGCGATTTAGACAGGCCATGGGCCGAGCGAATGGCATACAATTGCCAGGGCGATCCGGCAAAGGCCAGGAGCAGGGCCACCAGGCTACGCAAACCAATGGCCACGGTAAAGCTGCGCTTCAAACCAAACCGGTCGGCCCCCCAGCCCATAGCCGGTTTCAAGGCCACGGCGACAACCAGGTTGAGCGAAGCCAGAAAGCCAATTTGGGTAAGACTCAGGCCAAGATGATGGGCGTACAGGGGCAGGGCAAAGCTGATGATCCCGAAACTCAGGCGCGAAAGAAAGCCCTCCATAATGATGGCCAGCAGGGATAGGTTGGCGTGGCCGGGTTTGCGGGGCATCAGGCTGTTCCTGTCGCTACCGGCCCGGTCGATCCATTCCGGGATTGCGGCTTCACGATACCGGGCGCTGCCAGTACCGGCTCAGGCCAGACCGCAGCCGGCCGATCCCCCAACCCGGCAGGCAGCGCCGGTTCCGGGAGGTCGAGGGTGACCCGGCCACGGGCGTAATCCTCGATGTAAGCGGCTATGAGCGGCGAGATGTCGGGCACCCCTTTATAGCCGGGAAAGTAATTCAGGTCCACCACGACCGGTCCATCGGGGCCTTCGATCACGTCCAACCCGTAGAGCCCCAACCCAAAGATCTGGCCGCAACGCCGGGCGATATGGCGCACTTCGGCGCTGACCGGGCACGGCCGGCCCGGTCGGGTAAAACTGGTCGGCGAGAAGGGCTTGCGCACCGCAAAAACTTCCCGGCCAACGACGTAGACCTTCAGGTCTTCGCCGTTGCCCTGAATGAACTCCTGGACCAGCATTGGCGTCTCGGAGGCTGGAACGGCGCTTAATTCATCCGGGTTACGTGCAATGTAGATCCCAGCGCCGCGATGTCCCCGGTAGGGTTTAACGATCAGCGGCTGCTCTGCAACGAGCGGGCGCAGCAGGCTCAGGTCGCCCGTTACCCAGGAGCGGGGCGTAGGAACGCCGGCCGCCCGTAGACGCCGTGAGGCCACAATTTTGTTCTGGGCAGCGATACAGTGCAGGTACGGATTCAGCAACCGCGCGCCCTGAGCGTGCAAGATACCGGCCAGGCTCAGCGAGAGCTCGGTGTGCGATTTGAGGAGGTAAAGATCGTGGCGCACAGTCAACCAGTCGGGACGGGTAACCATCTCCTCGGCGATTCCCGTCTCGATCTGGAAACCGCGCCGGGCCAGAATGTCGAAGACTTCCACCAGAACGGGGCTGGGCACCGGCGGCACACGCCGAACCAGCATAAAATACAGTTTCATTTTTTCACCTCATTTGGGGTGCGTCCAAAATTTGGCTCTGTGAGGAATTGTGTGGTAATGTAGGACACGCG
>JBHHXL010000095.1:0-13624 GCA_046757065.1 Anaerolineae bacterium
CTCTGACATTATAGTAGGTTTCACGGTTCTTTTCAACAAAATACATTCTGAGCCTGCGATGTTAAAAAACATCACCGTCCTGAGTCTTGAACAAGCCACAACCTTACCCTTCCTGACCTACCGTCTGGCCTGCGACGGGGCGCGGGTAATCCGCGTCGAGAACCCAAAGCGGCCCGACCCAAACCGCTTCGTCGGGCGCAGGGTGCTGGACGAAGACGGGATGAACAGCTACTTCCTGCCCAACAACTGCGGCAAGGAGGCCATCACCCTCAACCTGGGCAGCGAGGAGGGGCAGGCCATCCTGCGCGAACTCATCGTCAGCCTGGAGGTGGACATCTTCGCCTGCAACCAGCGCCCGCGCAGTTACGCCCGCCTGGGCATCGATTATGAGGCCCTGCGCGCCGTCAAGCCCGATCTGATCTGGGTGGGGATCACCGGCTTTGGGCCGGACCGCGATGAAGCGGCCTACGACCCCATCCTGCAAGCCCGGTCCGGCTTGATGGACCTGACCGGCGAGCCGGACGGCCCGCCGACCGTCTTCGGGCTGCCGATGGTCGACCTGGGAGCCGGGGAACACGGTTACGGCCAGATTATGAAGGCGCTTTACCGGCGGGCCATCAGCGGCGAAGGGACGCGCATCGATGTCTCGATGTTTCAAAGCGCCGTCTCGTGGATGGTCAACCCGATCATGCTTGTTCACAGCCTGAACGAGCCGGTCACCCGGCGGGGCAACACCCACCAGTTCTTCGCGCCGGTCTCGGTTTATCCCACCCGCGATGGCTACGTTTACCTGGCCGTCGGCAACGACCGGCAGTGGGCAGCCATCACCGGTACCCCCACCTTCGCCCGCCTGGCCCGGCCGGAGTACGAGCGCAACGCCGGGCGCATCGCCGACGTGGGGCGGCTCAACCGGCAACTGGCCGAGTGTTTCCAAAACCTGACCACAGTCGAGGCCCTCGAACTTTTCCAGAGCATCGGCGTCCCGATCTCCCGCGTCAACACAGTGGCCGAGGTGGCCGCCGAGCCGCTGGTGGCCGAAGGGCTAACGCACATTCAAGACCCGCATTCCGGGCTGACCCTCACGTTGCCAGCGCCGCCCGTGGGCAGAGCTTCGCCGCTCAGTTTTCCGCCCCGGCTGGGGGAGCATAACAAACAAGTCTATGGAGGGGCTCTTGGCTATGGCGATGAGCAGTTATCCGACCTGCAGGAGCGGGAGGTTATCTGAAACAACCCCCATACCCTGAATGAATGACAATCGTCAGCCCATCAGGTGACATTTGTCACTATTGGTTTCAGGGGTTTGCGCTTATCCTCAATCAAATGGGGGAAAAGATTCAAAACCGCCCTGCCAGAGTTCCGCCCGCAAAGACTGGCCTGATTCATAATCATCTCAACATAATTGCCGGAAACGCTCCAGGCTGGAAAGGAGGTGTTTGATCGAACCATTATCCAGCAGGTAAATTTGCATTAACCAGGACAAGGTGGATTTCAGGTTTACTTCTACAGTGAACACCTTTGAAGGAGGAGAAATATGAAAGCATTTCGATTGACGGATCACTCCGCCCGGCGAGCGGCGCTTATTCTGGTTTCGCTCCTGGCCCTGCTGTTCATCGCGGCCCAGTGCGGCGGAGCGCCGGCCCCGGCCCCGACGCAGGCCCCGCAAGCTGCCCCCACCGAGGCCCCGGCCCCAACCGAAGCGCCGGCCGCGGCCGCTACCGAAGCTCCAGCCCCAACCGAAGCGCCGGCCCAAACCGAAGGCGAGCCCTACAAGATTGGCGTCTTCTTCTCGGTGACCGGCCCGGCGTCCTCTTTGGGCGTCCCGGAACGCGATACGGCCATGATGATCGCCGAGCAGGTCAACGCCGCCGGCGGCATCGAAGGCCCCGACGGTTTGATGCATCCTCTGGAGGTGATCATCGAGGATGACCAGACCGACGCCACGGAAGCGGTGCTCATCGTCAAGCGGTTTATCGAGGAAGAAAACGTGCCGATCATCGTCGGCGGCACGGCCAGCGGCATCAGCATCGCCGTCATCGATACCGTGACCGAGGCCGAGGTGCCCTTCATCTCCAACGCCTCCTCCAGCGCCATCATCCAGCCGGTCGAGGAACGCCACTGGATCTTCAAGACCCCGCAGACCAACCTGCCCGTGGCTCAAGTTCAAGGCGACTGGATGGTGGCCCGGGGAATCACCAAGATCGCTTCGTTTGGAGTCAACAACGGCTTCGGCGTTGACTCGATGGGGGCTTTGCAAACGGTGGCCGCCGACCTGGGCATCGAAATCGTCTGGGAGGGCACGTTCGAGCCGGGCGACACCGACTTCTCGGCCCAGTTGACCCAGATTGCCGGTTCGGGGGCGGAGGCGTTGATCGTCCACGCCACACCCGGCGAGGGTGCGCCGCTGACCGTCCAGTACCGTGATCTGGGCCTCGACGTCCCCATCGTCCACAACCACGGCATCGGCAACCGGGCCTTCATCGACCTGGCAGGCGAGGCCGCCGAGGGCGTCCTCTTCCCCATCGGCAAGCTGCTGGTCTTCGACGACCTGCCGGCGACCGATCCCCAGAAAGGGGTCCTGACCCAGTACATTGCCGACTACACCGAGTTCACCGGCGGGGCCACGCCCAGCACCTTCGGCGGGCACGCCTGGGACTCGATGCAGATGGCGATTATGGCTTTGCAAGCGGTCGGCCCCGACCCGGCAGCCATCCGCGACTACCTGGAGAGCATCCAGAACTTCGCCGGTATCTCTGGGGTGTTCAACCTGTCTGACCAAGACCACAACGGCATCGGCAAAGAGACGCTGGTGCTGGTCGAGATCAAGGATGGGGGCTGGGAGTACGTGCCCCCGGCGCTCTATGCCGAAGCGCCCTCCGGCTTCAAGCCGCGCGAGACCGGCGAACCCTACAAGATTGGGATTTTCTTCTCCATCACCGGCCCGGCTTCTTCTTTGGGCGTCCCGGAACGCGATACGGCCATGATGCTGATCGAGCAGGTCAACGCCCGGGGCGGGTTGCTTGGCCCGGACGGCAAGCTGCACCCCATCGAAGCCACCATCGAGGATGACCAGACCGACGCCACCGAAGCGGTGCTGATCGTTAAGAAATTCATCGAGGAAGACAACGTTCCCATCATTGTCGGTGGCACGGCCAGCGGCATCAGCATCGCCGTCATCGACACCGTAACCGAGGCCGAAGTGCCCTTCATCTCCAACGCCTCCTCCAGCGCCATCATCCAGCCGGTCGAGGAACGCCACTGGATCTTCAAGACCCCGCAGACCAACCTGCCCGTGGCTCAAGTTCAAGGCGACTGGATGGTGGCCCGGGGAATCACCAAGATCGCTTCGTTTGGAGTCAACAACGGCTTCGGCGTTGACTCGATGGGGGCTTTGCAAACGGTGGCCGCCGACCTGGGCATCGAAATCGTCTGGGAGGGCACGTTCGAGCCGGGCGACACCGACTTCTCGGCCCAGTTGACCCAGATTGCCGGTTCGGGGGCGGAGGCGTTGATCGTCCACGCCACACCCGGCGAGGGTGCGCCGCTGACCGTCCAGTACCGTGATCTGGGCCTCGACGTCCCCATCGTCCACAACCACGGCATCGGCAACCGGGCCTTCATCGACCTGGCAGGCGAGGCCGCCGAGGGCGTCCTCTTCCCCATCGGCAAGCTGCTGGTCTTCGACGACCTGCCGGCGACCGATCCCCAGAAAGGGGTCCTGACCCAGTACATTGCCGACTACACCGAGTTCACCGGCGGGGCCACGCCCAGCACCTTCGGCGGGCACGCCTGGGACTCGATGCAGATGGCCTTCTCGGCCTTGCAAGCGGTCGGCCCCGACCCGGCGGCCATCCGCGACTACCTGGAGAGCATCCAGAACTTCGCCGGTATCTCCGGGGTGTTCAACCTATCGGACCAAGACCACAACGGCATCGGCAAAGAATCGCTGGTGCTGGTCGAGATCAAGGATGGGGGCTGGGTGTATATCGCACCTGAAGAATACACCAATGCGCCTTAGCGGTTGTTCAGAAATAATCTGGCATTTTGAGATGGTTCAGAGGCAGGCCTAAACAAGGTTACAATCGTCAGACGAGGGACGGAAGACGAATGACGAAGTACTGCTCAAATCTTTTCGTCTTTCGTCATTGGTCCTTTGTCCCAGCGAAAAAGTGTTACCTTTGTCCTGAACCATCCCATCACTTTTGTAGGATATTCCCTGGCAAGAGTACAAGATTATTCGCGGACAATTCCTGAGTCGCAATATGGCGTAATGCGTTTCAAACAACCGTAGGAGTCCGGACACTTGCACCTGCGCGCAAGTGCAGGTGATGCATTCCGGACTCCTACTATGCGGTTGAATCCTGAGTTTTTCGGTCGATCTCAAGGAGGCGGGCTTGACTCTCCAAGATCAACTCGTCCAGTTTCTGGTTTCCGGCATCACCGTGGGCAGCATCTACGCCCTGATTGCCTTAGGCTTCGTCACGATTTATAATGTCACCGGCATTATCAACTTCGCCCAGGGTGAGTTTGCCGTCTACGGCGCGTTTACGGCCATCACCGTGTTTCAGAAGGTCAGGCTATTGAGCGGCAACGTGGAACTCGATCTGGGTTGGCCGCTACCGCTGGCTGCCCTCTTCGGGGTGATCGTAGCCTCGCTGCTGGGTCTGTTGCTATATCGAATCGGCATCCAAACGGCCCGAAATGCCTCAGTGCTCAGCATGATCATCATCACCATTGGCGCGGCTTTTGCCTTCCGCGGGATGGCCCTGCTGGTTTGGGGAACCGACCCGTCCCGCCTGCCGGTCTTTACCAAGGGCGCTCCTTTCAGAATCTTTGGCGCGATTCTTACGCGCCAAAGCGTGTGGGTGATCGCCGTTGCCGCCGTGCTGTTGGCGGTGCTCTATCTGTTTTTCAACTACACCCTTATGGGCAAGGCCCTGCGCGCTTCTGCGGCCAATCCCAACGCGGCGCAGCTTATGGGCATCAACACCCGCCGTATGGCCTTGCTGGCCTTCGGTCTAAGCGCGGCCACCACGGCCATTGCCGGCATCGTCATCACCCCCGCCACCTTTATGACCTACGACCGGGGATTGATCCTGTCGCTGAAAGGCTTTGTCGCGGCTATTGTGGGCGGGCTGTCCAATCCGCTGGGGGCCGTGCTTGGCGGCCTATTCCTGGGGATTCTGGAATCGTTTGGGGCCGGGCTGATCTCATCCGGCTACAAAGACGCGGTGGCATTTATTATCCTGTTCATCATTTTAGCCATCCGGGTGGGTGGCTTGCTTCGCGGCCGGACAGCGGCCGTTGAGGAGGCCGGATTGTGAGGTGCATATGCTAAATCTGATCCGCCGATCTCCCAACGCGTTGGGCATTGCCATCCTGGCCGTCGTGCTGGCGCTGATACCCTTCAGCATCGAAAACAATTACATCTTGTCGATCTTAACCTTCGTAGCCCAGTTCACCATTCTCACAATTGGCCTCTCCCTGCTCATGGGCTACGCCGGTCAGATTTCGCTGGGGCAGGCCACCTTTTTTGGCATTGGAGCCTACTCCATCGCCATCCTGACCACTCGCTTTGCCATTCCCCCCTGGCTGGCCCTGCTGATCGGCATCCTGTTCTCGGCCGGGGTGGCTTATCTGGTCGGCCTGTTGATCTTCCGGCTGCGGGGTCATTACCTGGCGATGGCTACCCTGGGGATGAATATTATTCTGTTCCTGGTGTTGACCCAGGAGGTCGAATGGACTGGCGGGCCGTCCGGCTTTCGGAGCATTCCAGATTTTACAATCGGGCCGTTTACGCTCACCACCGACACCCATTATTTTTACCTGTTCTGGTTCTTCGCCCTGATTGTGATCGCTCTGTCGCTAAACATCGTCAACTCGCGCATCGGACGAGCGATGCGGGCCTTACACGCCAGCGAAGTGGCCGCCGAGACCGTTGGGGTTGATACCAATGCTTTCAAACTCAAGGTGTTCGCGCTCAGCGCCGCTTATAGCGGGTTGGCCGGGGGGCTACATGCCACCTACCTGGGCTTCATCGGCCCGTCGTCATTTGGCATTGGCGTTTCAATTGAGCTGGTGGTAATGGCCGTCGTCGGCGGGCTGGCCAGCGTCTGGGGCGCGCTTTTTGGCGCAGGAATCGTTATCTTGATCGAACAATACTTGCGCACAGCCATCAAAGCCATCATCCCCAATGCTTCCGGCGAGCAAGAGATCATCGCCTTTGGCCTGCTCTTGATGCTCATTATGATCTTTTCCCCCGAGGGCTTGTTCACCGGGCTGGTCAATTTCTTCCGGCGGCGGGTCCGAGGCCGGGCCCCGGTCGAGGCCTGACGCCGCCGTGGGAGTCCGCCGTAAAATGCTGGCCGTAGAGAACACCGTTTTGCTCGTTGTCGATGTTCAGGGCAAACTGGCCCATCTGATGCACGGCAAAGACGCGCTCTTTGAGAACCTGCAGAAGATCATCAAGGGCGCGCAGGTCTTGCAGGTTCCTATCCTGTGGGCGGAGCAGAACCCCGACGGTTTAGGGCCAACCATCCCTGAGGTCGCCCGTCATTTAGCCGGCGCTCAGCCCATCAGCAAGCTCAGCTTCAGTTGCTGCGGCAGCGATCGCTTTGTGCAGGCACTCAATGCTTTGAACCGCCGGCAGGTTTTGGTGGCAGGCATCGAAACCCACGTCTGCGTTTACCAGACGACCCTGGATTTGCTGGAATTGGGCTATGAGGTCCAGATTGTGACCGACGCGGTTTCCTCCAGGACGGCGGAGAACCGGCAGATTGGCCTGGAGAGGATGAAGGAGGCCGGCGCGCGCCTGACCAGCGCGGAAACGGCCCTGTTTGAATTGCTCAAGGTGGCAGAGGGGACGCAGTTCAAGCAGATCCTGGAGATTGTGAAGTGAAATGAAAATGGCAGCAATTGATATAGCGCGGAGATGTAAAAGCATTCTTGAGAATCACTATGGCCCACGGTTTGAGGGTTTAATTCTGTATGGGTCTGTGGCCCGCGACCAAGCAAGTTTAGACAGTGACATTGATCTACTCGTTCTGCTGAGCAAGCCATTTGACTACTTTTATGAGTTACGTCGAATTATCGATTTGCTTTATCCAATACAACTAGAGTCGGAACATCTGATCTCCGCCAAACCCGCAGCTATGGACGAATTCGATTACGGGAGTCTCCAACTGTATCGGAACGTGAAAAGAGAAGGCCAACTGCTATGACGCTGAAATATGCCGGGAAAGAGACAATCCGCATGTACCAACCCGATCTGGAAACTTTGCCCCAAACCAAAATACAGGACCTGCAACTGACCCGCCTGCGGGAGACCCTGGAGCGTATCCACGCCGCCAACCCCGCCTACGTTGAGCACCTGGGTGGCCTGGGCGCGAAAGATATAGGGGCTTTACCGGACCTGGTGCAATTTCCATTTATGAGCAAAGAAGACCTGCGCCGGGGGTATCCCTACCGCTACGCCTGCGCGCCCCGCGCCAGCTTTATGCGCATGCATATGAGCTCCGGCACGACGGGCACGCCCGTCATCTGCCCCCACACCGAGGCCGACATCGAACAGTGGGGCGAGATTATGGCCCGCTGCCTGAGCGCCGCCGGGGTCACCTCGGAGGACGTCATCCAGATCACCCCCTCCTTCGGCCTGTTCAACGGCGGTTTTGGCTTCCATTACGGCGCGTCGGCCATCAAGGCCATGATCATCCCCATCGGGGCGGGGCGGAGCGGCCTGCAATTGCGGTTCATGAAGGAACTCGGCACCACGGCCATTGCCGCCATCGCCTCCTATCCCCTGCGCCTGATGGAGGTGGCCCGGCAAGAGGGCTTCGATTTCCGGCGGGATACCAACCTGCGCGTCGGCATCTTTGGAGCCGAGGTCTGGAGTGACGAATTGCGCGGGCGCATCGAAACGGAGATGGGCATCACCACCTTCGATATTATCGGCATGACCGAGACGGCGGGGGTCGGTATGGGGCTTGATTGCCCCGCCCGCGACGGCATCCACGTCTGGGAGGACCATTATCTCATCGAAATGATCGACCCCGAAACCGGCCAACCGGTCCCCGACGGCCAGCCCGGCGAGATGGTGGTCACCACCCTGACCCGCGAGGCATTGCCCCTGATCCGCTTCCGCACCCGCGACATCACCGCCGTTCGCAGCCGCAAGCCGTGTTCCTGCGGCCGCACCCACCTGCGGGTGGAGCGCCTCAAGTACCGCACCGACGACATGCTCAAGGTCAAGGGGGTCAACTTCTACCCGCGCCAGGTGGAGAGTATTCTGCTGCGCCACCGGGATGTGGCCACCGATTACCAGATTCACGTAAGTAAAGAGGCAGGCAAGGACCGGATCGGACTGACCGTGGAGACGCTCGAACCGGGCAACGAAGCGTTGGCCGCCCGCCTGCGCGAGGAAATCTTTGACCTGATCGGCCTGCACGCCGACCGCGTGGACCTGGTTCCGGTCGGGGCCATCGAGCGCCTGCCGGGCAAGGCCGTGCGGGTGGTGGACGAACGGCAAACGCAATAGTAATTGTGAATAGTCAACCGAGGTATCCTTTGGACCAAACACCTATCCTCGAAGTCAACAAAATCCACAAGGAATTCGGCGGGCTGCTGGCCGTCAACGACGTGAGCTTCTCCGTCGGCGCGCAGGAGATTCTGGCTATCATCGGCCCCAATGGGGCGGGCAAAACCACTATCTTCAACTTGATCTCCGGCATCTACCCCCTGGACAGCGGCGATATTCGCTTGAGGGGCCAGCCGATCACCGGCCTGCTGCCATCGGTCATCGCCCTCAAGGGCCTGGCTCGCACCTTCCAGAACCTGCAAATCTTCGGCAATATGACCGTTTTGGAGAATATCATGGTGGGCCGCCACACCCAAACGCGGACGGGGATGCTGGCCGCGGCCCTGCGCTGGCCCTCGGCCCTGGCCGAGGAAAAGCGCGTGCGCGAAGAAGCGCACCACTTTCTGGAGATGGTTGGTCTGGCGGATAAGGCTGACGCGATGGCCAGCGCCCTCTCCTTTGGACAGCAGCGTCTGGTGGAAATCGCCCGGAGCCTGGCTATGGAACCGCAGCTTCTTATGCTCGATGAGCCGGCCGCCGGCCTGGTGACGCAAGAAGTGGAGGCGTTGGTTGAACTCATCCGCCGCATCCGCGATCAGGGAGTGGCGGTCCTGCTCGTCGAACACGATATGGATATGGTGATGACCGTCGCCGACCGGATCGTCGTCCTGCACTACGGCCAGAAACTGGCCGAAGGCGCCCCCGCCGAAATCCAGTCCAACGACGAGGTCATTCGCGCTTACCTGGGCGACGAGTCGGTGTGGGACCTGAGCCATTTGCTTGAGGAGACGCCTCATGCTTGAGGTCAACGGCGTCAGCACCTTTTACGGGAACATTCAAGCCTTGAAAGAGGTTTCTCTGCACGTCAACGAGGGCGAGATTGTGGCCCTGATCGGGGCCAACGGCGCGGGCAAAACGACCCTGCTGAACACCATCTCCGGCCTGACGCCGGCCCGGAGCGGCGAAATCCGGTTTGAGAACCGGCCCCTCCACCGCGCCTCGCCAACGCAGGTGGTTCAACGTGGCATCAGCCACGTCCCGGAGCGGCGACAGGTCTTCGCCACGATGACGGTCCTCGACAATCTGATTTTGGGGGGCTACAGCCGCTACCGCCGCGACGGCCGGGCCTCTATTGAAACCGACATCGAAGAGGTTTACCGGTATTTCCCCCGTTTGCGCGAGCGGCGCAATCAGGCCGCCGGCACCCTCTCCGGCGGCGAGCAGCAAATGCTGGCCATCGGTCGCGGCCTGATCGCCCGCCCCCGCCTGCTCCTCCTCGACGAGCCGTCGCTGGGCCTGGCCCCGCTGCTGGTTCAGGAGATTTTTCAGGTGATGGCCGATCTGCGTAACCAGGGCACCACTATGCTCCTGGTCGAGCAAAACGCCCGGGCCGCCCTCAGCGTTGCCGACCGGGGCTACGTGCTGGAAACGGGCAAGATTGCCCTGGAAGGCACCGCCGCCCAACTCGTCGCCGACGAGCGGGTGCAGGCGGCTTATTTGGGCAAGCGATGATGGTTGGTGACAGTAGAGCGGTAGGCTGGTTAACTCGTTACCGGTCAACCAGTACCCAGTCAACCAATCACCAGTTACAAACGTTGAGGCAAAACCCAAGTGCAACCCTTACTCTCCGGCGTCCGCGTCCTTGACCTGACCCGTATGCTGGCCGGGCCTTACGGCGCGCAGCTTCTGGCCGATATGGGGGCGGAGATCATCAAGATCGAGGCTCCAGCGGGCGATCCGATGCGCCAGATGGGGCCGCACTTCATCGAGGGCGAGAGCGCCTACTTCCTGAGCGCCAATCGCGGTAAAAAGAGCGTCACCCTCGATTTGAAAACGGCGGCGGGGCGGCAGGTCTTTTTCGACCTGGTGGCCGTGGCCGACGTGGTCCTGGAAAATTTCCGCCCTGGGGTGATGGACCGGCTGGGCTGCACCTATGAAACCCTCAAAGGACTCAAGCCGGACATCATCGTATGCAGCATCTCCGGCTACGGGCAAGATGGCCCGCGCCGGGAACAACCGGCCTTCGACCTGGCTTTGCAAGCCCTCGGCGGGGGCATGAGCGTCACCGGCGAGCGGGGACGCGTGCCGGTCCGTATGGGGCTGCCGGTGGCCGATCTGGCCGGCGGGATGTTCGGGGCGATGGCCGTGGCCGCGGCCCTCCACCGGCGGGCGCAGACGGGCCAGGGCGCGCACCTGGACATCAGTCTGCTGGACGGGCAGGTTTCGCTGCTGACTTACCTGGCCCAATACTACCTGGTGGGCGGCGTTGTGCCCCAGCCCTGGGGGGCGCAACACGAGAACGTCGTGCCCTACAATGCTTTCGCTACTGCCGACGGCTACCTGGTAGTAGCCGTTTTCACCGAGCGGTTCTGGTCCGACTTCTGCCGGGCGTTGGAGCTGGAAAGCCTGATTGACGACCCCCACTTCGCCACCAACGAGGACCGCCGCCAGAACCGCGACGCGCTCAACGCCCTGCTGGCCGAGACCTTTCAAACCCGCTCCACCGCCGAATGGATGGCCCGCCTGCAACGGGCGGGCGTGCCGGCCAACCCGGTGCAGCGCATCGACCAGGTGCTGGATGACCCCCAGGTTCAGGCTCGCCGCATGCGCCTGACGGTCGAGCATCCCACCATCGGCCCTCTAGAGGTGATCGGCAACCCCATCAAAGTTGAAGGGGTCGAGGAGATGTTTGCCCCTCCGCCGCTCCTGGGCCAGCACACCGAACAGGTGTTGGCCGAATTGTTAGGCTATTCAAAAGAGGAAATCGCCGCGCTGCGCGAGCTAGGCGCGATACCTTTCGAATAAGATTGCCTTTCAGGTCGGGGGAGGATGCTCAGCGGACGGCTCCGCCGAGCGGATTAACGGATAGACTCCGCGCAAAGGGGCATCAGCTAATCCGCTAGGCCGAAGGCCATCCGCTGATAGTCCTCTCTACGCCGCTTATTTGAAAGGTGTTGGAGCAAGGCGCAATTTAGATTTTGTACGGAGGCAGCATTATGCGCATTGGTATCGACGTCGGCGGCACGTTCACCGACGTAGTCCTCATCGACGATACAACAGGCCAAATCCACTATACGAAAACCCTGACCACCCCAGACAACCGGGCCGTGGGCGTCATCAACGGTCTGGAGAAGATTTTGCAGATGGCCGCGGCGAAGGCCGATCAAATCAATTACATCGTCCACGGCACGACGACCGGCACCAACGCCCTGATCGAGCGCAAGGGCGCGCGCACCGGGCTGATCACCACCGAGGGCTTCCGGGATGTGCTGGAGATTGCCCGCATCGAGCGCCCCGACGCCGGGCTGTACGACATCTTCGTCGATTTGCCGGAGCCGCTGGTGCCGCGCTACTTGCGGGTCGAAGCCAGCGAGCGCACCGGCGCGGGCGGGGAGGTGGTCCGGCCTCTGGATGAGGACAGCGCCCGGCGGGCCATCACCTATCTGCGGGAGCAGGAGGTCGAGGCCATTGCCGTCGCCCTCATCTTCGGCTTCCGCAACCCAAGCCACGAGCGCCGCATCCGGGAGCTGTGCCACGAGCTGTTCCCCGGCGTCTCCGTGTCGCTCTCCTCCGAAATCGCGCCGGAGTTCCGGGAATACGAGCGCACCTCGACGACGGTGATCAACGCCTACTTGCAACCGGTCATCGAACACTACCTGGACAGCCTGGTGGGCGAATTAAACCGGCGTTACGGCCAGGTCGATTTGCGCATTATGCAGGCCAGCGGCGGCTCGATGACCATCGAGGATGCCAAAGGGCGGGCCGTGAACATAGTCAACTCCGGGCCGGCGGGGGGCGCGCTGGCCGCGGCTTATGTCGGCCGGCTGGCCGGCGACGAGCATATCGTCGGCGTCGATATGGGCGGCACCAGCTTCGACATCGGGCTGATCGTCGGCGGCGAGCCGCGCACCTCCTCCGAAGGGGAATTTGAGGGCTACCCGGTCAAAATCCCAATGCTCGACGTGCACGCCATCGGCGCGGGCGGGGGCAGCCTGGCCTGGGTGGACCGGGGGGGCGCGCTCAACGTTGGGCCGGAAAGCGCCGGCGCGGACCCCGGTCCGGCCTGCTACGGCCGGGGCGCACGCCCAACCGTGACCGATGCCAACCTGGTCCTGGGTCGCCTCAACCCCGACTATTTCCTGGGGGGCGAGATGAAGTTAGATGTGGACCGCGCCCGGCGGGCCATCCAGGAACACGTGGCCGAGCCGCTGGGCCTGTCCGTGGAAGACGCTGCGGCGGGGATCATCCGCGTGGTCAACGCCAACATGGTGCGCGGTATCAGCACCAACACCGTCGAGAAGGGGCTGGACGTGCGCGAGTTCACTCTGCTGCCCTACGGCGGCGCGGGGCCACTGCACGCCGTGGACCTGGCCCAGGAACTGGATATGAAGCGCGTCATCGTCCCGCCCTATCCGGGCACGCTCTCGGCGGTGGGCTTGTTGGTGGCCAACACCCGCTACGACTACGTAGCCACGGTCGCCGTTAACGAAGAGACGGCGGTTGCCTCGGACCTGGAGGCGCAATTTGCCGGGCTGGAGGCGCAGGGCCAGGCCCAACTCCGCGCCCAGCACGTTCCGCAAGAGAACATCCGCCTGGTGCGCTCGGCGGATTTGCGCTACGAGGGCCAGTCCTACGAGTTGAATACGCCCGTGCCCGGCGACGGCCCCCTGACCGGCGAGACCGTGCGGCAGGTGATCGACACCTTCCACCAACTGCACCACCAGGTCTACGCCTACGGCTCGGTCGATGAAAAGGTCGAGTTCATCAACCTGCGGGTGACGGCCATCGGGCTCGTGCCGCAGGTCGAGCTGGCGCGAGCCGTGGCCGGCGGCGGATCGATGCCGGAGGCGGTCAAGGGCGGGCAATCGGTCTATTTTTCCGGGCCGGGCTTCGTCGATACGCCCATCTTCGACCGGAACAAGCTGTCCTCCGGGGCAACGATCAGCGGCCCGGCCCTGGTGGAGGAGATCGCCTCGACGACGGTCATCCCGCCCGGCGCGCGCGGCCAGGTGGATGAGTACGGCAGTATCATCATTGAGTGGCGTTAGTTTTAGT